>JAHJJH010000226.1 GCA_018823105.1 Verrucomicrobiota bacterium | reverse complement strand
TCGGAGTGTTACCCAGTTTCCGTTTTAATCTGGTCCCATCATCTGGTCGCTAGGACAAGGGTGAGGAGGAGATCCGGATATTGGCATGTGAAATCGCTGCGTCGGTTTTTGAAAAGGTCAAGGGTGAGAAAAAGAATCCCAACTCACTGAATGCCGAGAAAGTGCGGAAACTCCTCCAAGAAAGCGGGGTCGAACAAGGGGTAGTTGATCGCGTCTTCAAAACATTTTCGACCACAGACGATTCCCACCATGCGGCGCCGAAATACGATCCGAATCGAGACCGACTAAAGCAATATCTCGGTTACATTAACGAACTTCTTCAAGTGTTTAAGAAACACTGAAGACAGAAGACGCGCGCGCCCCCACTCTGAGCAGAAGAACGCGGCAGAACTCGCCTGCGGCGAGCAGACAGCCGCGAAGTCGAGAGAGTTCAGAGAATGAGGGGAGACCGGACGCCCCTGGCGGCAAGGAGTCACATCTCCACTTTCAACATTTAATCTTCCTGAAAATAGAGGCCAGCTTGGTAGTGTCCAAATTCATTCGCTCGAACTCGCCGCAGGCGAGCAAGCCCGAGGGTTCTCATCCCTGGTGACAATGGAAAGCCCGGCTTCGTCAAGAGGCTGCGCCGGGGCATCCCGACTCGCTTCGCGGTCGGGATGGCCTGCCATGTTTCGAGGGGTTCAGTACGGGTGCTTCGACAGGCTCAGCACGGGTGAGAGAGCCCGCCAGGCGGGCCGTTTCTGTATCTGTTGTCGAACAGGGTCAGCCCCCAAAATAGAGAATAACCCTCGAACAGGGTCAGCCCCCAAAATAGAGAATAACGGGCAAAAAAGGGTCAGACTCTAAATATTCAATATCCGGACGTAGACAGACAGGGCATGAAAAGAGTTCCCTCGGCGCTCATGCAATAAGCGGGTTCGGGGTGATTTTCTGATCCGAAAAGCTCGTAAGATTCAGGCAACTTGCGGGCAACCCTCGGAATTGCAATACGCTAGTCTTCATTCTTCGCGCCGCGCCGAGCGTCAAAGGCGTTTCTTGGCAAAGGCGCGACCAGACTGTGTTTTCAGGTATCGCTCGAAGGCAAGGGCACTGTCGCGGTCCGTGAATGTGATCACAGTTTTGAGGCGCCAAGGTCGGAAGGGACATATGGCAGGAACCACGCCGGAATTGTGATGCTGCAGGCGGTCGTCCAGATTCTCGGTGAACCCGGTGTAGTAATGGGAACCGTCGTGGTTCACGAGTATGTACACGTAGAAGAATCCGTTCATGAGTGGCGCGCCGAGTCGTAGATCGGAGCGGAGTTCCATCCCGGGCCGCCTTCGTCCCGCATGTGCGGAACTACGGCGGACAAGCGGGGGCTTTCGCAAGCGAAAGCCTGTGTTTGCGGCTACCCTCGCCGCAAACGCTCGAACCCGAGGGTTCTCATCCCCCATGATAATAGAAGGCCCGGCTTCGTCAGGAGATTACGCCGCGCCATCCCGACGCGCTTCGCGGTCGGGATGGCGGAGAGGGAGGGATTGCTGCGGGCCGCGCCCGCGGCCCTTGCCCCTGCGGGGGCTTTCGTAAACGAAAGCCCGTGTTTGCGGCTACCCTCGCCGCAAACGCTCGAACCCGAGGGTTCTCATCCCTGGTGACAATGGAAAGTCCGGCTTCGTCAGGAGACTGCACCGGGACATCGCGCCGCGCCTTCGACTGGCCCGCCATGCTTCGACGAGCTCAGCACGGGTGAGAGAGCCCGCCAGGCGGGCCGTTTCTGATTGGACCATCCCAACCCGACATTCTGTTGACAAAATTATTGCTTTTGTAAACCAAGGATTTACTTTTATGTATGTAGATCAAACTGCTGCTCCCGGGTAGTTTGACGCAGTTCATAAAAGTAAACTCTGGGTGGACAAAATGGACTCGAAATTAAACAAAGTGCTTAAAGGGTTGCCGCAAGGCACGGTGGCCACCCAGGCTTGGTTGGAGAAGCTGGGGGTCTACCGTCAACTGGCGCGCCGTTACCTGTCTTCCGGCTGGCTGGAGCACTTCGGCCGGGGAGCCTTTATACGGGCCGGCGATTCGGTTGACTGGCTCGGTGCCGTCCACGCGCTTCACGAGCAATTGGGCCTGGATGTCCACGTTGCGGGTGAGACGGCGCTCTTGCTGAAGGGGCTGGGTCATTTCATGCCGCTGGGAAACAGACAAATCGTGTATCTCTTCGGCGGAAAACGCGAGCGATTGCCGAGTTGGTTCATCCGCTACTCCTGGGCCGTACAAATCGACTACCGTTGTCCGCGGTTGTTCGATCGTCCGGGCGGATTCGCCATCGGGCACATCGAGCAAGGTCGTTTCTCGGTTCGAGCCGCTTCCCCCGAGCGGGCGGTATTGGAGGCGATCTATCTGGCCTCGACCAACCCGGCGCTGGAGCATGCCCATCAGGTGATGAACGGGTTGGCGACCTTGCGACCCGATATCGTGCAACGACTGCTGCAAGGGTGTCGCTCCGTAAGGGTGAAAAGGTACTTCCTCTGGAGCGCCGAGAAATGCGGTCACGCATGGTTTCAAAAGCTCGACGTTGCCCGCGTGGATCTCGGGAAAGGCAAACGCCAACTGTTCAAGAACGGCGCATTTGATGCGAAATACCAGATTACGGTTCCGCCGCGGACGGAGCCATTGCCCCGTGTTTGACTCTCGCTATTTGAATCAGGTTCGCCTTATGCTGCGATGTCTCCCTGAGATCGCCCGCCGCGAATGCTTTGCCCTTAAGGGCGGCACCGCGATCAACTTGTTTGTCCGGGATATGCCCCGCATTTCCGTTGACATAGACCTGGCCTACCTTCCCTTGAAACCAAGAGCCGAAGCGCTTTCCGAAATCAGCGGAGCCTTGCGGGCCATTCGCCAGGATGTGGAAGCGCGCGTCGAGGGCTGCGTCGTCCGTGAAACGGCCGCCGAAGGCCACACGGTGAAACTCCAGATCAGCGGTCGAGATGCGGTCGTGGTCATCGAGCCGAATCTCGTCTTCCGCGGGGCGGTCTTCGCGCCGGAAAAGAGCGAGTTGGCGCCTTCGGCTCAACGGCAATTCGAATCATACGCGTCCATTTCAACGTTGGCTTTCCCCGACCTGTACGGGAGCAAAATCTGCGCGGCTCTTGATCGTCAACATCCCCGCGACCTGTTTGACGTGAGGCGACTGCTTGATGAAAACGGAATTACGGCAGAAGTTCGGCGGGCCTTTGTCGTTTATCTTGCCGGACATGCCCGCCCGATGAGCGAACTGCTGGCGCCGCGCGCGCAGGATATGGCGGCTGTTTTTCGGCACCAGTTTCTCGGCATGACCAGGGAAGCGGTTACCCTGGAAGAACTGATGGCGGTCCAGCATCAGTTGGCCGGAAGGATCAGAGCCGCCCTGGATGAGAATGAAAAGGCATTCCTGCTGTCCATCAAGCGAGGCGAGCCGGAATGGGAGCGACTCGGCATTTCACACCTGCGGGATCTGCCGGCGCTGCAATGGAAGGTCATAAACGTCAGGAAGATGGCTCGGCGTAAGCGGGCAGAGGCGTTGGACAAGCTGGCTCGGATTCTGGGCGTCTGACGGCATGCAGGGCGAAGTCCCTCAATAAACTTGGGACATTCGACGCGGAACGAATGGGCCGTCATGCTTCGGCTTCGTTCAGCACAGGTGCTTCGACAGGCTCAGCACGGGTGAGCAAGGCCGACAGGTTCGGGACAGTGAGACGGATGTTCAGGAGACGAAGCGCTTGTGCCAGAATGCGTGACCCGAGCCGGACTTGAAATACCTCTCGAGCTCACGCGCCCTGGCGGCGGATTTCACGGCCACATAGGCCATCAGTTCCCATGGGCGATGACGAGTGGTTGCCACGCAGCGACCTTCATTGTGCTGCTGCAGCCGATGCAGGACGTTCTCCGTCTGTCCGACATAGGTCTTGGCCGGATTCTTCTGGCTCCGTAGAAAATACACGTAATACATAACGATCCTGCCCTGCTGTGCTCTGCGCGTTCGCTTGAGCTTCGCAGGGCATTCTTCGCTCTGCGTTTTATGGCCTGCCATTCGTAGCTCAAGTCCGCCGAAGCGGACGCAGAGCGAAGAATGGCGGAGAGGGGGGGATTGCTGCGGGCCGCGCCCGCGGCCCTTGCCCCTGCGGGGGCTTTCGCAAGCGAAAGCCCGTGTTTGCGGCTACCCTCGCCGCAAACGCTCGAACCCGAGGGTTCTCATTCCTGGTGACAATGGAAAGCCCGGCTCGAATCCGCCCTAGGCATGTCAAAGATGCTTCGTGTAGTAAATCGTAGGCTCTACTGCCCTATCGTCCCGAAAGTGCGTCGGCCAGCATTAAGCGCAGGGCTCGTTTGCCGGCCGTGGTCTTGAGATACCGCTCACGGCGAAGGGCATCGGTCTTGCGGCTGTGCAACTCGCAGTAGAGGATTCTCAGGGGACGTCTCGGGGCTGTTGACAGCACCGAGCCCTCGTGGTGCGCTCGCAGCCGTTCCTCCAGAGCGGTCGTGAACCCGATATAGAGGTCCCCGTCTGATTCGCTCCTCAGAACATAGACACAGAACCCGAGCGGAGCCTTCATGGTCGCCCCTTGGTTATTCGCCCCGCACCAGAGCGGCTCGCCGCGCTTCGCCGCACGGTGCGGGGCCGCCATGCAGCAGAGCCTCGCGGGGGGGGATGGCTGCGCCATGCAGCGTGCCGAGTCCGCGAGGCTCTGCTGCATGGCGGTGTCTTCTGTCGCTCGTTAAAAACGCCGTACTTGGTAATGAGTAAAGCAGAACCGATAGACGGATGCAACGCCGCTACCTCGCGGCGCTAACGCGCCGCTCGGGACGTTCCCCCGGCTCGGCG
>JAHJJH010000225.1 GCA_018823105.1 Verrucomicrobiota bacterium | reverse complement strand
CGCGGCACCGGCCGCAACGGACAGCGGCATGCAGTTGAGCGACGAGGCCAAGGCGGCCGAGGAGGAAGCGGCCAGGAAGGCGGATGCCGGCGGGTTCTTTGCCATGGTCGCCAACAGCGGCTTCCTGGGGATCGCCCTGTGGCTCGCCTTGGGGGCCACCTCCGTCGCCGCGTCGGCGTTGACGATTGATTCGTTCGTCAATATCCGCGCCAAGAAAATCGTGCCGGATTTGCTGGTCAGCAGCGTCCGCGAAGCGATGGAGCAGGGCGATGTCATGAAGGCCCTCAAGATATGCGAGGACGCGCCCGGCCCGCTGGCCAACATTCTCTCCGCCGGCTTCGGCAACGTGAAGGAAGGGTTCGACGTTATCCAGGACGTCGTCGGCGTGTCCGCCGACCTGGAGGGCGAGCTGCTATTGCAACGGGTGGCCTACCTGAACGTCTGCGCCAACCTGGCGCCGATGCTCGGGCTGCTGGGCACGGTGCAAGGCATGATCTACGCGTTCGCCAGCCTGGCCACGATGACGGCCGGCGCGGCACAGCAGGCCATGCTGGCCATGAACATCTCCCAGGCCCTGTGGACCACCGCCGCCGGCCTCTGCGTGGCCATTCCGGCCGTGAGCTTCTACACCTTCTTCAAGAACCGCGCGACGAAGATCATGCTGGGCATGGAAGGCCTGACCATGGACCTGATCAAGTCGCTGCGCAACGTCGAGGTCGTGGAAGAATAACCGCCCGCCCCGGAACCCGGGGCGAGTCTCCAACCGGAGAACAGCCGGTATGCGAAAAAAAGCCGAAGAACCGGGGATGAACATGACGCCGATGATTGACGTCGTGTTCCAGCTCATCATCTTCTTCGTGACCACCGTGGACCTGGAGAAGAAGGCCATCGACGAGAACCTCAAGATGGCCATGGCGCCCCACGGCGTGGCCGTCGAGAAGAAGGATCCGCGCACCGTCTTCGTGGACGTGGATCAGAACGGGCGGATATCCATCGCCCGGACCTACATGTCGCCCGCGATGCTGCGCGTGATCCTGCGCAAGGCCGTGTCCCAACACGGCCAGACCATTCCCGTGGTCATCCAGGGGGATGGCCGCGCCAAGCACGAGGCCGTCAAGCAGGTCATGGATTCCTGCGCCGCGGTCGGGTTGTGGAAGGTCAAGTTCGCCGCGACCAAGGAAATCGCGGGAAAGCCAAAGTCGTAACGGGGGAGGGAAGACGCCATGGCCAGAGAACGCAAACGCCCGGAAACCCCGACGGCCGAACTGCCGATGACGCCGATGATTGACGTCGTCTTCCAGTTGCTGATCTACTTCCTGGTGACCATGAAGCCCGTGGACGTGGTCGCGCACCTGGACGTGTTCCGGCCCTCGCCGGAGCAAAACCAGGAGAAGCCGGACACGCCGCCGAAGATGATCAAGATCGTGATCTTCCCGGACGGCTTCGTCATCAACGAGAAGCCGGTGGACCTGCCGGACCTGGACCGACTCTTGACGCGGCTGGCGGGTATTGACACCAAGCAGACCATCCTGATCATGGTCACTGCCGCTTCGCCGCATGAAAAGCTGATTCAGGTGCTGGACCTCTGCTCGAAGGCAAGGTTGGTGAACCTGTCGGTGGTCAGCACGAACTAGGACGCCGCGGAGGATGATTTTATGAAACTGGATCCGAAACGAATTGCCCGGGCGATCAAGGATCACGTCTGGGGGCCCATGGGGTCTGTCATTATCCACATCCTCGTGATCCTGGCGCTCGTCACGCTGGTCACCTACCGCTCGGCCGACAAGGCGCCGGAGATCGAAGTGATGATGATGGAACCCGACGCGGTGGACCTGGAGGAGTTTGAGGAGGAGCTGGAGAAACTGGAGGAACTGCCGGAGATGGTCGAGGCCATTACGCCGCCCGAGGTTTCGCTGACGGAGACGCCTCCCGACGTCCAAAGCGATTTCGCGGCGCCCGATCCGACGGTGGATTTTGCCGCGCTCGACGTGCAGCAGGATTTCCAAAGCCCGCTCGTCATGCAAGGGCTCTTCGCCGGGCGCTCGGCGGGCGGCCGGGCCTCGAGCTTGCGTGAGTACGGCGGCCAGTGGGGGCAGTACACCGAGGCGGCCGTCCTGCGGGCTTTGGAGTGGTTGAAGAACCGGCAGGCCCCCGACGGCAGTTGGAAGGGACGGCTGGACCCGGACACCGTGGGCTATACCGGGTTGGCCATCCTGACCTTCCTCGCCCACGGCGAGACCACGGCCTCGGAAAAGTACGGGGCGACGGTAGAGAAGGGATTACGCTACCTGATGGGCCGGCAGGAGGAGAACGGGTCCTTCATGAAGAAGATCGACGGATCCGGCCCGGTGTATGCCCAGGCGATCGCGACCTATGCCCTCAGCGAGGCCTATGGCCTGACCCGCATTCCCGCCTTGAAACCCGTCATGGAAAAAGCCGTCAAGGTGCTTATTGACGGCCAACAGGCGCGCGGGGGATGGGACTATAGCTATGCCAAGGGCGCCCGCCGGGATACCTCCGTGACCGGTTGGCACGTGCAGGCCCTCAAGGCCGCGTATATCGCAGGGGCGGAGACCCCGGGGATCCGGGAGGCTTTGGAGAAAGCGGCGGCCGATCTCCGCTCCGCCCAGGATCCGGAGAGCGGCGCCTTCGGGTACAGCCACAGTCAGACCGACCGCCGGTCCGAGAAAGCACTGGGCATGACGGGGGTGGCCGTGCTGTGTATGCAATTGATGGGTTTGAGTAGCGACTCCGCGACGCGAAAAGGATTCGACGCCCTGTCCAACGCGACGTGCGACTGGAACGATCCCATGAACTCGCCATTCTATGCCTGGTACTACATCACCCAGGTCAGCTTCCACCGGGGCGGCGCGATGTGGAGCGCCTGGAACAATAAGGTGGCCCCGACCCTGGTCCGGAATCAGAACGAAAAGGGATACTGGCCGGACAGCAAGTCCAGCAACGTGGTGGGCGAACGCGGCGGCGCCGAGAGCGATCCGCAGACGATCTATCGCACGACCCTGGCGGCGCTGACCCTCCAAGTCTATTATCGCCTGCTGCCCACCTACAAGGCCATTGCCCTCGAACCGGCTACGCCGACCAGCAAGGACGATATCGCCGTCGAGATCCTGTAGCCGGGACCGTTGGTCCCGGCGGCCGGCTACAGAAGAGCCCGTCCCCGCCTTTTCGCCGATCGGATTCCATGGTAGAGTCCAGGGCATGGCGGCGTCTTCCCACATCCGGCTGTTGAGCGACGCGGTGATCAACAAGATCGCCGCCGGGGAGGTCGTGGATCGCCCGGCCTCGGTCCTCAAGGAACTCCTCGAGAACGGGCTGGACGCCGGCGCGGGCCGGGTCACCGTGGAGGTCGTCGCCGGCGGCCGCAAACTCATCGCTGTCTCGGACGATGGGAGCGGCATGGGTCGAGACGACGCCTTGTTGAGCATTGAGCGTCACGCCACCAGCAAGATCCGCGACGTGGACGACATCGAGAACGTGGTCACGCTGGGCTTCCGCGGCGAGGCGCTGGCCGCCATCGCCGCCGTGTCCCAGCTCACCCTGACCACCCGCACGCCCGAGGCCGAGGCGGGAACGGAGATTACGGTCGCCGGGGGAAAGATCCAGGACGTGCGCGAGGCGGGCTGCCCGGCGGGCACCGCCGTGCGCGCGCGGAATCTTTTTTATAATGTGCCGGCCCGCCGGAAATTCCTGCGATCCGAACAGACGGAGCTGTCGCACGTCCGGCAGACGTTCCTCGTGTATGCTCTCTCGCACCCGGCGGTGGGGCTGACCTTGCGGGTGGACGAGCGGGAGGTCTGGCGGCTGGCGGCCGGCGCGAAACTGGAGGACCGCTTGCTGGAACTCTTTGGCGGCGACTTGGTGAAGCAGTTGCGCCCCGTGGATTTTCAGTCCGGCGAAGTGCGGCTGCATGGTTACACCGGCCTTCCGCAACTCAACCGGGGCGACCGGTCGGACCAGTATATCTTCGTCAACGGCCGTCCGGCCGGCGCGCCGCTGTTGCACTACGCGCTGTCGGAGGCCTATCACACGCTCCTGCCGCGCGGCCGGTATCCCGTGTTGTTCCTGTTCCTTGAACTGCCGCCGGGGCAGTTGGATGTAAACGTCCATCCGGCCAAGAAGGAAGTCCGTTTCCGGAATCCCGGAGCCGTGCGCGACACGGTCATCGAGGGCCTGCGCCGCGCGTTGGGGAGCCCTCCTGCCGTGGCGGAGGACGCGGCACCCGCCGGGGCGATGAGCTCCGTGGCGCCGGGAGCCGCGCCACCCCCGCCCGCGGAGAACTGGTTCCCGGCGGGCATGGCGGCCGGCGCGGCGGCCTTCCCGTATCCCCGTCTGGCCATGGGGTCGCCGCTGGGAAGGCCCCCGGCCGCCGGGGTCGTTCCGCCGGTGGATTCGCCCGCGCCAGGGAGCGGGCCGTGGGCCTGGTGCCGCGTGCTCGGGCAGGTGGGCGGGCTCTACGTCGTGATGGAAACGTCCGAGGGCGTCGTGTTGATGGACCCCCACGCCGCGCACGAACGCGTGCTGTTCGAGCGGTTCATGAAGGAAATCCTGGCCCATCACGTCCACAGCCAGGGCCTGCTGACCCCGGAGACCGTGGCCCTCCTGCCGCAGGACGCCCGTCGCGTGCGGGAGCAACTGGACCTGCTGCGCGAGATGGGCTTCGGCATTTCCGAATTCGGCGCCGACACCTTTCTTGTGGATGCGCTGCCGGTATGCCTTGGCAACGTGTCCGCCACAACGCTGCTGGCCGAGGTGGCGGGCACCATGGAGCGGGCGGGTTCGCGCGGCGGCATGGAGCACTGGGCCGAGGAGGCCATTGCACAGGCCGCGTGCAAGGCCGCGGTCAAGGCGCGGGACCGGCTATCCGCCGGGGAAATCGAGCAACTGGTCCGCGCGCTGGCCGGCACGGCCATGCCCTACACGTGTCCGCACGGACGGCCGACCGTCATCTTCATGAGTTTCAACGAACTGCACCGCAAGTTCGGCCGGGCCTGATCACGCGGGAGGGGGCGGAGTCGGGGCCGGCGGAGCCGAGAAGGCCATCACATCCTGCCGGAAGCTGTCGTACGCCAGGCGATATCGCTCCTGCTCGTCGGCCTGGAACTGGCCCTGGTTGGCCTGCTGGAGCGCCCGGTAGGCCGTGTGCGCCAGTTGCAGGACGTTCCACAATCCCTGCAGGATGTCCTCCGCCCTTCGCTGGTAGTGCAGGGCCGGCAGCACGCACTGCTCCGGCGTGGCGGTCAGGAACTGGCAGAGGAAACTCTCCTCTGCCTCCAGGTGCAACTGGTGCTGCATCATCGAGTGCGCGGACTGGACGCTGTCGTATATCAGGCGCAGGAACCGGAGCATATCGTGCTCCCGGGGCAGCGCCTTCGATGCCTGGATGGCGAAAAACGCGTGCCGCTCCGAAATTTTCAGCAGCGCGAGAATCATCTCGACACGCTCGATGCGCTGCGCGGTGGGCAGGTGTTGCAGCGGGCTGTAGAGGATTTCCGCCGCCCTTTCGAAAAACACATCCCGACGGGCCAGGTGGACCGGGCGATTGATATCGAAATGGTTTGTCATCAAAACGACCTCTCCCAGCTCATCCTCTCCGACGGAACCAGCCTAGCATACGCGCCGCGCCCTGACAATAGGCGGGCCGCCCCGATCCGCATAAGAAGCGCCGCAAGG
>JAHJJH010000224.1 GCA_018823105.1 Verrucomicrobiota bacterium | reverse complement strand
TCGAACTGCTGGAGTTGGATCATCACGTTTCCGAGACCGAAACGAGCGCGGTGGCTGGCGGGATCGAACTTCAACACGCTGCGGAATTGCGAGAGGGCCTCCTGATAACGGCCGCGGCTCATGTTCCCGTAGCCCTGGTCCAGGCGGCGGTTGATCTCGCGAAGCTCGGCGCGGGTCCGCGCGGGCATGTCCGGCGGGATCTCGGCCGGCGCCGGGGTTCGGCCGCTTTGGCCCAACTGGCGAACGCGAAGATCATCAGGTCGGCATCGGCCGGCGCGGCCAGGGCGCTGGCCAGCAGGCATGCGCCAAGCAGTGCCGCCAGCGTATGGCGGAGCAAGTGCATCAACGATCCCCCAGCGTTACCCTGACCACGGCCGGATCAATCTTGAACACCGCCAGTGCCGGCGGCGCGTGGACCCGCACGGGCAGATCGTAGGCCCCGCTCTTTTCCACTTCCGAGCCGTCCGCATACACGCGGATATCGCGCGCGTCCATTTTTTTCAAGACCTCGGCCCGACCGCGAACGGACACCGTGACTTCGGTCGGCACCACCTGCACATGCTCCCGCGGGCCCGGCGCGGTCAGCACGTCCACCGGCACGCCGGGCCACACCTCGGTGGTCGTGCGCTCTCCCATGGTCACCTCCACCGTCACCTGGCCGGGACTGGATTCGACCAGCACCGTTTCGGGCGGCAACTGCACCGGCACGCGCGTTTTGCGGAACGACTTGGTGCGGCCCTCCAGGTCGATCGGTGCCGTGGTGACCGACTCGATTCTCAACAAACGGCTGCGCGGGCCGGAGATGGCTACGGCGGTCGGCGCGCAGGCCCAGCGCTCCACCTCGTATTCCTCGGCGGGGCTGCCTTGGAAATCCGCCTTGACCGGCACCGTCTTTTCCTCCTGGCGGTCCAGGCTCACGGTGATCTCGGCCGGGCGGATCTGGATCGGCCGGACGGCGCTGGGCGCGTTGACGTGCTTCGGCAGAATCTTGACGCGCGTGAGAAGATTGGTCCCGTTCAGGACCTTCTGACGAAGGTCCAGCTCGACCTTGACCTGGTCGCGGTTCAGGAAGCGGATGTCCTCCTGCGAGCCGCGGAAGACGATATCCACCGTGGAGGCGGACCGGTCGAGGGTGGCCCAGCCGTCGGGCAGGACCAGGTTCACGGGCACCTCGCGGATGCGCGTTTCGAAGTTGATGACGGATTGGATCCCGTACCACGTCGCGGTCGCCAGGACCACGGCGGCCACCTTGCCGCCCCAGTGGCGTTGGAGGATATCCCGGAGTCTGGACACCCAGTCAGGCACGGGGCGGGTCCTCCTCCTGCCGGGCCGCCTCGGTCTTGGCCACGCCCTCCGGCGTCAGGTCGAGCTGCTCCTTGACGCGGCCCATCCGGCTTTGCGGGCGGGGCGCCTTGAGGAGCACCGCCGCCAGCATGCGTCGCAGCCGCTCCTCGTCCAGGCCGCGGCTCAAGCGGCCCTTGTAGGCCACGGAGATGGTACCCGTCTCCTCCGAGATCACGACGACGATGGCATCCGTTTCCTCGGTCAGGCCCACGGCCGCGCGATGCCGCGTGCCGAGGGCCTTGCTGATTTCCTCGCGCGCGGAAAGGGGGAACATGCAGCCGGCGGCGACCACGCGATTACCCCGGATCAGCACCCCGCCGTCGTGGAGGGGGGTGTGCGGATAGAAGATGCTGGCCAGCAGCTCCGGCGTGACCAGGCTGTCGAGGCGCACGCCGGTCTCGTGCACCGCCCGCGTCCCGATCTCGCGCTCGACGGCCATCAGCGCGCCGATCTTGCGTTCCGAGAGCATGAGCGCGGCGTGTACGATATGGTCCACCACGTGGCGTTCCGACGGCGCCGGAGCGAAGACGTGGGGCTTGCCGAGCTCCGCCAGCGCCCGGCGGATCTCCGGCTGGAAAATGATGACCAGCGCCACCGCCACGTATAACGAGGCCCGCGCGACCAGCCAGTTCACCGTGTCCAGCCGCAGGACCTTGGTCAGCACGATGAGCACGACCAGCACCACCGCCAGCCCGAATAAAATTTGGACGCCGCGGGTGCCCTGGAAGAACTTGATGACGTAGTAAAAGGCGAAGGCGAACAAGGCGATCTCCAGCAGGCCGGTCGGCCCCGGCCACTGGATCTGGTTCAGAAAGTTCACGTCACGCTTTCCTGCCTCAACATATCCACGACACGGACCATATCGCAAGTCTCCTTTATGTCGTGCGCGCGAATCACGTGCGCCCCCCGGGCGATGGCCCAGGCGGCCGCCGCCAAGCTGCCCGCGAGCCGGTCGCCCATCTCGCGGCCCGTGATCCGGCCCAGGAAGCTTTTACGGGAAACTCCGAGGATCAGCGGCCGGCCCAGGGCGGTCAGCGTCTCCAACCGGGCCAGGAGTTGCACATTGTGTTCGAGCGTCTTACCGAAGCCGATGCCGGGATCCACGGCCATGGACTCTCGCGCGAGGCCGCAGGCCGCCAGGGCTTCCAGCCGGGCCGCCAGGTAGTCGCGGACTTCCTGCACAACCTGCTCGTACTGAGGGGAGGCCTGCATGGTCGGGGGGGCGCCCTGCATGTGCATCAGGATGACGCCCGCGCGGTACCGCGCGGCCACTTCGGGCATCCCGGGGTCGGCCGTCAGGGCGGAGACGTCGTTGATGATGTCCGCGCCGGCTTCCAGCGCGCGGCTGGCCACCGCCGCCTTGCGGGTGTCCACGGAGAGGGGAATGTCACTCCCGGCCCGGATCGCCTCGATCACCGGGAGCACCCGGTGAAGTTCCTCGTCCGCCGGCACCGGCGCCGCGCCCGGCCGCGTGGATTCCCCGCCGATGTCCAGCAGGTCCGCGCCCTCGGCGATCATGCGCCGGGCCTGCTCCGCGGCGCGCTTGGGATCGAGGAATCGGCCGCCGTCGGAAAAAGAATCCGGCGTGACATTCAGCACGCCCATGAGAAGGGTGCGTCGCCCGAGCTCAAAACGCCGCTCCCTCGCGGCCCATAGAAGTGTGCGACTGTCGCTCATGCCATGGTCCCGGACCGTGGATACTCCGGAGCGCGACGCCGTTCGACGGGGGCGTCAGGCGGAGAGGGCGGGTGATTCGCCGGTCCCGGCCTCCGGGGAATCCTTCTTTGGCCCGTCGGTTTCCGCCCGCTCGGCCTCGGAAAGAATCCGCCCGTGTTTTACGATCTCCCCCACCTCGCGGCCGTCCAGCGTCTCCCGTTCCAGCAGCAACTGCGCCACGCGGTCCAGGCTCTCGCGGTTCGCGCGGAGAATGTTCAGCGCCTTCTCGTGGGCCTCGCGGACGATCCGGCTGACTTCCTCGTCAATCTTGCGGGCGGTATCCTCGCTGATCTCGTTGGTGCGGGAGATCTCGCGGCCCAGGAAAAGCAGTTCCTCGCGCTGGCCGAAGCTGAGCGGGCCCAGCGCTTCGCTCATGCCCCACTCGCAGACCATCATGCGGGCGATGTGCGTGGCCTGCTTGATGTCATTGTGCGCGCCCGTTGTGATATCGCCGAAGACGAGTTCCTCCGACGTGCGCCCGCCCATCAGGCCGACCAGGACCGCCAGCAGCTTGGTGCGGCTCTCCGTGTAGCGGTCCTTCTCCGGCAGTTGCATGGTCGCGCCGAGCGCCGTCCCGCGCGGGATGATGGTGACCTTGTGCAGCGGCTCGCATCCTTCCACCAGGTGCAGCAGCACGGCGTGGCCGGCCTCGTGGTAGGCGGTCAGGCTCTTTTCCTTGTCGTCCAGCACGCGGCTGCGGCGCTCGCGGCCCCAGCGGACCTTGTCGCGCGCCTCCTCCAGTTCCCGCACGGTGACGGCCTCGAGGTTGTTGCGCGCGGCCAGGAGCGCGGCTTCGTTGATCAGGTTGGAGAGGTCCGCGCCCGAGAACCCCGGCGTCCCGCGCGCGATCCGGTGCAGATCCGTGTTCGGCGTCAACTTCACCCGGCGCGCGTGGATCCGCAGGATCGCCTCGCGCCCCTCCAGGCCCGGCAGGTCAATGACGATCTGGCGGTCGAACCGGCCCGGCCGGAGCAGCGCGGGATCGAGCACGTCCGGCCGGTTGGTGGCCGCGATGATGATGACGCCCTCCTGCGTGTCGAAGCCGTCCATCTCCACGAGCAGGGCGTTGAGGGTCTGTTCCCGCTCGTCGTGCCCGCCGCCGATGCCGCTGAACCGGCTGCGGCCCACGGCGTCAATCTCGTCCACGAAGATGATGCAGGGCGCATTTTTCTTGCCCTGCTCGAACATGTCGCGCACGCGGCTGGCGCCCACGCCGACGAACATCTCCACGAAGTCCGAACCGCTGATGCTGAAGAAAGGCACCTGCGCCTCGCCGGCAATGGCCTTGGCCAGCAGCGTCTTGCCGGTACCCGGCGGGCCCACCAGGATCACGCCCTTGGGGATGCGACCGCCCAGCCTCTGGAAGCGCTTGGGATCGCGCAGGAACTCGATGATCTCCTGCACCTCCTCCTTGGCCTCGTCAATGCCCGCGACGTCCGCGAACGTGACCTTGTTGCGCTCCCGGCTCATCAGCCGGGCCCGGCTCTTGCCGAAGCTCATCGCCCCGCGGCCCGCCATGCGCATCTGCCGTACGAACAGGAAGTACAGCAGACCCAGCACCAGCAGGAACGGCACGGCCCCGGAGACGAGTTGCCAGATATACGGATTCTGTGCCTTGAACGCGAACGGGACCCCGTTCTCCCGCAGGAAACGGATCAGGTCGTCCCCGACCACGATCTCCGTCCGGAACCGTCGGGGGCGCTTGGTGCGCGCGTCCACGTCGAGCAACTCCCCTCGCACGTAGTGAAGCCCGGACACCTCGACGACTACCTCCGCCCTTCGAATGCGATGCTGACTGACCAGCTCAATGAAGTCCGGGCTGTACGGGACGCGCTCGTAGCGGTCCTGCTGCTGTGAGAACATCTGGTACACCGTCAGGAACAGCGCCAGCAGCAGCAGCCACAAGGCCAGTCCGCGCAGGGGGACATTGGTCTTTTTCGATCCGCTATCCTTCGGACTGTAAATCGGAGGTTCCATGCTGGTTCAAGACGCTCCCATGCTTTTCGGTGCGGAACCATAGCATCGCCGCCGGCATTATGCAACGGGGATGCGATGGCCCCCCGGTATTGGAGCCGGGCGAAGATGACCTTGGGCCGGAGCTAAGGTTGCTGCACTTTGAACCTGTAGAACCGGCGCCCGTCCGGCGGCGGATTGCTCGACGTGTTCACGGTCTGGTCGTCGGTGAAGGTGTGGGTGCTCTCCGCCACATTTGTCTCCAGCCACGTGCCCACGTCGTTGTTCGTGTTGCCGAAGCCCGACCACACCGCGGGGTTGGTCAGGTTGTTGGCAAAGTAGATCGTATAGTGCCGCTGCGGCTGGGTCCGGACCCGGACCTGGTAGTTGGTATTTCCGGCCGGAACCGTGACCGATTGCACTTCAAATACCGACGAAGCGCTGGTCGGTGTTGTTCCGGCAACATATTCATCCCCATTGGGCGAGCCGTCGTTATCCCAGTCGCCCGTCGGCGGGTTGGTCAGCGTGGTGAAATTGTCCCACTCCCAGCCGTCCGGCATGCCGTCCGCATCCCAATCGAACGGGACGATGATCACGGTGCTGTTGGTCACGATGCTGTTCGTCTCGCCCTGGCCGTCGTCGGCCACGAAGACGAGCAAGTTGGTCGTGTTCGCGAAGGAGGTCGGCAGCGCGGTCCATGAGAAATTCGTCCCGACATAGGTCGCCCCGGCGGGCGCCACGGCGTTCGTCAGGGTCACTGTATTCCCGTCGGAATCCGACGCGCTGACGACGAAGCCGGTGCTGGACCCGACCGGGACCGTGTGCGGGCCGGGCAGGCTGATCGCCGGCGCATGGTTGGTCGCGGTGTATTCCTCGATCTTCAGGTACTGCACGATCTCGCCGTCGTCGGTGATCGGGTTGACCGTGCCGCCGCCGAGCGAGACGTAGAGGCCGTTGTCGTAGAGCTGTTGGCCTGTCTGCGGCCAGCCGTCGGAGAGGTACGCGGAGGCGTCGCTGGAGGCCAGGTTGCGCACGCGGTAGGTCTTGCCGGTGTCCAGGCCGAGCAGGCCCCAGCAGCCTGTCAGGTCGAACGAGGCCGCGGAGGAGAAATGGGCCTCGCCGTGCCGCAAGAAGAGCGAGAACGCGAGCACCACGTCGCTGGTCGTTGGCGAGGCGTACGCCGTCTGGTACTTCGCCGCGGCCATGATGGTGCCTTCCTCGCCGTCGCCGACCTTGTTGAGGAAGTAGCGGTTGTGGCTGCGCAGGGCGGGGGAGTTCAGGCGCGCCCAGTTGACGCGGCCGTACCATTGGGCCAGCCCGTCGGAGTTATCCGGCGGATTCTCCCAGACGGTGAGCTTGTTCCACTGCTTGAAGTGCGGGATGTACTTGCCGAAGTTCTGCTCGTGCCAGTTCAGGAACCCGTCGTTCTTGTTATCCGGGTCCGACGGATTGAACTGCTCGATGCCCCACTCCTGGCCGTAGAAGATCATCGGCAGGCCGTCCACCATGGAGACGGACCCGTAGCGGCTGGCGACGACCCACGGGTCGTTGTCCGCCATAACCTCGTCGTGTCCGGTCAGGTTCAACAGGACCAGCCCGCTGCTGTAGGAGTTGCGGCGGTCCTCGAGCGCCTGGCGCAGGGAACTCGAGTAGTTGATGTGCGCCTGGGTGAACTGGAAGACCAGGTTCTCATTCAGGATGTCGAAATGCCGGTTCGAGCGGTAGCCGGGGCTGCCGCCGTCGAGCGTCTCGGCCATGAAGACGAAGTTCCACTTCATCTTGCGCGTGCGGTTGATGATGTACTCCCAGAGCTGGGGCGGTAGGCCCTGCCCGAAGTCGCACCGCAGTGAGTCAATGCCGTAGTCGTCGTAGGCGGCGTTGTTGTTGTTCGTCGGGTGCCCGGTCTTCTTCAGCCAGTACTCGGTGTAGTACCCGAAGTATTTCCACAGGGCGATCGTGTCGGCGGTCATGCCCGTATGGTCGTACGTGTCGCCCTCGTTGGTGTAGTCGCCGTTGTTGTCCGGATTGTGCCGGACCAGGGCGGAATATTTCCCGAAATACAACTCCGCCACGTCGTCCCACTTCCCGAAGTCGCCCCGGTCGGGCGCGGTGGCGATGTCGTTGTCGTAGACGCCGTTGTAGAACGTGGCCGGCTCGCCGTAATCCTCCCAGTAAGAATACCAGCCCGGCCGGTTACCGGGCATGCTCTGGTCGGCGGTCGCCGCATATCCCAGGTCCACGCCGCCTTGGCCCATGACCGCGTCCCACGCGGTGTGGTTGAACACCCCGTCGAGCATGATGTTAATGGTTCCGACGCTGGTGGCGTTGGTGTCGCACCGATGCACGAAGTTCGTGAACTCGCTCATCGCGCCGGATTCCGTCCCGTCGGCGGCCATGTTGCTCGACACGGCGAAGTAGTTGCGCGTGGCGTATGGGCTGCCGGGGTCGTAGCCACTCGGGTCGCCGCGCGTGGTTTCAGCGCTGGGGTGGATCGGCTGGAACCACAGGCAGTTGACCTGCAGCTTGTTCAGGTAGCCCAGATTGAAGTTCGTGAAGCTGTCCGGGTCGCCGTCGAGCAGATCGTCGAACGTGCTGCGCCCGTTCTTGTCGTTGCTCGTGGCCTTGACCGTCAGCGGGTTGACCTCGTACAGGGTCATGCCCAGCGCCTTCTTCGGCGAGACCACGATCGCGTGGTCCCGGCGCCCGTCGCTGCTGTACCAGTACCAGTTCGTGTCGCCGGACAGCTTGTAGCGCCCCGTCAACCGGTACGCCCCGCACTTGCTGGCCGTGCCCGTCCAGCAGTAGGAGCGCCCGCCCAGCAATTGCATCGGGTAGGCCCTGAAGTAAGCGCCGGTGTCGTTCGTGGTGATGCTGGCGCCCAGCGGCGGGTTGATGCCGTCCGGGGTGCCGTCGCTGTTGTAGTCCACGTCCGCCCAGTCGCGACGGTCGAGGTTGGAGAAGATTTCCGCCTTCTCGATGGCCGTGACGCCGGGGATGGTGTACTGGACCGACACGTAGTTGGTCTCGCCCGCGCGCTCGTCCACGAAAAACTTGGTCGTCGTGTAGTCGGCGTTGACCCCGTTCACGGTCAGCCCGTCGGCCCCGGCGACGTAGAGCGAGAAGACGAACTCCTTATTGTCCGTCCCCTCGGTGTTGTATTCCGCGAAGCGTTGAGTTCCCGCGCCGTTCCACGCGCCGATCTTGTAGCGGATGTTGCCCGTCAGCGGCAGGCCGGTGAGCGTGCCCATCCACCACATCGCGTTGCCGTTCTCGGAAGAATCTTCTTCCACGTGGTCGAAGGTGAGTTCCTGGACCAGCGTGTTCACGCCGCCGGTGCCCTTGTCCGACACCGCCACGGACGCGTCGTTGGTGGTGTAGTAGAGACAGGCCTGCTCCACCCAGCGATTGCTCCCCGCACCCTGCGCGTAGCCGATCTTGGCCCAGAACTGGACCGACCCCGCCGCTACGTTGACCCGGTTGGAATTGTGCCAGATATAGCCGGCCTCCGTGCCGGGTTCCCCGCCGTACGTGAACGTGAACGGATTCCCCTGCGCGTCGCCCTCGGCCCCGTAAGTCAGGCTGCCCTCTCCGGCATTGGTTGTGCCGATGTAGGTCGTGTCGCGGTCGGTGTAGGTGGCCTTAAGGTAGTATTGAACCACGTTGGTCGCCTTGTAGGCGCCGACGGGAATGATGCTGTACCAGTACTTGTTGTTGCCCTGCTGGCTGTCGAACGCAAGGTTGGTGGCGCTCCACGAACCAGCGCCGATCAGCCGGTGGTACAGCGTGCCGCCGCTCTGGTCGGCCGCGTTGCCGGCGCCCTGGAACTGGTTGCCGTTGTAGACGTACACGGCGTTGTTCGAGAACGCGTACGGCGGGTTGCGCATGTAGGCGCCCGGCGGCTCCACGTTGGCCGGGATGTGCCAGCAGTTGCCCAGGTTGGTGCTCGACCCGTACCGGAAGCTGAAGGCCGCCGCCTGCGCGCTGGCCTCGACGACGTAGGTCTTCGAAGCGAGGTTGTTGGTCGTGCCCAGGTAGGTGGTGTCGTAGTCGCTGTAGCTGACGAGAATATAATACTCGACCTCGTTGGTGGCCGCGTACGCCCCGCCGGGGATATTCATTTGCCACCACTTGTTGTTGCCGCTCGAGGAATCGTACCAGGCGTTGGTCGCGGTCCAGCCGCCGCCCGAGCCTTTCAGCCGATGGTACAGCGTGGCGCCCGTCTGGTTGCCCATGGCCCAGCCGTTGGTGAAGAAATTGCCGTCGTAGAAATAGACCGGGGCCGACGGCGCCGCGTTGGTCACGGGATTGCGCATGGTCGCCGTGCCGGGCTGGACATTGGTCGGGTGATGCCAGCAGTTCCCGCCGCCGGGCCGGTACGTCCAGTTCGCGCCCGCGTTGTTGGTCCCGCGCAGCGTGCAGAGATCGGGCTTGCCCGCGATCAGGTTGGACGGCATCGTCGAGGTCAGCACGTAGTAGTACACGCGCGCGCCCGGATTATGCCCGCCGGGCAGCGTGGCGCTGTAGTTGGTCGAACTCCCCGTTGCCGCGGTGATCCGAGCGGCGGAGAAATCGGAATTCGTGGCGTAACGGACCCAGACCGTCTCTTGCGTACTCAACGCGGCACTCATCTTAATGCTGACGGCCACCGGGTTGGTCGCGGGGTCCTGGACGTGCCCGTCCGAAACGGCGAGGGGCCAAACGGGGGTGCTGTCTGTCTCCATCACCACGAAAGGCCGGTACCACCAGTGGCCCTCGCCTTCGAGGCGGAAGGTGTAACTGCGTCCGTTGACCTCGGAATTGGTCAGGTTGCTGTTGGGGTTGATGCGACACTGCCCCACGTTGGAGTTTTTCACCGCGCCGGTATAAGATGCGCCGCTGCCCCAGTTCGTGGTCCAGTCGCCCTTGCGATCAAACTTGAACGTGGAGGTGGCGCTCGTGTTCGTGGCGACCACGGTCACCTGCCACACGCTGCCGAAGGTGGTGTCCTGGGACATCCAGTTCGTGCCCCATTGGTTCATCTGGCCTCGATACGCCTCGCCGAACGCCGGCGCGGCCAGGAGGACAGGCACCAGTATCATTGCCCACAGGGACCGGGTACGCATTGTTTTCACGAGAAACTCCATTTGCCTGGACTGCCCGAAGCCAATGGGCATCTAGGTAACAAGTACCCGTCTCATTGTCCACCTTCAATAGCCGCAAATTCGGCCGGGGCGAGGTCGCCCCGGCTCCACGCTCACAGGTTTCAATCCCGCCTTGTCCGCGGCCCGCCCGTCCGGTATGGTCCCGGGGCCGTATGGCGGACCCCAAGATTCTAATTGTGGGCGGCGGCGGCCGGGAACACGCGCTGGCGTGGAAAATCGCCAGGGATTCCAGCCGGCCAGCCGTCTTCTGCGCGCCCGGTAACGCCGGAACCGCGCAGGTCGCTGGAAATGTCCCGATTCAGGCCTCCGACCCGGACGGCCTGGTCGCTTGGGCGCGGGAAAACCGGCCCGACCTGACCGTGATCGGACCCGAAGCCCCCCTCTGCGCCGGCCTGTCGGATCGGCTGGAGGCCGAAGGACTTCGCGTTTTTGGTCCCGGCCGCGACGGGGCCCGGCTGGAAGGCAGCAAGGCTTTTGCCAAGGAGATTATGGCGTCTGCTGGCGTACCGAGCGCACGCGCCGCCCGCTTCACCCGCGCGGAGGAGGCCATGGCGTATGTCCGGCGCCAGCCCGGCCGTCTCGTGGTCAAGGCGGATGGCCTGGCCGCCGGGAAAGGCGTGACGGTGTGCGACACGGCCGCCGAGGCGGCCGCCGCTGTCGAGGAGGCCCTGATCCGCCGTGCGTTCGGCGAGGCCGGGCTCGAGGTGCTGGTGGAAGAACGCCTGGAGGGCGAGGAGGTTTCCGTCCTGGCGCTCACCGACGGAAAACAGATCGAACTGCTCGCCTCGGCGCAGGACCACAAGCGGGTGGGGGATGGCGACACCGGGCCTAACACGGGCGGGATGGGCGCTTATTCCCCGGCCCCGATTCTTGACGAGAAGCAGTGGAGAACAGTTCGGAGCGAGGTCTTTGAGCGCACACTGTCCGAACTCACTCGCCGCGGGATCGTTTACCGAGGCGTGCTCTACGCCGGCCTCATGCTGACGGCCGACGGGCCGAAGGTCCTGGAATTCAACTGCCGGTTCGGCGATCCGGAAACGCAGGCTATCCTGCCACGATGGGAAGGCGATATCCTTCCCGCGCTTTTGGCTTGTGCGGAGGGGAACCTGGAACGCGTCCGTCTGGCCTGGACGCCGGAAGCCTGCGTGTGTGTCGTCATGGCCGCGGGCGGCTATCCGGGTCGTTATGACGCGGACCTGCCCATTTCTGGACTGGAAGAGGCTTCCGCGCTGGAGGGCGTTGTGGTATTCCATGCCGGCACCCGTCTGACCGGCGGCCGGGTGATGACGGCGGGTGGCCGGGTGCTGGGCGTGACGGCTCGGGGCGCGAACTTGCGCGAAGCGAGGGACCGCGCTTACGGGGCGGTGGAAAGAATCCGGTTTGACCGGGCCCAATTTCGCCGGGATATTGGCGCGCGGGGTTTGCAGCGATGAAAAAAACAAGGGCCGAGGTAGGCGTGCTGATGGGCAGCGATTCGGACTGGCCGGTGGTCGAGTATACCGCGGCTACCCTTCGCGATTTCGGTGTCGAATACGAAGCCCGCGTCCTTTCCGCGCACCGCACGCCGGCACTGGCGGCGGCGTATGCCCGTTCGGCGGCCCGGCGCGGTCTCAAGATTCTGATTGCGGCGGCGGGCGGCGCCGCCCACCTGGCCGGGGCGCTGGCGGCGAATACCACGCTGCCGGTGATCGGCGTTCCCGTGGGGGGGGGCGCGCTGGACGGCCTGGACGCGCTTCTGGCGACCGTCCAGATGCCGGCGGGCGTGCCCGTGGCCACCGTGGCGATGGACAAGGCCGGCGCGATCAACGCCGCGCTGCTGGCGGTGCAGATCCTGGCGCTGGGCCGTCCGGACCTGCGGCGACGCCTGGAGCGGCACAAGCGCGCGATGAAGAAGAAAGTGGAAGCCGGAAATCGACGACTTGCGACTCGGTCCAGACTGAAGTGGACATCAAAACAGGTAGGGCGCGCTCGCCGAGCGCGCCGCGGCGGCTTGAGCCAAGCCGCCCTACCCACGGCGCGTCCAGACAAGTATGGACGGGCTACTAACGCGGTTGGGGAGAAAAAGAAATGAGGAAGCTCATCATCCTGTTCATCGTTCTGGGCATGGCCGTTGGCCTTTCCGCCGCGGAGCCGCCGGCCACGAATGCAACCCCGGCAGAGCCCGCTCCGTCCCCGGCGCCGTCGCTAAAGCGGGACGCCGTGCCCGCGGTGGAGCAACTGGCCGCGCTGTTGGAGCAGCACGGCCTGACCCTCGACACCGAAACCGCGCGCCGGGCCGCTGTTTCGGCGATGGTGAAAAGCGCTGATCCCCAGGGGCGCTGGCTGAACGAGGAGGAGCGCGCGGCTTTGCAGGATCGCCTGGCCGGCCTGGTGTATGAAACAGGTGTGCGCCTCCGGGTGGCCAACGGTGCCCCGAAGGTCACGGAGGTCGTGGAGAAATCGCCCGCCGCCGAGGCCGGTATACAGGCGGGGGACCGGCTGGAATTCATCGACGGCGGGGCCGTGGCCGGTCTCAAGGACTGGGAAGTGCGCGGCCTGCTTCGGGTCGGGCCCGGCGACCGGATCCGCGTCAGCTTCCTGCGAGGGGCGGAAACGCAGGAGGTGGAAATAGCCACCGCGCGCCTCCAGCAGTCGTCCGTGGCAAGCGCGGAGGATTTGCCGGTCGGGATCGGCTATCTGCGGCTGAACGGCTTGTATAAAGGGGCGTCGAAAGAAATCATTCCGGCGTTGCGCGGCTGGGATGGGACGAATTACTGCGGCATTGTCCTGGATCTGCGAGGCGCCGGGGGCACCAATCTGGCCGCCGCGGCCGACGTGGCCCGTCTTTTCGCGCCGGAGGGGGCGCTGCTTTTCTCGCTGCGGAGCTCACAAGACCAGGACATGGAGGTTTTCCGTGCGTCCGGCGGGACCGGCCTCGACGCCCCGGTCATGGTCTTGACCGACGGCGACACCGAGGGCGCCGCGGAGGCGCTGGCCGCTGTTTTTACCCACAGTCTGCGCGGCGCCATGCTCATCGGCTACCCTACGCGCGGCGATCCCGGTGTGCGCGAGATCATTCCCTGTCCCGGCGGCGGATACCTTTACCTGGCGATCCGGCGACTGGTCATGGCCGACGGTTCCGTATTCAACGGGCGCGAAAGCGTGGAGCCGGATGTGACCCTCAACGGCGCCGAGGGTGGCCAAGTTGACTACGAGCCGGAGCCGGATGCGAGGGGCCGGCTGCAGGCGGAGGGAAAAGAGCATCGCCTCCTGCGGGAGCGCGTGCGTGGAGATCCGGCGCTGCGCCGCGCCGTGGACATCCTTCTGGCCCTTAGGGCCTTGAACCTGCGCGGCGCGCCCCGGGTCGAGGAGCCAAGGTAGGGGCGCGGCTCATCGGCGCCCGTCTATGAAGAGAGCGGCATGAGCGGTAAACCCAACGAACATATTTTGTTTGTCTGCACCGGCAATATCTGCCGGAGCCCGATGGCCGAGTACCTGTTGCGCGCACGGCTGGGGCCGAACTCGGGGGTGATCGCGAGTTCCGCCGGGGTAGCAGCCCTGGACGGCGGGCCGGCCAGCCCGGAGGCTATCGAGGCCCTGGCGCCGCGGGGCATTAACATGGCCCCGCACCGCAGCCGTATGCTGACGGCGGACCTCGTCCGTGCGGCGACGATGGTCGTGGTCATGACGGAGGCGCATAAGCAGGCCGTGTGCCGCGCCTTTCCCGGGGTGGAGGGGCGCGTGGCGCTGTTGACCTCGTTCGGCACGGCCGGCGCGGCACGGGACGTCCCCGATCCCATCGGGCTGTCCCTGCCGGTGTACCAGGTGGTGCGCGACCAGATTGACAGCGCGATTTCGGATTTGGTTCTGTACCTGGTGGAACAGCGGGGCGTGCGCCCGGCGGCGCAGAAAAAGCGGGGGACAGCCATGAAAATAGCCATCGGCGCGGATCACGCGGGCTTCGAACTCAAGGAAGCCCTGAAGAAGCTCCTGCTGGAGAAGGACATCCAAGTGGAGGACATGGGCGCCTCCAGCGCGGAATCCGTGGACTACCCCGATTTCGCCGGCGCGGTGGCCCGGCGGGTCTCCGAGGGCGCGGTGGACCAGGGCATACTGGTGTGTGCGACGGGCGTGGGCATGAGCATCACGGCGAACAAGTTCCCCCGGGTGCGGGCGGCTTTGTGCTGCAACCCGCAGATGGCGCGGCTGGCGCGCGTCCATAACAACGCCAACGTCCTGGCGCTCGGCGGGAGTTTCCTGACGGCCGCGGAGGCCGGCGCCATGCTGGACGCCTGGCTCTCCGCGGGGTTCGAGTCCGGCGGCCGCCACGAGCGCCGTGTGCAGAAGATCACGACCGCGGAAGCGCTCCAGGCCGACCCGGTCGCCGTGTACGCGGAGGACCCGGAAGTGTACGCGGCGTTGCGCAAGGAGGCCCGGCGGCAGCGGGAAAACCTGGAGTTGATCGCCTCGGAAAACTACGTCAGCCCGGCCGTCCGCGCGGCGCAGGGCTCGATCATGACGAACAAGTACGCGGAGGGCTATCCCGGCAAGCGGTGGTACAACGGCTGCGAGTTCGTGGACGAAGCGGAGCGCCTGGCGATAGACCGCGCGAAGGCGCTCTTCGGCGCCGAGCACGTCAATGCCCAGCCCCACAGCGGCAGCCAGGCCAACATGGCCGTTTACTTCGCCATGATGCAGCCCGGCGACACCATGCTGGCGATGAGCCTCGCGTGCGGCGGCCACCTGACGCACGGCCACAAGGTCAACTTCTCCGGCCGGTTCTTCCACGTGGTCCACTACGGCGTGGACAAGGAGACCGAGCGGATCAACTACGACGAAATCCAGGCGCTCGCGCGCGAGCATAAGCCGAAGATGATCTGCGCCGGCGCCAGCGCCTACTCGCGGATCATCGATTTCAAACGGCTGCGCGAGATCGCCGCCGCCGCCGGGACGTTCCTGATGGTGGACATGGCGCACATCGCCGGCCTCGTGGCGGCGGGTTGCCATCCCAACCCGGTCCCCGTCAGCGACTTCGTCACCACCACCACGCACAAGACCCTGCGCGGGCCGCGCGGCGGCATGATCCTGTGCCGCGAGCGGTTCGCCCAGGACATCGACCGGCAGATATTTCCAGGCATCCAGGGCGGCCCCCTGATGCACGTCATCGCCGCCAAGGCCGTCTGTTTCCACGAAGCCCTCCAGCCGGCGTTCAAGACCTACCAGCAGCAGATCGTCCGGAATGCCCAGACCCTGGCCGCGGCCCTCGAGCGTCGCGGACTGCGGATCGTCTCCGGCGGCACGGACAACCACATGATGCTGGTGGACCTCACGCCCGTGGGGGTGACCGGCAAGGACGCCGCCACCGCCCTCGATCGGGCGTGCATCACGGTCAACAAGAACGCCATCCCGTTCGACACGCGCAGCCCCTTCGTGACCTCGGGCATCCGGGTCGGCACGCCGGCGGTGACGACGCGCGGCATGAAGGAGTCCGAGATGGAGCGGATCGCGGAATTTATGGGCCGCGTCCTGGCCGCGCCGGGGGACGCCAAGGTCCTGGAGGCCGTCCGCGCCGACGTGCTGGCGCTGACCGCGCAGTTCCCCGTGCCGTGAGTCGTAGCCGTGAGCGCTCGCCCTGCAAAGCCCCGGGCGAAGCGGGGTGAGCGAGCGGAATTCCCCTCGCCAGTGCCCGGGGCTACGCCTCCGGGGCATCCAGGACTTCGCGGATCTTGCGCGCGAGGGTCTCGCGCGTGAAGGGTTTGCGGATCAACTGCCGGGGGTCGAGGATCAAGCCCCGCTCGGCGAAGGCGTTGTCCGCGAAGCCGGACATGTAGAGCACCTTCAATTCCGGCCGCTCCTGGCGCATCCGCAGCGTCAGTTCCACGCCGTCCATCTGTGGCATGACCACGTCGGTCAGGACCAGGTCCAGCCGGTCGCGGTAGCTCCGGAGGAGGGCCAGGGCCTCCTCGCCGCCACCGGCTTCGAGCACGCTGTATCCCAGCGAGCGGAGCAGCTGGGTGGCCAGGTCCCGCACCATGGCCTCGTCCTCGACGAGCAGGAGGGTTTCGCGGCCGCCGACCACTTTCCCCTCCAGTTCCACGGGGAGGGTGTCGCCCCGCCCCTCGACGCGCGGCAGCCAGAACCGCGCCTCGGTGCCGGCCTCCGGCCGGCTCTCCAGTTCGACACAGCCGCCGAGGCGGTGGGCGATGCCGTACACGACGGACAACCCCAGCCCGGTGCCTTTTCCGTCTGACTTGGTGGTGAAGAAGGGTTCGAAGGCGCGGCGCCGCACCTCCTCGCTCATACCGGTGCCCGTGTCGCGCACACCCAACAGAACATAGGAACCGGGGGCGAGGCCGCCTTGCCTCGCGCAGAAGTCCTGATCGAGTTCAGCCGGGGCCGTCCGGATCGTCAATTGTCCGCCGCGCGGCATGGCGTCCCGCGCGTTGAGGGCCAGGTTCATGACGATCTGGTTGAGCAGGCTGGCGTCCGCCCGGACGTTGCCGGCGTGTTCGTCGAGCAGCGTTACCAGGTCCACGTCCTCGCCCAGCGAACGCCGCAACAGGTGGCAGGCATTGACCACGAGGGCGTTGAGGTCCAGCACGCGCATTTCGGCCAGCGGCGGATGGCTGAAGGTGAGTAACTGGCGGGTCAGGTTGGCGGCCCGCTCGCCGGCCATCATGATTTGCTCCAGGTTTTGGCGGTCCGGATCGTCCTCGCCGGTTTTCTCCAGGAGCAGCGAACTGAATCCGAGCACCGCGGTCAGGGTGTTGTTGAAATCGTGCGCGATGCCCCCGGTCAGGCGGCCAATAGACTCCATTTTCTGCGCGTGCGCATACTGCTCTTCCACTTCCAGTAACCGGGTGATGTCGCGCAATACGGCGACAAATCCGGTGGGGGCGCCTTTTTCGTCCCGCGCGGGCACGATGACGGTGTCGCACGTCGCCAGGTTCCCGTTCTTGAGCCGGTTGACGATCTGGCCGCGCCAGGTTTCGCCGGCCAACAGGGTTTTCCACATGGCCTCGTAGAACGCCGGCGGATGCCGGCCGCTTTTCAACAGGCGCGGAGTCAGGCCGGCGGTCTCGCCGGCGGAATAACCCGTCCAATGCTCGAAGGCGGGATTGACGTACTGAATGGTTCCGTGGGTGTCCGTGATGATCACGCTGTCCGCCATCTGTTCGACCACCATGGCCAGGCGCCGCCGCTCACCCTCGGCGTGGTCACGCTCCTCGATCTTGCGCGCGAGCTGGCGGTGCGCCAGACACCCCTCCAGCGAGACGGCGAACTTGGCGATCACCTGGCGAAGGGAGTTGAGTTCCACCCGGGGAAACGCTGTCCGTCGCGTCAGGGAATACAGCTTCAGGAATCCGATCGTCCCCAGCGAATACACGGCGAACACGCCGCCGGTAATCCCCTTCTCGGTCACCAGGTCTTCAAAGCCCGGCTCCCCGGCCGTGGCCGAGAAAAACTCTTCCCCGGCCAGTTTGCGAAGCAGGGGATGATCGGCCGGCAGGCGTGTCTCCCGGATGCGGAAATGAGGGTTGGCGTATGCCAGTTGGACATCGCCGGGTTTTGTATCCCCGGTATTCACGTCGTCCAGGGCTTCGACGGTCAGCCAGACCGAGCCGAAGGCCAGGTTTTTGCGCGCGAGCAGGGTCCGGATGAATCGGTCGCAGTTGGCCTCCAGGTCCAGGCTGTGCCCCGTGGACAGCGCCAGTTCGTAGAGGAGGGAGATCGCCCCCGTGATGTCGCTGGGGTGTTGTTCATCCATCGGAGAGAATTCCCACGACGATGGTCTTGTTGAAAAAGTCGAGAACGCTTTCACCGGAGGATGAAATTTCGCCCAGGGTCAGCATGCCTTCCGGCTCGAGGCCGGCGTCCGTCTTGCGGACTTCCCGGGCCACAGCTTCGAGTTCATCGGCCATGTGTTGGCCCAGGAAAAACTGTCGCGAGATGCAGTCGCAGACCAGGGCATAGCGCGGCCGGCCCTGCGCGCCGCGCGCGGCGGTTTCGGCGGCCTTCCGGGCCGCCGCGATGAGATCCTGGGATTGCCCTTTCATCACGTGCAGCACCGTGTTTTCCGGAACGCCCCCCCCGCACTGGATGCCGCCGTCGACGGTTACCAGCAACGGTTCACGCACGACGTCCTCGACGCCCTCGCGAACCAGACCGAAGGGGTAGGCCCAGGCGCGGCCCTCGCGGTAGAAGTTCTCCGGCGTCAGCGGGTGCCCGGCGTCCCGCTCGACGATGGCCCGGTAGACCTCGAACGCCGGGCGCCAGTTCATTTCCTTCACCACGTTGTGATGCGCGGCCGTGACCACGATGGGGCCGTCCAGGCGCTTCAGGCCGTGCTGCACGCCCAGCGAACCGCGCCAAGGGACGAAGGCCAGGACGGCGGCGTTCTGGAAGACGCCCTCTGCCGTGAAGATACAGGGTCGCTGTGTCATGGGCGTTCCCGCGCCGCCGCCCAGGTAGTGCGCCGCCGGACCCAGTTGGCCGAAGACGCCCGCCAGGAACTCGGGAATCCCTGCGCCCAGGCCATCCACCAGCAGGATGACCGTGAGCGAATCGTCGGCGGGGATCTCCAGGTCGGGCACGACCAGATCTTCATGATCAAGATTTGGAAACACGCGGGGCGGCGCCAGGACGGGCAACGCGGTCATGATGGCCCCTTCGAGATGAGTGCGCGCCCCCGCGATTACCGCGGGAAAAATGCCGCCGAAAAAGCGAACGCCCTTCTCCGCCAGCGCCCGTCGTAATACGTCCAAATCAGGGGCGTTCTGTTCGGCCACGAGAATCATCAGCGCCTCGTCCGCCGACGGGTTCAGCTTCGAGGCGGCGGCCAGGATCTCCGTCACGCTGGCTTGCGGAAGATACATGGTCTATCCTGATGAATAGAAACGAAAGATAATCTCCCAGTTCCTCCTATGATCAGTATGGAAGCGGAACGAACGAAAAGCAAGCAGGTTCCCACCGATACGGTTTCGCTGGATCGCTATCGGGAGTGCCGGCTTTGCCCGCGCCGGTGCGGCGTGGATCGCGTGGCGGGGGAGCGCGGCGTCTGCGGCGAATCCGCCGCCTGCCGCGTCGCTTCGTACGGTCCGCATTTCGGCGAGGAGCCTTCTTTCTCGGGGACCCGCGGTTCGGGCACGATTTTTTTCAGCGGCTGTTCCAGCCGGTGTTTCTTCTGCCAGAACTACCAGATCTCCATCGAACACAACGGCGTCGAGATGGCCCCGCATGAACTGCGGGCGGCAGCGCTTTCGATGACGGGTCCGGGGCGCGTACACAATCTCAACTTTGTCACCCCGGACCACTTCTGGCCGCACATCGAGTGGCTTTGTCATCGCGTCCGCGAGGCCGGGGTGGACATTCCGTTTCTCTTCAACAGCTCGGGCTACCAGGAGCCCGGGCTCGTTGGGGAATATGCGGGCGTGATGGATATGTTCATGCCCGACTTCAAATTCGCCGAGCCCGAACTGGCCCGGCAATGCATGGGTGATCCCGGGTATCCGCGGATTGCGCTCGAGGCGCTCCGCCGGATGGTCGAGGCGAAAGGTTTTCTCTCACCCTGGGATCCGACCGGGGCGGAGCCGGCCCGGCAGGGCGTGCTGGTGCGCCATCTCGTCCTCCCCGGGCACGTCGAGAACAGCCTGGCCGTGCTGGATTTCCTGCACGCGGAGTTCGGTGCGCATCTGCCGATTTCTGTCATGAGCCAGTTCCGGCCCGTGCCGGCCTGTTTCGAGCGTGGCGAACTGGCGCAGGGCCTGACCCCGGACGAGCACCGCCGCGTTGTGGATCGGGTGGAGGAGTTGGGCTTCCGGTATGCCTACGTTCAGCACCTGCGCGACACGACGGACTTCATGCCCGACTTCCGCGCCCGTGAAGTCTTCCGCGGCAACCGTTCCCCGGCCCCGGAACCTAGAAAGACCCCGGATCACACTTAATTAACTGTGATCCAGGTGTTCCGATTTGAAGCCTCCTCGGCAAAGGCTTTTTATTCCCCGTGCCCCGCATAAAAAGAAACTGCCATTTTCTTCCGTGGTGCGGCAGAATAGAAAGTGAAAACCGCGAAGTTTTTTTATGAGACGTTTGGAAAGTTCCAATGTTTGGAAAACGCGCGCAAAATTTTTCCAATGATTGGAAAAAAGGCAGAACGTTTTTCCCAATCATTGGAAAGGCCGCGCTCCTGGCACTCCTCGCGCTGCCCGTCCGGGCGGGGCAGCCCGCCCCGCTCCTCGATACGAACGTGTCGGGACACCTCTCGATCGCGCTGCGGCACCTGAACATGACCGAGGCGGACTTGGCCTTTGCCAAGGATCACGCCAAGCCGGACCCGGTCCTTACGGACTTGCGGCGTCTCCTTTCCGACCCGCTCGGCCTGCCGTCCCTGGCCGACCGGGTGACGTCGGCCGCGCGAGGCCGGGGCGGAAAGGTTTGGGATCTGGCCTTTTCCCTGCTGGAAGCGAGCCGGACCGGTGTGCCCCGGCTTCCGGGCTCGGACGCTGAACCGGTCTGGCCTGAAGGCCTCTCGGCCGATCTGCTGCAGGCGTTGCGCTTGTTCCATCAGACCGCCCGCGAGGCCGGGGCGCTGGCCGCGCGCGCCGTCGCGGCGCTGGAGCCCGGCGACGCGGATTACCTCGCGGCTTCCTTTTTCGCCGGGGTGTTCAACGCGGAGGACCGTTCCGAGGTTCGGGCAGAGCTGGAGGCGGCGGGCTTCCCGCCCGAGCTCATTCGAGAGGTCATCGCGGAATCCGACGCGCTAGATCCGGAGCCGGCGGCGTCCAACTTCCTCGCCCGGCTCCGCTCGGTGCGCCTTAACGATTTGTTGAAGGCCGGGCGCCTTTTTCACAAGGCGGCAAGCCGACTGGCTTCCGCGGCAGCCGGCGTAGACGACTGGCCGAAAGAAGGCCTGCGCCTGGATACGAAACTTGGGCCGATCTTCATCGGCACGACGAGCCGCGATGAGTATGCAGAGCGCGCCTTGCTCATTCTGGACCCGGGCGGAGATGATGTCTATTCGGGCGCGGCCGGCTCGGCGGACGGGCGGGCCGACGCACCGCTCACGGCCATCGTGGACCTCCAAGGAAACGACCGATACGCAAGCGAGGGGATCCTGGGGCCGGGCGCGGCCCTGTTCGCAGTGTCTGTGCTGCTCGACCTCTCGGGCGACGATCTCTACCAGGCCCGATACGCAGGCCAAGCGGCGGCCTTCTGCGGGACGGCGTGGCTCGAGGATCGGGCCGGCGAAGACACGTACCGCGCGGGCGGGTTTGCGCAGGCGGCGGCGTTTTACGGGGCGGCCGTGCTGCGGGAGGGCGGGGGGAATGACGTGTACGATGTGGGGCTTGCAGGCCAGGCTTACGCCGGCGTGTTGGGCTTTGCGCTGCTGGCGGACAAGGCCGGGAACGATCGGTACCTGGCCGGCGGTCGCGAACCGGATCACGAGCGCCACGACGACCGGTTCCTTTCGCTGGCGCAGGGCTTTTCCATCGGAATGCGGCCCTGGGCCGGCGGCGGAGTGGCGGCGCTGGTGGACCTGGCCGGGAACGACACGTACGCGGCGGACATCTACGGACAGGGCGCGAGCTACTGGTACAGCGTCGGCCTCTTGGTGGACGGGGCCGGGAACGACACGTACCAGATGTACCAGTACGGCCAGGGCGCAGGCATCCATTTGAGCCTGGGCCTCCTCGCGGATGACAAGGGAAACGACCTGTATACAGGCTATATCCTGGTCCAGGGCGCAGCGCACGACTATGGCGTGGGCATGCTCTTCGACCGCGGCGGGGACGACACCTACACGGCCGACCACCACGCCCAGGGGCGCGCGCTGAACAACGCCCTGGCCCTGCTCGTGGACTCGGCGGGGGACGACGCCTACTTCGGCCGGCAGCCGGACCAGTGCCAGGGCATCGGCAACGACGGCGGCTACCGCGACTACGGCAGCCTCGCCGTCCTGCTCGATCTCGCGGGCCGGGATCGCTACACCTGCGGCGCGGAAGACGGCGCGCGGATGAAACGCCCCGATTTCGGCATCGTGTACGACCTTGAAGAAGATAAAGGGCCGGGCGAATTACGCGAATGAACACGAATGGGAAAAAGGCGGGATTGCTTTTTCTGGCGCTGGTCCTGTCGGCCCTGGCGGCCGACCCGGAGGAAATGCTGCTGCGGGACGCCGTACGGTATGCGACGACGCCGGAGAAGCGGGCCCGGAAGGAAAAGGCGAAGGCCGAGCTGACGGACCGCGGCGCGGACGGCCTGCGCCTGGTGATGCGCTATGTGCACCTGGAGAACATCGGCGTGCAGGTCCTGGTTTTTGAGATGGTGGAAAACCTGGACGACCGCCAGGCGGCCTCCGTGCTGGTCGATTTCCTGGGCGACGAGCGATCGGAAACTCGGCGGTTGGCCGCCTGGCTCCTGGGATTCTGTGAAACGCCCGAACACGCCGGTGCCGTGCGGGCGCTCCTGGCCGACGAGGAGACGAGTGGCGCGGCACTGCGGACGCTCGGTAAGTGGCGATGCCGCGAGGCCGTGCCCGAGATCCGTCGTTTCGTAAGGCATGAGCGCGAAACGCGGCGCGTGGCCGCGATCAACGCCCTGCGCGACATCGGCAATCCCGCGGCGATCCCGGATATGCTGGACGCCCTGGGCGATCCCTACTTCACCGTGCGGGAGGCCGCCGCGAAGGCCCTGGCCTCGCTGGGCGCCCCGGCCGGGAAAGCCTTGCTGCGCGCGCTGCCGGGCGCGGAAGACCCCGCGCGGCGGCATATCCTCCGGACCCTGGGCGCGCTGCGGTCGCGTCGGGCTGCGGGCGCGCTGCGTCGGCAGTTGAAGGATCCCGATCCCTTTGTCCGGGCCGATGCGGCGGAGGCGCTGGCCAGGATTGGGCATCCGTAGTCGCCCCCCCCTGTGCGCCACACTTTGCAAAGTGTGGCGCGGGGGGGCGGGCGCCGGAACGGGCTTGTCGAAACGACGCGGGGCTGATTATCCTCTCCCCCGAGGTATGGGATGAACTACATCAGCACACGGGGGCGGACTCCGCCGATGGGTTTCCAGGACGCGGTGCTCACCGGGCTGGCCCCGGACGGGGGCTTGTTGATCCCGACGGACATCCCGCGCGTGGAAGACCGCCTGGACGCGTGGTCGCGGTTGTCCTACCAGGACATCACGTTCGAGATCCTGCGGCTGTTCGTGGACCTGCCGGACGGCGACCTGCGCCACCTGATCGAGCGCAGCTACATGGCGTTCCGGCATCCGGAGATCGCCCCCGCCTGGCCGGTGGGGCCCGTGCATATCCTGGAACTGTTTCACGGCCCGACGCTGGCGTTCAAGGACATCGCGCTGCAGTTCTTGAGCAACTTCTTCGAGTACATCCTCAAGCGTCGGGACGCGCGATTGAACATCCTCGGCGCGACCAGCGGCGACACGGGCAGCGCGGCGATCCACGGCGTGCGCGGCCGCGAGCGGATCAATATCTTCATCATGCACCCGCGCGGCCGCGTGGCGCCGCTGCAGGAGAGGCAGATGACGGCCGTACTGGATTCCAACGTCTTCAACATCGCCGTCGAGGGCACGTTCGACGACTGCCAGCGGATCATGAAGACGCTGTTCAGCGATCTCGAGTTCAAGCGGCGACACGCCCTGGGCGCGGTGAACTCCGTCAACTGGGCGCGGGTGCTGGTGCAGATCGTCTATTACTTCAGTGCGGGCCTGTACGTCATGCAGACCACGGGCGCGCGGGAGGTGCAGTTCGCGGTGCCGACGGGGAACTTCGGGGACGTCCTGGCGGGCTACTACGCGTGGCGCATGGGGATGCCCATCCGCCGGCTCATCCTGGCGACGAACGAGAACGACATCCTGGCGCGATTTTTCGAGTCGGGCGTATACAGCCTGGGGCGTGTGGTGCCGACGTTGAGCCCCTCCATGGACATCCAGGTGGCGAGCAATTTTGAGCGATACCTTTATTACAAGGGGGGAGGGAACCCCGAGCGGCTGACGGCCCTGATGAAGGATTTCGCCGCGACAGGGTCGCTCTCCATTCCTTGCGGAGCCGGGGGGCGGGTAGACGAACTCTTCATCCCGGGGGTGGGCACCAGCGCCGACACGCTGGCGACGATCCGTCGGTACGACCGGGAATACGGCTACCTGCTCGACCCCCATACGGCGGTGGGTGTGCACGTGGCGGAGCAGCACCTGGACCGCGAGGCGCCGACGATCTGCCTGGCTACGGCGCATCCGGCCAAGTTCAGTCAGGCCATCCGCGAGGCCACCGGGCGGGAAGCGCACCACGAGATCCTCGACAACCTGGCGCACGCCCCTACGCGATGCGCCACGCTGCCGGCGGACGTCGAGGCGGTCAAGTCGTTTATCGAGGAGCGCGCGCGGTGAGCCGGCGCGCGTTCAGGCCGGCTGAAGCAGCTTGACCAAGCGCAGCCGGTTGGCCCGCCCGGGCTCGCTTTCATACTCGGTCTCGTCCATGCAGGAGCGGATCAGGAAAAGCCCGGCGCCGCGGGTGCGTCCGCTCAGCCAGTGGTCCGGGAATTTCGGCGGGACGTAATTGGAGAAATCGAACGGAGTGCCCTGGTCCACGATGTCCACGACGAACCGACCGGGCTCCCAACGGACTTCCAGCTCGACGGCCGGCTTGGGGCAGGCCGTGCGGTAGGCATGTTCCATGACGTTGGTACAGGCCTCGTCCACGGCCAGTTCGATTTTGTCCACGTCCGTGTCCGGGAAGCCCGCCGTCCGGGCCAGCATGGTAATCACCGAGCGGATGAGGGCCAGGAACCGCAGTTCGCCGGGGACGCGAATCTGCACGTTGGATCGGGTATCTGCCACGACGGAGCTCACGATCCTCCGCTCCCGGAAAGGGTCGCCACGGCCTCCTCGCAGGTCGGGGCGAACGCCAGTAATTTTTCCAGCCCGAGGATCTTGAAAACGATGAGAAGTTTTTCCTGCAGGCCGGCGAGGATCAGGCGGCCCTGCTGTTCGCGGCAGACCTGCGACAGCTTGAAGAAGATGCCGAATCCAAGGCTGTTGATGTACGAGAGCAGGGACCCGTCCACCACGATGCGCGCGCCCGGCTGGAGGCAAAGCGGCTCCAATATCCGCCGGAGGGCATCAATGGTCGAAGCATCCACGATGCCGTCCAGCTTGACCACCACGACCTCCCCCCTTTGCGTCGTGAGGATATTAAGCGGTGGCGCCGGCATGATGTACTATTCCAGCCTTTCTCTTATTACTACACCAGTCTGATTGTTAAATATATACCGCGGCATGTCAATGTCTGGCGGCACAATGTCAGGCGGTCCTTGCGACGGCTGCTTCGGCAGTATATCTTTCTGAAAAGGCAGGCTAAAGCATGAGCAAGGCCAAAGTCGCGGTATTGAGGACGGGGCCGGCCACGATCCTGGGCGATATCCATCGCCTGATGAACCTGGCCGGGTACCAGTCCGTCCTGCCGCGCGACCGCGACACGGCGCTTAAAATCAACATCAGCTGGCACTTTTTCTACCCGGCGAGTTCCACCACCCCCTGGCAGCTCGACGGGGTCATTCGCGCCCTCAAACGGGACGGCTATGACCCCGCCCGGATCCACGGATGCCATAACCGAACGGTGGTCATCGACGCCCATCTCGGCGAGCGGGAAAACAAACAGCTCCCCGTGATCGAGGCGCACGGGCTCAAGAACGTCCACCTGTACGAGGGCGAGGAGTGGATGCACATCCGCGACGCCGTGGGCGACCTGGCCGATACGTTCCTCTGCCTGAACCAGGTGTATCCCGACGGGTTCATGATCCCGAAGCGCTTCCTGGGCGAGAACATCATCCACCTGCCAACGGTGAAGACCCACGTCTTCACGACGACCACCGGGGCCATGAAAAACGCCTTCGGGGGACTGCTGAACGAGCGCCGGCATTGGACCCACCCGGTGATCCACGAGACCCTGGTGGACCTGCTGATGATCCAGAAAAAAATCCACAGCGGCATGTTCGCCGTCATGGACGGCACGTTGGCCGGAGATGGGCCGGGGCCGCGCTGCATGGTGCCGCACGTCAAGAACGTCCTGCTGGCCTCGGCCGACCAGGTGGCCATTGACGCGGTCGCCGCGAAAATCATGGGCTTCGATCCGCTCGCGGACCTGAAGTATGTGCGCCTGGCCCATGAGCGCGGGTTGGGCTGCGGCGACCCGCGCGAGATCGAGATCGTCGGCGACGCGGAGGCCGCCGCGGAGAATTGGCGCTTCGACGGTCCGTTCCGGAAGATGACCTTCGCGAGCCGGATGCAGCACCTGATCTACTGGGGGCCGCTGAAGAAGCCCGTCGAATGGTCGCTGAAAACCATCCTGGCCCCGTGGGCCTACATCGCCAGCGTGTTGTACCACGATTCGTTCTGGTACCCGACGCACCAGAAGCTGGTGCACAAGATCCTGCACAGCGAGTGGGGGCGGCTGTTCCGGAACTGGGAGAAGCTGGCCCTGCCCCCCGACGATCTCCAGACGGCCGGCTGGGCGGACGTGGGCGAGTTGCCGGCGGAACTGAAAAAGGAAAGCCTGCGCTACTTCAAGGAATCGCTGCGCGTGCTGGGCCTGTGCCTCCGCGAAGCGCCCGAATATGCCGCGCGAAAGCGGCGGAAAGCGGCGCGCCAAGTCGTTTCAAAATGAGGGCAGCGTCGCGGCGGAAAGCGACGGCCACCCCGGAACGATCCATGGGTGGTCCGGCCGCTCCGCGGGCGGACATGAGGGCGCCGGGCTTTACCGGATCTCCGCGACGAGGATGGAGTAGTCGTCGCTGACCTTTTCGGCGCCGCGATGCTGTTCCACCGATTGCTTGAGCACGCTGATGATCTGGGCGGGCGGCTGGGAGGCCTGCTGTTCGAACAGCTTGAAGAGGACCTCTTCTCCGAATTCCTCGCCGCGTTCGTTCATGGCCTCGACCAGCCCGTCGGTGAAGAAAAGGATTTTATCCCCCGGGGCGACCGCGCGCTCGACGGTCGTGTACGTGCACTTCTCCACAAGCCCCAGCGCGGTTTCCGTCGGGATCTCCCACGAGACGACCCGGCGGGCCACGGCATCGTATTTCAGCGGCGAGAGATGTCCCGCGCTGGAGATGTGGAAGGTGCACGTGGGGATGTCGAGCACGGCATAAATCATGGTGATGAACTCGTATTCCGGGAGTTCCTTGACCAGCATGTCGTTGATCGTGGACAGTGTCTTATCGGGCTGGGTCAGGCGGGCGGAGAGGGGGCCGGCGTCGCCGGCCGGGTTGTCCCGCACCGAGTTGACGGCCATTTTCAGGAGGCCGGAGATCAGGGCCGCACTGACGCCATGACCGGCGACGTCCGCCATGTACATGCCGACGTGGTCGTTATCCAGCGTAAAGACGTCGAACAGATCGCCGCCGAGCATTTCGCAGGTGAGGTAATAGCGGTCGAAGACGATCTTGTCCTGCCTCGGGAAGCTCTTGGGGAGGAAGCCGAGCTGAACAGACTGGGCCAACTTCATTTCCCGCACGAACTGCTCGTTGTTATGGGCGAGTTCCACGTTGGCCGCCCGCAGCATTTCGTTGCGGCTTGCCAGTTCGGCGGACAGGGCGCGGTTGGTCTCCAGGGCTTCCTGCGCGCGGTAGTAAAGATGGACCACCATGATCATCAGCAGCGTCAGCACGATCCACACCGCGGCAATGACGATCCGCAGGGTCAGCAGCTTTGCGCGCACCGTCGCGGCCGTGATGTCCACCCCCACGATGGCCACCGTCTGGCCACGAGCGTTGCGCACGGGGGCATAACCGGACATCAGGTCGGGGTACGGCGGGTCGGGCGAGACGTCCAGGTCCGCGGCCGGCCGGTGCCAGGCCTGGATCAGCTCGGGCAACTCGGCGGCGGAGTAGGGATTGCCCAGCGTCTCGCTTTGTTCCTCGCGGTCGATGATCCCGTCGCCGTTGATGTCACGCTCGGGGCCGTCCACCAGGTATTCATAATCGCTCTCGGTCGCGTCGGTCGCCGACGAACGGCGCATGGTATAGACGTACCGGACATCGGAGATGGCCTCCTCCGCGTGCCCGAGGTACGTCTGAATACGCTGATAGGGCTCCGAGTCGATGTCTTCGGGGCCGCGCACGGCTTCCAGGTCCGAGGCGCCCAAGCCCGTGGCGACGGCGATGGCAATCCCCTTGGCCTGATTCCGGATTTCATTGAGAACTGAACGCCGGGCGTTGAAGTAGAGGAAGGAGAACAGGAGCAGGATGATCAGGCTCGCCAGGAACAGGCCCATCCCTTGACGCCGGGTTATGCCAAAGACCGTTAATTTTCCCCCCGTCATCGCCTACCTGTCTTTTGCGCGACTGCCCTCCAAGGGCAGGCCCACTTCGCCCTCATCGATAAACATAGTGCAGCCCGTGCATCGCTGTATATAAGAAAAATGCACGGTTTGCCGGCGGCCGCCTTTTCCGTTGATTCGGCCGGGGGCATCCGATAGGTTACAGCACCCAGGCGCAGGACTTCGCGATAGCGGGAAAAACCAATGGCCACTACGGTGTTAATCGGGGCGCAGTGGGGAGACGAGGGTAAGGGCAAGATCATTGACGTCCTGTCCGCCCAAGCGGACTGGGTCGTCCGCTACCAGGGCGGCAACAACGCGGGCCATACCGTGGAGATCGGCCGCGAACGATTTATTCTCCACCTGATCCCCTCCGGCATCCTGCACCCCGCCTGTCGCTGCATCATAGGGCACGGGGTGGTCGTGGACCCCCTGGCCCTGCTGCTCGAACTCGACGGGCTCCGCGAGCGGGGCGTGGACCCGGCCGGCCGGCTCTTCGTCAGCGACCGGGCGCACGTGGTGCTGCCCTTTCACCGGCTGCTCGACGAACAGCGCGAGCTGGCCCGGACGGGCGGGCCGCTGATCGGGACCACCAAGCGGGGCATCGGCCCCGCTTACGGCGACAAGGCCTCGCGGGTCGGGTTGCGGATGGCGGACCTGGTCGCGCCCAACCTGCCCTCCCTGTTGCGCCCGCGCCTGGAGGAGCAGAACCGAATCCTGGCCGCCCTCGGGGCGCCGGCGATGGACGCCGCCGCCATCGAGGCGGACTACCGGGCCGCCGCCGCGCGGCTCGCGCCGTTCGTGGCGGATACGCTCCCCCTGCTCAACGACGCGGTCGCGCGCGGGGAGTCGGTTCTCTTCGAGGGCGCACAGGGGACGATGCTGGATATCGATTACGGGACTTACCCCTTCGTGACCTCCTCCAACGCCACCGCGGGCGGGGCGTGCACCGGGAGCGGCATCCCGCCGAACCGGATTGACCGGGTGGTCGGGGTCATCAAGGCGTACACGACGCGGGTGGGCGAGGGGCCGTTCCCGACCGAACTGAAGGACGAAGCCGGCGCGTGGCTGCGCGATAGCGGGCAGGAATTCGGCGCAACGACGGGCCGGCCGCGCCGCTGCGGCTGGTTCGACGCGGTGATCGCCCGGCACGCCGTCATGATCAACGGTGTGAACTGGTGGGCCGTCACCAAGCTCGACGTGCTGGATACGGTGGAAACCATCCGCCTTTGCACGGCCTACGAGTGCGACGGCCGGCGCCTGGAGCACGTCCCGGCCGACGCGCGCTTTCTCGAGCGGTGCCGGCCGGTATACGAGGACTTTGGCGGCTGGCAATGCCCCACGCGCGACGCGACGCGGTTCCAGGACCTGCCGAAACGCGCCCGGGCCTACGTGGCCCGGCTGGAAGAACTCACCGGCGTTCCCGTCGGCCTGCTGTCCGTGGGGCCGCGCCGGGAGAGCACGATCTGGTTGAAGCCGGCGGGAGAGAAACCATGACCAGGCCGAAAGTCGGCCCGGGTGAGAGCGGGCCCAAGGTTCCCGTCCATGTGGCCATCATCATGGATGGCAACGGCCGCTGGGCCAAACGGCGCGGCTTGCCGCGCCTGCGTGGCCACCAGGCCGGGGCCGAGTCCGTGCGGGCCATCATCCGGGCCTGCCGTGATGCCGGCGTCAAGTACCTGACCCTCTACGCCTTCAGCGTGGAGAATTGGGTCCGGCCGCGCGCGGAGATCCGCGGCCTGATGTCGCTGCTCAAGCGGTTCCTCCGGCGCGACGAGCGCGATCTGCATGAGAACAAGGTCCGGCTGCGCGTGATCGGGCGGCTGGCCGACCTGCCCGCGGAGATCCAGCAGGAGCTGAAGCGGGTGATGAAAGCCACGGAGCACTACGACGCCGGCCAGTTGATCCTGGCGTTAAGCTACGGCAGCCGCACCGAGTTGAGCGACGCCGTCCGTCGCATCGCCCGCCGGGTGCGGGACGGCGAAGTGACGCCGGACGCGATTGACGAAAAAACCATCGCGGCCAACCTCTACGCGCCGGACGTGCCGGATCCCGACCTGATGATCCGGACCAGCGGCGAATTACGGATCAGCAATTTCCTGCTCTGGCAGCTTTCGTACGCCGAGCTATACTTTACCGACGTGCTCTGGCCGGACTTCCGGGAAGAGCAGTTCCGGGAGGCACTGGCCGAGTACGCGCGGCGGCATCGGCGGTTCGGGGACATCGGATAGGCGGACGGTCATGTTTCGACAGCGAATCCAGAGCGGCTTGCTGATCAGCGCGGCGCTGTTCGCGGCGGCGTGGTGGCTGCCGTTCAACGGGTGGCTGGTGGTGCTGCTGGCGCTGACGGCGATCGCCCTCTGGGAGTTCTACGGACTGCTCGATGGCGCGCACATTCCCCACTTTCCCTACGTCGGCATCGCGGGCGGCCTGGCCCTGATCCTGGGCACGGGCGTGCTGAAGGCCGCGCCGGGCCGGATCGAAATCATCGTGCTGTTCGGCATCCTGGTGGCCGTGCTGCTGCGGCAGTTCCCGCAGAAGAATAACCCGCGCCCGCTGGAAACCATCGCGGGGACGCTGTTCGGCGTGCTCTATGTCGCTTTCCTGTTCAACTTTTTCACCCGGCTGCTGGTTGACTGGGGCGATCACGACGGACGGCTCCTGGCCCTGTACGCGATCGTCGTGGTTAAACTGTCGGACGTCGGCGCCTTCTTCATCGGCTGCGCCATCGGGCGACATAAGCTCATCCCGCGCATCTCGCCGGCCAAGTCGTGGGAGGGCTGCCTCGGGGGCATCGGCGCCTCCGTCCTGGGCAGCCTGGCCGCGTTCGTCCTCGCCCGGCCCTACTGGCAGCAGGTGCGGTTCTGCTGGGGCGACGCGATCGCGCTTGGCATCCTCCTGTCCCTGGCGGGCATCGCGGGCGACCTGACCGAATCGCTCTTCAAACGGGCCGCCGGCGTCAAGGATTCCGGGCGGATCATCCTCGGCATGGGCGGTCTGCTGGACATGCTCGACAGCCTCCTGTTCGCCGTCCCGATGCTGTACGTGTACGCCACCTTCTTCCTCACTTGAGGCCCCGGAACCAAAGGAAATCCTGAATGCTCACGCTCTATACGATTTTCGTCATCGCCCTCCTCTTCGGCGCCACCATCCTGGTTCATGAGTTAGGTCACTTCCTCGTGGCCCGGCGGCTGGGCATGGTCATCGAGGTCTTCTCCATCGGGTTCGGACCGGCGATCTGGAAGAAAAAAGTCGGCGATATCACCTACAAGATCGGACTGATCCCCTTCGGAGGTTACGTGGCGCTGCCGCAGATGGACCCGACGGGCGGGCTGGCGCTGGAAGGCAAGTCGGAGAAAAAGAACCTGCCGCCCGCGGCCCCGTGGAAACGCCTCCTGGTTTCGCTGGCGGGCGTCGCGGGTAACATGATCCTGGCCGTGATCCTTGCCTGGATCGTCTACCTGGGCGGCCAGTCCTACGCGCCGGAACAGGAGAACAGCCTCGTCGGCTTCGTGGACCCGGACGGCGCCGCTTTCGAGGCCGGGGTGCGGATCGGCGATTCGATCGAAACGGTCAACGGCCAGTCCGTCCGCACCTGGGAGGACTTCCTGGTCACCGGCGCGCTCTATGATGACCTCGTCCTGGAGGTTCGCGCGGCCGACGGGACGGAGAAGACCGTGGCGGTGCGGACTGAGCGTTTTCTCGGCGCGCGGTATGTCCCCGGGCTGATGCCGATGAGTTACTGCTGGGTGTTGAGCGTGGACGCCGGCTCCAGTGCCGACCGCGCTGGCATCCGTCCGCGCGACCGGATCGTGGAGCTCAACGGCGTGCGCTTATACAGCCGCGAGCATCTTATCCAGCAGGTGGCGGAATGCCGGGATAAAGCCGTCCCTGTGCTGATCGAGCGGGAGGGCACCCCGCTGACGCTCGAGGTGACGCCGGCGTATGAGGAGGCGACGAAGAAGGTGCGGATCGGCGTGGTGTTCAACACGCTGGACGTCAAGCGGCCCATGGCCCAGATCAAGACCCATGCCTTCCTGATCGTGCGCCTGCTGCGCGCGCTGCTGACGCCGGGGCAGTCCCGGGCCGCGGCGCAGGCCGTGGGCGGCCCGGTGGCCATCTTCGGCATGTTCTGGCTTTACGTGCAGGGCAGTTTCCTGATGGCCCTCTGGTTCACCGGCATGCTCAACGTCAACCTGGCCATCATCAACATCCTGCCGATCCCCGTGCTCGACGGCGGGCACCTGATGTTCGCCTTGTGGGAGGCCGTCACGCGCCGCCCGCCCAGCGCGCGCATCGTGAATGCGCTGATGAATATCTTCGCCGCGCTGATCATCGCGCTGTTCGCCCTGCTCCTGTACCGCGACACCGTGCGCATGATCCTGCCCTTCTTCCGGGGCGAACCGGTGGAAGTCGTGGCGACCAACGGCGCCCCGGTAGCCGTCGAGGCGCCGGCGGGCCCGGAGGCGGAGCATGGCGCCGAATCCCCGTAACCTTGTCGGCGGCCTGTGGGTCCCGCGCTGGATCGTCCTTCTGCTGGCGAGCGCCGCTCTGTTGTATCTCGGGCTGCGCATCGTCGCGCCGCCCGCTTGGATTGTGCAGCGGCTGGACTCCCCGGACGGTCGGCGGTCGGCGCGGTTACTCCGCACCCGCTACTCGGCCCGCGAGAGCCTGGTGGTCAAGGCGAAGGAAGGCTGGACCTGGCGAACGCTGTTCTATTCCGCCCCGCTCACGAACGACTACCGCGTGGACCTGGGCGAGCGGCTGTCCTGGAGCGAGGACTCCCGCTGCTTGTTCCTGAAACTCGAAGGCCGCCCGGTCTGGGGCTATGACTTCGACGTCCGCCGGCGCCTCGCCCCCGACGAACTGACCCGGGACCCACGATGATGCCTTCTTGAGGTGGCCCGCGCGCTCCGTCGCGCGGGCCTGTCGCCCGACCTTGAAAAGACTCCAGACCCATTTCTTCCCTGTTATACGGCGTGCCCTTTCGCGGCGTATAACGCCGCGGCTACAGGACCTGTAGCCGGCTTCGTTGAAGCCGGCCGGGCGACGGTTATTTCTCCTGCTTGATCACCGCGGCGCCGCCGAGGTCGCCGAGCCGCGCTTTCTCGAGGTCGGTCCAGAGCGTGCCCGGGCCGGAGTGGAGGATGTTGACCTGCACCTGCGGGTTGAGGCTCTGGGCGAACTCCCACAGCGAGAAGCCGGACGGGTCGCCGAAGGCGTCGGCCTTGAGCTCGAAGCCCTTCGCCTTCTCGCCCTCCACGAGCTCGATCACCTTGGCCTCCACGCCGCCGAGTTTACGGGTCCTTTCGGCCCGCACCTGGGCGGTCTGCCGCGCGATGTCCGCCGTCTGCTTGAGCGTGTCCGCCTGGATCTTGGCGACCTGCTTCTCCTGGTCGGCCTTGATCTCCGCCTTGATCTTCTCCGTCAGTTGCGCCACCTGCTCGCGGGCCTGGTCAATCAGGCTCAACTGGGTGTTCAGTTCGGCCTGCTTCTTCGCCGTGTTCTGCTTCTCCTGGTTGGTCAGGTCCTGCTCCACGGCGATGCTCGCCTGCTGGATGGGATCGAGGATCTGCATGGGCACGTTGACGTGGCGGATCAGGGCGTTGTGGATGACGATCTTCCGCTCCGCGAGCGACCGCGCGAGCGCCTCGGTCAGGTCGCTCTGGAACTTTTCGCGGCCCTCGCCGACGATGAAGTCCTTGGCGCGGTAGGCGGAGCCCTTGAGGCGTGATACGGAGAGGATCTGCGGCATGATGATCTTGTCCACGACCGCCGGCAGGTCGCCGTAGTTGCGGAAGATCGCGGCGATGAGCTCGGGCAGCAGTTCGAACTCGACGGTCATGTCCAGGCTGATCTCGAACCCGTCGCGCGAGGGGAATTCGACGAACTGCGCTATGCTCAAGGCGGCGCTGTAGTCCGGCATCTGCTGGACGGCTTTCATCCCGGGTTTCGGCGCCGGGGCGGCTTCCTGCGCGCGCGACATCATATACTCCATCCGTTTATCCTTCTGGTCGTCGAGTACCTGGCGCTGCAACTGCTGCATGGCCACGTTCTGGCTGGCGATCTGGGTCTTGGTGATGACCTCGCCGCCGGTCTTGCCGATCAGGGAGACCTGGTTGACGCCGATCTCCAGCACGTCGGTCTTCAGGGCCTTCGGATTGACATAATAAAGGCCCGGCTGCATGACGTCCTTGCGGATGCCCTTCTGTCCTGTCCCGGCGAATTCACCCGGGGGGGCCTGCTCCCCGGAGAGCGAGGTGATCACGCCGACATACCCGATGGGGACACTGATGGCGTTGACGACTTCCACCTGGTACCCGTAGGGGTTCAGCCGGTACTTGCCGGGCCCCAGCACTCGCCGCCAGATACCTTTCTGGCCGACCTCCGCCAGGAACTCGCCCTGCGGCAGTTCGTTGCCGACCTTGGACGTAACCACGCCGACCTTGCCGGGGGGGATGACGATGACCGGCTTGATCACGCGTTCGTACAGCCACGGGTTCCGGAAGTGCCGGCCCTCGCCGAGGACGGCTTCCTGGACGCCTTTCTGCCCGGGATTCGCGAGGATCTGGCCGGGGGGCAGCGGGTCGCCGATCTTGGCGATGATTACGGCCATTTCATCGGTGTCCACGTAGAAGCGGCAGATGCCCCATTGCCAGAACAGCCACACGCCGCCGACGATGATCACCAGCGTAACCACAATAGCGAAGGTGGATTTCATTGGGCCACCTCCTTCCGGTCGGGAAGGAACGGGAGGAAGACGGCGCCCAGCCCGTCCTTCTGATCCCCCGTCAGGATCGTCGCGATACGCGGTGCGAGTTTGCGATAGAGCGTATAGCGGGCCAGATTCATCCCGGTCCGGAAGGCTTTCACCTGGCCCTTGAGCACGCCGGCCTGCGCCTCGTTGTTCAGCCGGATCACGTCCCGTTCGGCTTCCGCGGCCGCGAGCCGGGCCTGCACCTGGAAGTCCGCCGCCTCGTTCTCGACCTCGGCCACCTCCAAGTCCTTGCGTGCCGCCGTCAGGCGCACGGCCATCTCCTGCTGCGCGCGGATCACCGCGCGGATGCGGGCCGTGTCCGCTTCGACCTTCTGCCTGCTCTGCTCGGCCAGCATCTCCTGTTTCCCCAGTTCCGCCTTGGACTTCGCCTGCGCGATCTGCTGCTCGATCTTGAGCGCGTTCTGGACCGCCACCTCGCGGTCGCGGATCACGCTGGCGATCTCGTCCGGCGGCTTGATGTTACGGATCAGGACGGACTTGATGGCCACGCCCCAGACCTCGGATTTCTCCCGCAGGTGCGCCTCGAGCGTGTCCTGGAACTGCTGGCGCGTCTCGCCGACGATGAAGTTGATCGCCGGGTGCTTGCTGCCTTCGATGCGGCTGAACCCGCGGGCGCGCGGCAGGATGACTTTCTTGAGGATGTCGTCCATGTCGCCGACCCGGTGCGTAATCAGCGCCGCCTTTTCCCGGATGATGGCGTACTCCAGTGTCCCTTCGACCGACACCGTAAACCCGTCCATGGTCAGGAAGCTGATCGCGTCCTCGCCGCTCATCTCGAAGCGCTGGCTCTGCAGGTTCACCTCCGAGACGGCGAAGAGGTAGGGATTCAGGTAGTACGTCCCAGGCTCGAGCACCTCCGGGATCACGCCCTTCAGCCCCTTGCTTACGAGAAACGTGTTGCGCTCCTCCGGCTTCAACTCGCTGTTCAGCACGTCGCGGCCGGCGAGCGAAGTCACCACGCCGACCGAGCCGGGCCGGATGGAAATCGCGTCAAAGATCTCCACACTGTACGCGAAGGGATTGATGCGGTACTTCCCGGGCCGCAGGATGTCGGCCAGGATACCCTTGGTGCCTTCCCCGGCGACGATTTCGCCCGGCGGCAGGTCGGCCCCGAACAGGCGCGTCTGCACGCCGAGTTTCCCCGCCGGGATATCGTTCATCGGCGAGATGCGCCAGCCCCACGAGAAAGGATTATGGAAATACCGGCCTTCCGGCAGGACTTCCAGTTGGATGCCTTTCTGGTCCGGTTCCAGGGCCAGGATCTGGCCGGACGGCAGGTCCTTCCCGGTCTTGTGAATGAGCACCGCGATCTCGCCCGCATCCGGCTCGATTCGCCAGAAGAACCAGACCCAGAGAGGAATCGCCAGCGCCAGCGCGAAGATCAACAGCACCCCGCCCCCGGTGAAAAGGGGCAGGGCCAAGCCCCGGCGCCGAGGAATACGATTCGAAGGAACAGGAAACGATTCTCCATTCATGGCTGCCTCCATTGCATAACTGGCGCCAAGTTTCCCACACTGGCTTCCAGCGATAAAGGTTTTTCGTCGTCGTCGCCAAAACAACTCGGCGCACCCGGGCGTGAGATGAGCGTGCCGGGTCGCCGTTGACGAGGGAGAGGCGCCGCGCATAATACCCGCCATTTCCCTGAAGGAGCTTCCATGAAACAAGGCCGGCGCGCACGGCAGGGCTGACCAAGCGCGTGAGCGCCCACACTTTCCGGCACAGCCTCGCCACGCACCTGCTCCAGGACAACTACTCCATCCGCGTCGTGCAGGAACGGCTCGGGCCATCACTCGGCCGGCTCATCCAGGCGGCCATGACAAGCAGGACTACGTGACTGCTGTAGGGCCAGCGCATGAGAAGCGGGTCCGTCATCGACAGCAGGACCCAGAAGGTTGCGAGGATGAAGGGCGTGCCGGCGCGGGCCGGGTGCCGCGCGAAGCGAGCGGCCGTGCTCAGCACAACGCCCGCCAGGAAGCAGGTGTAGAAGAGGCCGCCAAGGACGCCCGAGTACAGGCACGCATCGAGGATGGCATTGTGAGAGCCGAAGGAATGCCAACCGGCGCCCTGTTGCAGCGGGAACACATCCCGGAAGGAGCCGGGACCATAGCCGAGGAACGGATGGGCGGCGATAGCCCCCAGCGCTTGTTTCCAGGCTGGAATCCGACCGCTCATCGTCGCCAGGCTGCCGGTCCCGCGGGTCATCACGGTGTCGGCCAGCAGCGCAAGGCTTAAGGCCGCCGTGAAGAAAGGCCATCGTGGAATCGGCTCCGTCGAACGATGGCGAAGCTTCACCGCCGCGTGTGCCAGCAGGAACCCGACGGACACCGCCAGCAGTATGATCGGAACCCCCCGGCTGCGGGCCTGCCACAATGCCCACGTCGCCGCCGCAAACTCCAGCCATCGGAGCACCTGCATGCCGGTCAGCCTCCGCGGCGGGGTGTCCTCCGCCAGGCGCTCGCGGCGCTGCTGCAGGAAGATCAAGAGGTAGGTGGCCGCCGCGGCCGCGACGGGGGTGGGGTAGGCATAGAGGCCGCCGAAGCGCAGGCCCTCACTCACCTGGATGAAGCCGGGGAACACGCCGAGGAAATGAACCAGCGCGGACAGTAGGAGGTTAAGTCCGACGGCGTGGCGATAGAGGCCCAGCAAACGGGCGGGTGACTCGCCGCAGGCCGCCAGCGCCACGAGCAGGGCGGACACGTAGAGCGCCATGAACGCGAACGCGGGCCGAAGGTGAGCGGTGTGGCCCATGGCGACGAGAGCCGTAAGCAGGAACAAAGCGAAGCACCCCATCGGCGGCGCGAGCAGCGTGCGCCACGCCTCGCGCATTCGATCGGCGGAGGCCAGTTGGAGCGCGGCCAGGCCGGCGGCGGCAAGCAGGATCGCCGGCTTGAGCGGCAGGCGGAGGGCGTACAGGTCGCCGGGGCAGGCCAAGCCAAAGAACAGGAGCACGCCAAGCCATCGGCCGAAGCCGCTCGAGCGACGAGCGGACGACGAAGCACAGGGCGTATTTTGAGGGCTCATGAACGCAAGACCGGGTACCGCACTATCCTCCGGCGGCGATCACGGGCCGGAGCACGTACAGATGCGTCGTGCCCCACTGCCCGGGTCCCTTGGCCTCGACCACCTGTTCCACGGTAAAGCAACCAGCCGCCATTCGTTCGAAGTCCGCCTTCGTGGGCGTGTAGAACCGGGCGTCCAGCAGGCACGGCCGGACCTCGGCGATTTCTTCGGGGGTCAAGTGCGCGAAGAGCACGCGCTCCCACAACTCGCGCAGCGTCCAATCCACGTAGCGGTCGCTGCGCAACTCGGTGACAAGGATGAGGACGTACTCGTGCAACGACATGGGCGGGCGGGTGCGCCGATATTCCGCGACGGCGTCCGTAAAGTCCTTCGGCGCGAACGGGCGGCTTCGGACGCCCACCTTCAGGAGCGCCGCTCCGGTGGGGGCCAAGAGCTTTGCGATCTTCAGCAGCATCGGCTCGATCTGGTCCGGCCGGAGCATCACCAGCGAGCCGTCGCCTGCGACCAGGTCATATGGATGGGCTTCCGGGATTTCCAGCCAGTTCACCTGCAGGAACTCCTCCGGGCCGCGCTGCGTCATGAGGGCCTTCATGCTCTCCCATATGACCGGGCTGTGGTCGCAGGACACGGGCACGAGGCCGTGGGCCAGGGCCAGGTCCCGCAACTCCGGAGTCGAGCCCAAGATGAGCATGCGCGCACCCCGACGTTCTGCCGTCCGCGCAATCCATCGGTCGTATACCTCCAGCAACTCCCGGGTCGGCCGGATCGAAACCGGGGGTTTCCATTTGTTGCTGGCATACTGCTTCTCGTGGATTGCGGGGTTTTGGTCGGACATGGGATCTGGGTTTGGCATGTGATTTTATTCCTTCTGCTGATCACGGTTGCGCATGTTCAACCCCTTTGACCATAGAACGCAGGGATGCGCAAGCAAATGGTGCTCGCGAGAGGCCGATCATTTCAAGTGTCCTCGAAAAAACAGCCGACATCCCCGCCCCGGATCCGGATCTCCTCCAGGCGTTTCAGGGTGACGATGGTCGTGAACTTGACCTCCGGCGGCTGTCGGATCCGCGCGACCTTGCGGATCCGCACATGCATCTTTCCGTCGAAACAGGTCCGGTAGTCGGCGAGCAGGCGCCGCTCGGTTTCCGGGCCGAACGTCGGCTCGTCCACGACGCGTAGGAGAAAACGATCCGGCGCCTCCTGGACGAATTGGAACTGCCTGACCTCGGGGGACTCATACATCGGGCGCAGCAGAGGTGCGGCCAGTACCCAGGGGCCTCCCGGCGGCCACTGGATCAGGTCGCAGGCCCGCCCCTGCAGGTTCCGCAGCACCGGCAGCGGGCTCCCGCAAGGACACGGGCGGTCGTCCCACTCGGCCATGTCTCCGATAGCGTATCGGAACAGCGGCATGGTAAACCGCCACAGCGGCGTGCAGACAAGGCGGCCCCGCCTGGACGGCCGGTCCTCCCGCTCGTCCAGGATCTCGACGATCACCTCGTGGGTGAGGACGTGGAACCCGCCCCCGACCGGGCATTCCCAGGCCGCCGGACCGGTTTCCACCGAGCCGTACGTGTTCGTCACGCGGGCGCCCATCCGCTCGTGGACGCGGCGGCGCGTGTCCGGCCACAGCATGTCGGACGCGCTGAAGACGAGGGGGATGGACAACGATCCGCCTTCCCGCTCGAGTTGGCGGCTGATCTCGTCCAGGCAGGAGGCCCAGGTGAAGAGCGCGTCGGGCCGTTGCTCGCGGAGCCATGCGATCTTGGCCGGGGCCGACTCCAGCACGGGGAAGTAGCGGCGGCGAAACAGGCCGAGCTTCTGCAGGAACGTCGGGCGCCGGTTCATCAGAGGGGGGATTCCGATTTTCGCCTGCTTGTGCCACGGCCTCAGCCCGTGCCTCATGTAGCCTTGCGTCCACCGCATCATGTCCAGCAGCATCTCCAGCCGCGTCCACGGGCAGAGAAGAGCGGCTCCGGTCGTGCCCGCCGTGACCCGTCGCAGGCAACGATCGAGGTCGACTTCCCGGGAGACCATCTCCGGCAGTCGGGCGCGCGGCACGTCCGTTCCGATCACCGGCAGGCGGGACAGGTCGCGCGCGGAGCGGACGTCGTCCGGCCGGAGCCCGCACCGTTCGAACAGGTCGCGGTAGAACGGCACGTGGCGGTATGCGTACCTCACGAGCCGCCTCAGCCGCCGGGTCTGAATCCGCGCCAGTGCGGCGGCGTCCACAACGCGCGTCGCCGCGATCGAGGCAAAGATCCGAAGAACCTCCAGATCGAGATGGCGCAGCCTCATAATGTGTGGCCCAAAGCCGGGAGCCGCATGTCCTTATCCGGTCGCCATTGCGCTCGTGGCGACACGCGTGATTCCGCCCAAGTTGACCTGCCCCCATCGGCGTCACCAAGTTTTATGTCAGTTCTTCCCATTGTTCAATGCCACGGTGTGATCGGCCGCATGGCGGGAACTCTTGGGCTTTCGTTGACGCCCCCCCGGGGCCGCGTATAATGCCGCCCCATTTCCCGGAGGAATGGCGATGAAACGAGCCCCGCGCGCGGTGAAACCGAAAAGCCGGGTGCCGGATTGGGCGGCGGATGCGATCTGGTACCAGGTGTTCCCGGAGCGGTTCCGGAACGGCTGCCCGTCCAGCAATCCGCGCCCTGAAGACATTGGCGGCAACCCGGTCCCGGGCTGGAAGGTCTCGCCATGGGGCATGGACTGGTACGATCGGGCGGCTTGGGAAAAGCTGTCGGGTGCGTTCTATCGTTCCGTGTATCAGCGCCGGTTCGGCGGCGACCTCGTCGGATTGCGCGGGAAGCTGGATTACCTCCAGGACCTCGGCGTCAACGCGATCTACCTGAACCCGATCTTCATGGCGCCGTCGCTGCACAAGTACGATGCCGCCTGCCTGCATCACGTGGACCCGACCCTCGGCCCCGACCGCGAGGGCGACCTGGCCCTCCTCGCCGCCGCGTGCGAGACGGAGGACCCGAAGACGTGGATATGGACCGCGGCGGACCGCTATCTTGTGGACCTGGTCGCGGAGGTGCATCACCGCGGAATGCGCATCATCCTCGACGGGGTGTTCAACCACGTTGGCACGCACTTTTTCGCGTTCCGCGACCTGGTGACAAACGGGCGCGCGTCGCGTTACCAGGACTGGTTTCGCATCAAGGAATGGCGCGCCGACGGCACGTTCGACTACCAGGGCTGGTTCGACCACGCCGGGCTGCCGGAACTGGCGCGTACAAAAACCACGCTGGCGAAACCCGTGCGCGACTACCTCTTCGCCATCACGCGCCGCTGGATGGATCCGGACGGCGACGGCGATCCATCCGACGGCGTGGACGGCTGGCGGCTGGACGTCGCCTTCTGCGTGCCGCACGGTTTCTGGAAAAGCTGGGCCCGGCACGTGAAAAAGATCAATCCGCGGGCCTACACGACGGGCGAGGTCGTGGGCTACGCAGACGAGTTCCTCCGGGGCGATGAGTTCGATGCCGTGATGAACTACATGTGGCTGTATCCGACGCTCGGTTTTTTCTCGCCCTCCGAACGCCCCCTGCCCGCCGCCGAATTGCAGAAAAGGCTCAACGAGCTCTGGCGGCGGTACCCACGCCCGGTGAATTACGCGTTGCAAAACCTGCTGGATTCGCACGACACCGGCCGCGTCCTGACGCTGCTGGAGAACGCCTGTCCGCCGTTCCCGGACTGGGACAGCTACTTCAATTTCCCGCGGGCGCATTCCAATCCGGATCTCAAGACCACGCGACCGGGGCCGCGCGCGCTGGCCGCGCTGCGACAGATGATCGTTTTCCAGATGACCGGCCTGGGCGCGCCGATGCTCTACTACGGGACCGAGGTCGGGATGTGGGGGGCCAACGATCCGGACAACCGCCAGCCCATGGGCTGGGGTGATATCCGGCACCAACCGGAAACTCACACACCGCGGGGCAGTTGCCCGGCCGCGCCGCGGGAACCGGACCTCGAACTGCGGGCCTTTGTACGCCACGCCATCGCCCTGCGGAAAGCGCACCGGGTCTTGCGACGCGGACGGCTTCGCTGGCTGGACGCGGGGCACGAGCGCCTGCTGGCCTTCGAGCGTTATGACCGTCGGCAAGTCATTCGCGTGTTGCTGAACGCGGGAGACCTGCCGGTTTCACATCGTCTTGAACGGGCGGCGCGCGATCTGTGGACGGACAGGCCTGTGCGCGCCGACAAACTGGTCATTCCCGCGCGCGGATGGAAGGTGCTGGCGCTGGGCGTGACGTTGACATGAATGCCCCTTCTGCTTTCCGCCGACAGAGCGGCGGAACTACAGGTGAACACCGAAACAATCTGTAGCTCCGGCGCTCCGCCGCCGGAGAATTTTACGCATCCGGCTGGTCAGGGGCGTCGCCATTCACGATACGGAAATCGGACATCTTTTTTTTAGTGCGCCGCTCGATGCGGACGCCGAAGGAATTCGATTGCAGCCGCCCCATCCAGGTCGGCCCGGTGTCCGGATTCGTGTTGCGGCCTGTGTGCAACAGGGCCCGGAACTCCGTGACGCCCAGCCGATCGAAGTAGTAGGTGCGCACCTCGACGCGTTGCGATATCTGCTGGTTCGGTTCAAGGCAGACGAGCTGGTGAGGCGCCAAACGTTCTTCTTCGCGCAGTTCCTTCAGGAAATTGTCGTGTATGCCGTCGGGGTAAATCCAGCTGATCAACACGGTGGGCTGCTGGGGCAGCCATACGCGGTTCGGTCCGACATTCCGGATCGTTACAATCAGAAAAATCGGATCGCCGATGGCGATGACGGGGGTCTCGGTGTCGAGTCTGATTTCCAAAGCGACGTCGCGTTCGGCATTGTTGATTCGGCCCTCTGTTGCCGGTTTATAGGGGGCGGGCATGCTGGCGCACCCGGCCCCGAAAAGCGCGAGGAACAAAAAGGTCACAATTCTGGATGCCTTCTTCATATACCCCAGAATTATTAACGCAACTTCCGTACCAAGAGGCCGCTACCTGCTCGCCGGCGCCATTACCATTTGATTTACAGGCTATTTCTCTATTTACTAGGTACGGCCCTGCTCGGCGTTGCCACGCATTCTAAAAAGTGATAATGAAGGGTCGAGAAAGACAGGGGTTTTTATGAAAATCTGGATGGTCTATTTCACGGCCGGCACAATGACAGAGGCCCGGAAAATCGGACGTGCCGTCGTCCAGCGGCGTCTGGCGGCATGCGTAAATATCCTGGCCGGGATCCGTTCGATCTATCGTTGGCGGGGCATCGTCGAAGACGGGCGCGAAGTGGCCGTGCTGGCGAAGACACAAGAGCGGCGCGTTGAAGCACTGATTGGCGCGATTAAAAAACAACACAGTTACGAAGTCCCGTGCATTGTCGCCTGGCCGCTGTCCAGGGGGCATCCTCCGTTCCTGGAATGGATCGCGGCAGAGACGCGGACGGTCGCCAAAGCACGCCGGGAAAAAACGTCCAATGCCTGATGTCGGTTGCGCTGTCATCCCGAGCGAAGTCGAGGGATCTCCGATATGCTGTTCATGGCGGAGATGCCTCGACAGGCTCGGCATGACACGCCCCGACCTCTCGGATGTTGTTTCTTCCCTCACCGCCAGAACCGGCGGAAGGGCGCGGAGGCGAGGGCGGTGACCGACCGCGCGTCGGCGGTGAATACGCCCTTCGCGCGATACCACATGGGCGGATGCTCCTCGGTGGTCAGGGCCAGGGTCCAGGGCTTGTCGGGCGGCGGCGGGATGAGGAAAGTGGCAGGTTCCTCGCCGGCGTTGAAGATCATGAAGAGGCTGTCGTCGTCCTCGGGGCCGCCCGTATGCTCGGCCCGCCCGTTCAACAGGCAGGCCACGGCAAAGTCCTTCTCCCAATCGGGGGCGCGCCCGTTGACGCCATGCCAGGCGATGTCTGCGTTGGTCGCCTCGGGCTGCTTTCCGCCCAGGAACCGCGTCCGGCGCAGCGACGGGTGCGCCTTGCGGAATGCGATCAGCCTCTTCACGAAGGCATGGAGGGCCTGGTTCTCCTGGAGCAGCTCCCAGTTCACCCAGTTGATCTTGTTGTCCTGGCAATAGGCGTTGTTGTTGCCCCTCTGGGTGCGCGAGAACTCGTCCCCGGCGAGCACCATGGGCACGCCCATGGAAAGGAAGAGCGTCGCCAGGAGGTTTTTCTGCTGGCGGCTGCGCACGGCGTTGATTTCCGGATCGCGGGTGGGGCCCTCCTCGCCATAGTGGCGGCTGTGGTTGTGGCGCTCGCCGTCCCGGTTCTGCTCTCCGTTGGCCTCGTTATGTTTGCGCTCGTAGGAAACGAGGTCCCGGAGGGTGAACCCGTCGTGGCAGGTGACGAAGTTGATGCTCTTCCTCGGGGTCTGGCCGCTCTTGTCGTAGAGATCCGCGCTGCCGGTCAGGCGCATGGCGAGACGGCCCAGCATCCCGGCCTCGCCTTTCCAGTAGCGGCGGATGTCGTCCCGGAACAGGCCGTTCCACTCGGACCAGCGCTCGTTGGGGAAGGTGCCGACCTGGTAGGCGCCCGCGGCGTCCCAGGCCTCGGCGATGATTTTGGTATCGCGCAGGGCGGGGTCCTCGGCGATGTGTTCCACGATGGGCGGGTCGGGCAGCAACTCCCCGTCCGCGCCGCGAGCCAGGATGCTGGCGAGGTCGAACCGGAATCCGTCCACGTGCATGTGCAGGACCCAGTAGCGCAGGCAGTTGAGGATGAAATCGCGGACGACCGGGTGGTTGCTGTTCACCGTGTTGCCGCAGCCCGAGAAGTTCTTGTAGTGCGGCCGGTTCTCCTCCATCAGGTAAAAAATCGAGTTGTCAATGCCGCGGAACGAGTAGGTGGGTCCGCCGTCGCCGTTCTCGGCGGTGTGATTGAAGACCACGTCGAGGATAACCTCCAGGCCGGCCTGGTGCAGGGCCATGACCATCTTCTTGAACTCCCGGACCTGCCGCCCGACCACGCCGTCCTGCGCGTACCGCCCGTTGGGGGCGAAGAACGCCAGCGTACTGTATCCCCAGAAATTGCGCAGGTCGCGCCGCGCGTCGTTGGCCTGGTAGTACTCCATCTCGTTGAATTCCTGGATCGGCAGCAGTTCGACGGCCGTCACGCCCAGGTCGCGCAGGTAGGGGATTTTTTCAATGAGCCCGCGGTACGTCCCGGGGGCCTTGACGCCCGACGAGGCGTGCGCCGTGTAGCCGCGCAGGTGCATCTCGTAGATCACCGTGTCGGCGAGCGGGACGCGCAGCGTCCGGTCCTTCGACCAGTCAAAATCGTCGCGCACGATGACGCCCTTGGGAAAGAGCGGTCCGTGGCGAGGCACGACACCCGGCGCCAGGCCCCGGGTGTCCTCCCATTTCGGCGCGCCGGCTACGGCCAGCGCGTAGGGGTCCAGGAGCCACTGTTCGGGGTCGAAGAAATTGGCCACGCCCTTGGGCGTCCGGCCCTCCATCCGGTAGAGGTAGAACTGGCCCTCCCGCGCGTCCTCGACGTGCAGGTGCCAGATGTCGCCGATGCGGTTGCGGTCGGAGGTCAGCTCGAATTCCTCCACGGGCTCGGTATCGTCCGGGTTGTCGAAGAGCATCAGCCACACGCGCGTGGCGTGCCGGCTGAAGAGCGTGAACTGCACCCCTTTTTCCACTACGTGCGCCCCGTATGGCACCAGCAGGGGCGTGCTGGGCAGAAGATGGGTGGCGGACTGTTTCTTCATGGGATTGTCATCAAGGTCCATCGAAAAAGCGCGGGGCGCGAAAGAGGTAATAAAGCCGCTGCCCGAACGTGCGAAAGACGCGGCCGACGCCGCCGCCGGCCCGCTTGACCCGCCGCCGCGTCGCGCGGACGGCCGTCTGCCCCGCTTGGACCGCGCCCCGCGTCAGGTACGTCCCGGCCTGCACCACCCCGGTGCCGACCGCGACGACGGGTTGGAGCACCAGCGTGTCGGCCACCCGGGCGGTCAGGTCCACCGCCGAACCAACGCCGCGGGCGATGGCATCCCAGAAACCCGGCTGGTCCGCCGTGCCGGGTTGCGCCCCGGCGCGGATCAGTCCCTTCAGTTGTGGGAGAAGATCTTTCGTGAACAGGTCCCGGACATCCGTGAGGAACCCGGCCATGCGATGCCCGAGGGATCGGCGTTCCTCCTCGGCGTTCCATCCGCGGAACGCCGTGCAGCGGTCCATGGCCGTGTGCCCGGTGATGGAAGTCATCAACCCGGCGCCGAGCCCCTGGCCGATGCCTTCCACCACGCGCCCGAGCAGCGGCACCTCCGAGAGCAGGCTGGCGAACAGCTTGCGGCTCAAGTTCAGCGCGTTCACGGTGGCCACGGTCATCAGGATGTCACGGAGCATGCGCCAGGCGTCGCCCGGCGAGGGGCGGCCGTGGTAGAGGCGGACCAGCCGGTTCGTCATCGCCAGGTTGCGGTAGAGCACCACGACCAGGTCGAGCGCCTGGTAGGGGCTCAACGTCACGCCCAGCATCACGTCGCGCACGCACCGGCGCACCTCGGCGGAAGCCAGCTCGTTCAGTGCGGCCAGGGCCGGGAGCACAACCTGCTCCTCGGTTTTCAGGATGGTTCGGGCCAGGTCCTCGTTCAGCGGGTGCGCGGAGAGCACGTCGCGGATTTCACGGGCGCCCTCCCGCAAGGCCGCCCGGCGGTCTTCCGGCAGGTTGGGATTCGTGGCCAGGTGCTGGAGGTAGCTGACCAGGTAGCGGCAGTACCGCCCCATGCGTGTGTGATCGGATTCGCGCCCCGTCACGCGCGGGGGGCGGGGGATGGGCGGGTGGCGACGCAACAACCAGAGGATGTAGAGCAGGAGGCTCACCAGTCCGAGGACCAC
>JAHJJH010000223.1 GCA_018823105.1 Verrucomicrobiota bacterium | reverse complement strand
CCGTGCCAGCGAAGGTGACGCCTCCTCTTTTCGCGCTGCGCTCGTGGAGTGGGCCGCTCAACGGGGTATCCCGGCCAAAGGTTCGCCACTCCGCGAATGGATACCGGGGCAACCGGCTCCGATCCTGGTTCGCAATCGCAAGGCGAGCATTCGGAACCGATTGCCCGGCCAGGGCGTGGCCCTCTGTGCACGAAACAATCACGTCTATGCCATTATGGACGATCATTTCAGTAAGTCTCTATGTCTCGTCCAGGCGGACCTGGCAACGGGACAGGCCCGCCACGGCGAGTTTGTGGATCTCGTGTCACTCCTGCGCACTCCCAACAGCGTCGCCCGCAAGTATGCGGACTTGGAATGGGACGGGGACCGGATCTGGTTGTGCCTGGCGAATCACGGCCTCTACGAATTCGGCCTCGACGGCTCAGCCAAGGTTGTGGATACAGCAAACATCTTCCCAGCAAACACCCTGACCTGTATCGCCGTGAAGGAAAAAAGGATGTTTGTGGGGTTCAAGAGCGCTGTGGGAGAATGGGATCGCGAGGAGGGCACGCTGCGTATCCTGTGCAGCAGCAGGGAGGAAAACGGAACTAGCCCCTTGGACGGGGGTAAGCTCTACGACGTGATCGACCTGCATTACGACGCGCGCCTGGACCGCCTCCTTATCCTTGTGAATGGCGGTGACCGCTCGGGTCTGTGGTGTTATTGGCCGGCGGACAAGAGGTGGGCGATGGAATTCGCATTGCCGGAGTCGGCGGTGACCGATTCCGCCGTCCAAGGAGATTGTTTGTACGTCCTGGGGTGGCCTGCCTACCTGCTGGTGTACGATTTGTTGGAGCCCCGCGACCACGTCGTCTGTGTCTATTCACCGTACAACGATCGGTTTGATATTTCGCAGGTTCAGGACCAATCGCGTGTCATCAAGTCGAGCGATGCGATATTCTTTTGGCCCGCTCTGTTCATGGGAAACACGCTCGTATTCTCCCACAATCGGCAGGGGTTGTACCTCTGGCCGCTCGGCGCGCCCGAACCGCAACAGGTTCAAACGCAAGGGGAGTCGGATGACACGGCGCGGAACACGGCGGGTCTGGCGCCAAGCCCGAGAGGGTTTATCTTCGCTTCCTTTTATGGGCTGTGGAATATCAACATGAAGTAAGCGGATGGCCACAGTTTCTGGAGGTGTGTGAACTCAACACGAAGAGCCTTTCGATGTATGGCCCTCCGGGCCCTTGGCTTGGATTTCTTGCTCGCCGCAGGCTGGTTCCCTTCTTCCGTGAACGCTGCGGAGCCCACGCGAGTGGCCGTGGTTTACGATGCGACCTCGGAGCGATGGGCCGCTGTCATGGACTTGGTGGAGGCACAATTCAGTGGCCGGGAGGATTTGGTTTTTCTTGAACGTGCCCGCATCGCTGACCTGTTGAAGGAACAGGAGATCAGTCTTTCCGGTGTCGCGGCTTTTGAAGAGGCTCTTCGGGTCAACGCTATCCTCAAGGCGCATCTCCTGGTGGTTTGTATGGATGCCAGCACCGCGACCGCGCCGGCGGTGGGGCTCACGATCTTTGATACCGAACGCGGCGTGCGCCTCGTGGATGAAGTGCGGCCGGTCCGAACTCTGGACGAGGCGGAGAAAGAACTGGGTCGGCTCGTGAAACTGGCGGAATGGAAGCGCCGGCACCTGAAGGCCGGTGTTGTTACGATCAGCCTGCAAAGTATTCGGAATGCGGATCTCGACATGAAATATGATGGGCCAATTGGCGCCCTGGGGGATTTGTTGGAGCGCGAGTTAGTGCGGGCGAGCAACGTGGTCGTGCTGGAGCGCGCCTACCTGGGACATCTGCGGCATGAAGACCAGTTGACCCTTACGGACTCAACGAGCCTCCTGGTTTCAGCGGTCTATCTCGATCTTGAATTTTCCAGGGCCGACCCCGGTGTCTGCGTGATCGGTCTGATTCGGGACAGCACGGGGCAGGTTCTGCACAGGCTGGTGCTGCATGGCCGCTTGGAGCAAGGCCTGGCACTGCTGGACGAAATGGCCCGAGGGGTTGTGGAATTTCTCGGGGCGGTAAGCCCCGGCCCAGTGCCTGACCGGGCCGCCGAAGCCAAGCGTGTGTCACAGTCAGACCGGAAAGGTGCGTTGAGAGCCCTGGAGGCGGCCTGTGTTCTCGATCCGGACAATCCATCCTATCGGTACAGGCTGGGGCGGGAATATATTGCGGCGGCGGCGGGTGCGGCCGATATTGATTTTCATCAAACCGTAAGAAAAGACGGGAAAATCCGTACGCTCCAGAATAACTACCCGACCAAGGTAAAGGGCTCGCATCCCGCCAATGCAGACAGCGTCCTCCGCGCCTACCGGCGATACGAACAGGGTGCGGATCTCTGGCTGTCGGCGCTAAACAGTGAGGCCGCGACGGGAGCCGGACCGTTGGGCCAGGAAGAGATACCGATCCTTCTGGAATGCATGAGTCAGACAGAATTCCGGTTGGACTCCGTGGCCCCACTCTGTGTACCCCGCAAGGCATGGGCCCTTCGCCAGGCCATCAAACATCGGCTTCACCAGCCTCTTGTTCTGGGCCCGCATCAAACGGCGTGGGGCAGCGTAAGTAACGCGGCCTCCTTTGCCGTCTACAGCGACTGGCTGGCCAGGGATCTGCTTCCCAGGCTTCAACGGACGGCGTCGGACTCCGCGGAATGGAGTCAAGCCGCCATGTCGATTTTCGAACAGTGGCTGGAACTCGCCCGGCGATACGGACTGGATTCCATCCCGACGGCGCTGAACGAAGTCGGGCGGGCGCTGCTCTGTCCCGACAAGTTTGGTTGGAACATGGAGCGGGCCAGCATTGGCTATCTCAACGCCGTGTGGTGGAAACTGACCGCGTCCGATGTCGCAAGCTGGGCCCCGCTATACGAATCGCTGTCCCGCGATCCCCATCCAGTTCTTCGGTTCTATGGGCAGGCCGGATTCTTCCGAATTCGCAAATGGACGGAGAAGAATCTCGATGCGGGAGAAGAATGCGAAAATCTCTGGCGGGAGGCCATGGCCTTGATGAGCACCTGTTCCGACAGCAACAGAACCATCCGGTATCAAGCCTATCATGCCGTGCTGAATGCTCTGATGCTGCTTCCGGGGCAGCCAATGCTCGAACTGACGCGGCGGTTGTATGATTACATGACCGCTCGCCACGAGTTTGTGTATGCTGTGGCCTGGCGGGCTTCGTGTTTCCGGGCCTTTTGGGCGAAAAGCAGTGACGAAGAACTCCTGGAGCGAGCAGACAAGGTGTTGGCGTACCTCGACACGGAAGGCCTGACTTATCTTTATGAACCGGAGCGTTCAGGGGCCGTACGGGAGGCTTTCCTTAAGCAGAGAGACGACTGGGCCGCGCGAGCCGGGGCGGCGCCATCCAGGCCGTCACTGCGAAGTATTATGGGCGGACAAGTGTCGTACCTTTTCGAGTCCCCGTCTTACTATAATGAGCACATAAAAATCGAGCCCCCGGTCGTCAGGGAAGATGACGCTTATTTTTTCGTACGTTACGGTTGGATCGCTGATCTCGAAGCGGCGGGGACGGATGTCTCTGCCCTGCCTCGCGTGGTCATGGATCCGGACGCAGAAGGGCATCTTTTCCTGGCCGTGAAGCGGATTTCACTGGGGAAAATGGCTTGTGATACTCCGGGATTGATTCGTGTTGACCATGCAACGATTGAGGATGTTTGTGGCGGAGACGGACGGTTTTATGCCGCGCTCGCAAT
>JAHJJH010000222.1 GCA_018823105.1 Verrucomicrobiota bacterium | reverse complement strand
CGCGGGCCACCTCGGCCGCCAGGCTCGGGCCGGACAGCGCCGCCACGGGCCCCGCGCCCAACAAATCCTTCGCCACCTCGCTCATCCGCCTGTGCGTCTGCTCATCCAGGCCCTTCGTAACGCTCACCACCGGCGGCCGGGGTTGCGGCAAGACCGGCGCCAGGGAGGATAGCGTCGCGCGGAAGTAGCGCGATGGAACAGCGAGAACCACGGCTTCCGCCCGGCCGGCCGCTTCCTCCAGATCGTGGGTCCACCGAATTTCCGGCGGGAGGGCAACGCCAGGCAGGAAGGAGTGGTTTTCGCCGCGTTCGCGGATATCGCGGAGGTACTCGGGGAACGGCCCCCACACGATGACCGAGTGCTTGTTCCCGGCCAGGAGAAGCGCCAGGGCGGTACCCCAGCCTCCATCTCCGATGACGGCTACAGATGTCATTTTGTACCTGCCACAGATAGACTATCGAAATAGTAGCGACGCGTGTGTCACGCGCCGAGGTAAAAAAAGCTACGCATCCCCTGCGCCTGACACAGGCGCAGCTACAACACGCCCCCGTTGTTTCCCGCTTGCGATAACCGATCCATAAAGCAATCCCATCAACGCCAGGATGACGGACACCCCCCAGACGATCGACGTCACGCCGAACGCAGGGATAAGCACAAATCCCGCGAGGAACGTCCCGGCAATGGCGCCAACGCTGCCCCAGGCGTACACATCACCCACGGCGCGGCCCATCCGCGTATCCGCCCCGAGCGCCATGCGGGCCGCCACCGGGCTGATCGTCCCCAGCAACACGGCGGGCGGCAGGAATGTCAGCAGGATGTGTGACAGGATTCGCGCCGGCCAGGCCCTTTCCCAGAGCAGGGGCCAATGACCGGCCAGAGTATTGAGCCCGGGGACGCCCAAGCATCCCACGGCGGACAGCAGGAAGAGCGCCGCCAGTGCGCGGCGTGGCATCCAGCGGTCGGCGATGATCCCCCCGGCATAGTTTCCGATGGAGATCCCGGCCAGCACCACGCCGATGATAGCCGTCCAGGTGTAAAGCGACTGTCCCACGTACCGCGAAATCACGCGGCCGGCGAGCAGTTCCACCACCATGATGCACGCGCCGGATACGAACACGGTGGCATTTGCCAACCACCGTATCCGGTTCATAGGGGCTTCTGTCTTTGGGATGTTCATGCCATCGGGTGGCCCGGCCGCTCCGCGGGCGGGCAGGGATCAGCGGCTCTTCAGCGAATCGCGAATTTCCGTCAGCAGCCGGACCTCGTCCGAGGGCGCGGGCGCCGGGGCGGGCTTGGCCTCTTCCTTCCGCTTCAACTTGTTGATCGCCTTGACCATCATGAAGACCGCGAAGGCCACGATGATGAAATCGATAGCCGTATTGATGAACACCCCGTACTTCAGCTGGACGGCCGGGATGTCCCCCACCGCCTGCTTCAAAGTGACGACCTTATCCGCGAAATCCGCGCCGCCCATCAGCAGGCCCAGCGGGGGCATGAGCACGTCGCTCACCAGCGACGACACGATCTTTCCGAAGGCGCCGCCGATGATGATACCCACGGCCATGTCCACCATGTTGCCCTTGACGGCAAACTCTTTGAACTCTTTGACCATTCCCATGGTTGATCTCCTTTGTTTTGGCTTCCTCTTGACTTCCGACCGCCACAGGAAGGTAGCCGAAATCCATCTGCTGTCAACCGGCGCTGCTTGAGGTTGCCTTCGGCTCTTGTAGCCCCGAGCGTGAGCGAGGGGTCCCCTTGCCGCTCGCTCACGCTCGCAGCTACTAAAGCTCCTCCGGTGTATTGACGTTGCTCAACAGCGCCGGGTCGTCCACGGAGATTCGCTCGGCCCGTTCGCGGACCAGATCATCGAGCCGCTGATCCCCCGGCGAAGCGCGAAGCAGTTCTTCCGCCAGCGCCCGGGACACCCAGAGCAGTTTGCCGTCCTTCCCCCGATAGGTCGGGCGCACGGCGGCGGCATGGATCTCCGAGGCATGGGCCAGGACGGTGCGCACCGTTTCCGCGCGCAGGCCCACGGCATCCACGGGCAGGATGATGCACCCGTCGAAATCGCCCAACGCGCGAAGGCCGGCCTGGACGGAAGTGAACCGGCCTTTCTCCCAGTCCTTGTTCAAGGTCACGTCGCAGTCGGCCAGGCAGGGCCGGATGCGCTCGGCCTCGGCGCCGAGCACGACGACCACACGCCCACACCCCCCGGAGCGCAAGACGTCCGCCTGAATCTGCGCCAGGGGAAGATTCCCGGCCGCCGGCAGCAGGGCCTTGGGCCGCCCCATCCGGGACGACGCCCCCGCCGCCAAGACCATGCCCGCGTGTTTTATGTGTTTTTTTTGCATTACAGCACACCCATTATCATGCGTTCCATGAGATAGGGTATATTGTCGCGCCGACTATCACAGTTTATAAACTGTGATAGTCGCACCATCCGCCGAACTTCGGGCGCGGGAGATCACCACGCGGCTATAAGCTACGCCTTTTTCCGCGTGCAGAGTCCACCTGTAACCGCTATACATCCGGGCCATGGCCCATCTCGTGTCCATCATCGTTGTCGCTTTCAACGAGGCCAGGAATCTGCGCCGACTGTACGCCGCCCTCGCCGCGCTGAAGCAGCCCGGGAACTGCCGCGTGGAAGTGATTTTGGTGGACGGGGGCAGCCTGGACGGCACGGCCGAGCTGGCGCGAAGGACGGGCTTCGGCAAGGTCATCGAGGCGCCCGGCGCGAGCATTCCCGCCTGCCGGAACCGGGGATTGAAAGAGGCCGCCGGCGACTGGATCGCCTTCCTGGACGCCGACTGTGAGCCGGCGTCCGACTGGCTGGAGCAGGCGGCGCCGTTGCTGGAAAAAGATAGTTCGGCGATCCTGGGCTGGCCCGTGGCGCCGCCCTCACCCATGACCTGGGTCCAGGCCGCCTGGCACTTTCACTGGCAGAACAAGAACCGCATCTTGGAGGAAAGCGACGGTCGGCAGGTGGTGCGGAGGGAAGGATTCCGCCTCGTGACCACCCGGAACATGTGGCTGCACAAAACAGTCGCGGAGCAACTGGGCGGGTTCGACGAACGCCTGGCCACCGGGGAGGACACCGACTTCGCGTTCCGGGCGCACCTGGCGGGGATTCCGGTGCTGGGGGTGCCGGGGTTGCGGGTCGTGCATCACGGCGAGCCGGCGACGTTGTTGGCTTTTTTCCGTCAGCAACTCTGGCACGCCAACCGGTTGAGCTACTCGCGTGTCTTCCAGAGCGGACAGCAGGCCGGCCGCCATGCGCCGCTGTTCAGCCTGCTGTTCGCCGCCGGCCTGCTGCTTCTAGCCCTGGCCATTCCCGCCGGTCTCGTATGGCCTCCGGCCGGCTGGCTCCCGGCCCTTTTCCTGCCCGCCCTCGTGGCCGGCCCGGCCGCTTGTTTGTGTCTCAAGATGCGACAGTTCCGTTTTTTCCCCGCGCTGTGCGTCCTCTACTTCGCCTACGGCCTGGCCCGCGCCATAGACCTCGCCGGCCTGCACCAGGAGAAGAAAAGCTGGAAAAGCGCGCGAATCTGATAACTTTCGACCTTGCCCCTGCCGGAGCGGCAGCAGCCCGACGCTGTATGACAATCCCGTAAGCAAACCTTGAAGAACCGGTCTAACGTCCCTATCGTTTCCCTAAGTGGTGGGATCGTATCATGTATAATGACTCGGACATCTTTGAGATCAAGAATGGCGTTTCCTTGCGCCGAACCGGCGTAGTGCATCGCAATGAAGAATACAGTGACCACTACTTTCACATCCTTATGGAAATGCAAAGGGAACATTTCTGGTACCTTGGACGGAACCGGTTCCTGCTTGCGGCGCTAAAGAAGCACGTGGCGCGTATTGGCCGGCCTCCGGATAACCTTTGCGCCATTGACCTGGGGGCCGGTTGCGGGGGATGGATCGCTCACTTGGCGACTAGCAACACCTTACGATTCAAGGAGCTCGCCGTGGGAGACTCCTCGCTGAAGGCCTTGCAATTTGCCGAACGTGCCGTGGGGCCAGCGATCTCGCGATTCCAAGTCGACCTTCTGGACCTGGGGTGGGAAAATAGATGGGATGTTGTTTTTCTCCTAGATGTTTTGGAGCATATTCCGGAGGATGTGGAAGTTTTGCGCCAAGTGCGGGAATGCCTTGCTCCAAACGGCCTTTTGTTCCTCACGACGCCCGCGCTGAAGTTCTTCTGGACGTACAATGATGAACTGGCTGGACATCAGCGGAGGTATTCCGCGGGGGACCTGCAAGCCCTCGCTCAACAATCCGGATTGAAGCTGCTGACCTCCAAGTACTTCTTTTTCTTCTTGAGCCCCCTTTTGTATATCAGTCGGCTTTTCGGACCTAAGACGCAATCCCTATCTCCCGAGCAGGCAAGAAAGCATCTGGAACGCACGCACGAAGTTCCCGCCAAACCAGTGAACGCCATGTTGCGCGCGATTTTTTCCATGGAAACACCACTCGGGCTCCTGATCCCTTTCCCCTGGGGCACATCGGTCCTGGGGGTATTCCAGAAAGAGAAATAGCTTCCCCATGGGCGTTCAATGAAACGCACGGACAGCTTCAACCACGACGGCCAGTTCGGAGTCAGCCAAGCTGTTGTAAAACGGCAACCGAAGCAGGCAATCGCTGACATCCTCCGTGACCGGGCAGTCGCCGGGCTTCCCGCCGAAGCGCCGGCCCATCGTAGAGAGATGCAGCGGCAGGTAATGAAAGACGCTCATGATCCCCCGTTCCTTCAGGAACGCGATCAGCGCCTGCCTCGCTTCCAGCGACGGCATCAGCAGGTAGAACATGTGCCAAGTCTGCTCGCAGTGGTCGGGCACGAAGGGTAAACGCGCTCCGACCGATGCCGCCCAATCCGTTAGATGCGCCTTATAGTACTCCCAGATGGCTTTTCGTTTTGCCTGGATGGCCTCGCGCTGTTCCAATTGCGCGAATAGAAAGGCCGCCAGGATATCGGAAGGCAGGTAGCTCGACCCGATGTCCACCCAGGAGTACTTATCCACCTGGCCGCGAAAGAACTTGCTGCGATTCGTCCCCTTCTCGCGCAGGATTTCGGCGCGCTCGATGTACTGCGTCTCGTTGATCAATAGGGCCCCGCCCTCACCGCAGGTGAAATTCTTCGTCTCGTGGAAACTCTGTGTGGCCAGGCACCCGAACGTCCCCAGCCATTGGCCCCGGTACTTTCCGAACAGCCCGTGGGCGTTGTCCTCGATCACCGCGATCCCGCGAGCTCGCGCCAGGGGCAGAATGGCGTCCATCTCGCAGCCGACGCCGGTGTAGTGTACGACGACCACGGCGCGGGTCTTCGGGGTTATCAAGTCGGCCAGTTGGGTTTCATCCAGATTCAACGTGTCCGGCCGGATGTCGGCAAACACGGGTTTTGCGCCGCGCAGGACGAACGCATTGATGGTCGAAACAAAGGTGAAGGACGGCACAATGATTTCGTCGCCGGGCTGGATCTCCAGCAGCAGGGCCGCCATCTCCAGCGCGTGGGTGCAGGAGGTGGTCAACAGCGCCTTCTTCACGCCCAGGTCCTTCTCCAGCAGTTCATGGCAGCGGCGCGTAAAGGCCCCGTCGCCGGAGATCTGGCCGCTCTGCACCGACTGCCGCAGAAAGCAGAATTCCTGCCCCGCAAGGCACGGTTTGTTGAAAGGAATAGAATAGCGGTTCATTCCCCTACTTCCTTGTTTCCGGCGGGGACCTCCATTCCGGGCTGGCTTGTTCCCGCCTGCTTTTGAAAGACGAACAACTTCTGGGTGCCGTATTCGCCGATGGCCGGCCACTGCGAGAACCAGCGATTCCATTCCGTGTCGGGATTCGCCACGTTCACCGGCCCTCCCAACGCCTTGGCCAGCAGCGGTTTCAAGATGCGTGTGCCAACATAGTAGGTGCTTGCGAAGTTCGAGAGTTCCAGCAATTCAAGGGTCGGTGTCGCGGCAGACACCACCTCGTCCTGATTCACATAGCGATTAAACGGGGGCATCGGAATGTCCGGCAGTCCCCACTCCCGCCGAAAGGCGTTCATCTTTTGCCACCCTTGCACGGTCGCCTCCGACAACAGCAGCAGGCCCCCCGGGCGCAGCACGCGAGCACATTCTCGCAGCCCCCGGACCTGTTGTTCCCAATCGGCCAAATTGATGAGGACACGGATCACAACAACCTTGTCATAGGCGTCGTCCGGCTCGGATAGGGCCGTGATGTCCTCCACGTCGAACTCCACGTCGCCGGCCAGTCTCCCCCCGAGCCCATTCAGACGCTCGCGGGCGTTTTTAATCATTTCCGGTATGTAGTCCAAGCCACGGATGTGGATTCGTTTGTTCGCGGCGAGCTGCACGGTGGAATAGCCGTTCGCGCAGCCCACGTCGAGCACCCGATCCCCATCCGCTAACCGCCGGGAGATTTCCTGGATTTCCATGTCAATGACCGGCCGATCGGACCAGGAAGCGTCCGCCGATTGTTTGTGAAGCCGGGCTTGTTCGGTCCAGTATCGTCGAATCTGCTCGACATTGTAACGTTCGGTCATTTTCAATCCTTTCTGCTAAGAAAATCCTTCCCGGCACCGGACGGCTTTGCACCTGCGGCCACTGTTCTTTGCGGTGGCCACGCCCCGCCGCACATAAAAGTGCAATGCGCAGGATTCTGCTTTTGTCCTTCCTGTCAGATGATACTGGCGCCCACCCTGCGCCGCCAACCGCGCCGCGTATGTTTCGGAAGCCCCGGCGGCTCGCTCACGAGCCCAGCACCCCTTTTGTATCGAATGTCGCCGGCGAGCACGGTGCGCTTAATCCTGCCGGGCCCCGAACCCGGGGCGCCTGTTCACATCCAGCCCTTCGGCCAACGCAGATCACTTCGACCGCTTGGCAGGAACCTCCACTCGGCCCACAAAAAAACGGGGCGTGACATCCCGACCTTCTCCTAACGCTCCACCCCTCAAGCTCTGATCACTTTTGCGGGGACGCCGGCACACACGACATTCCCCGGAAGCGACTTGGTAACCACCGCCCCGGCGGCAACCAACGTAAGCGATCCAATATCCACGCCTTGCAGAATAGTTGCATTGACACCGATAAAACACCCCCGACGGATATGAACACCCTTGTGGGTCGAGGGGAAGCTTGCCTGCAACGGGTGGTCCATGTACCCCACGTTTAGATGCGTCATGAGCACCACCCGCTCCGAAATCGTGACCTGCCGCTCCAAAACAATCGTATCGGCCAGATCGAACAACACCCCGTTGCCGATAAAGCATTCATCACCGATGCTGATGTTCGCAAAACTTCCCCGATAATAGTTGATGAACTCAAAGCGATGGATCACAACATTTTTGCCCACTTTGGCGCCGAGCAACCGAAGTAGCGCGACGCGAATGGGGGGAAGAATGGTCACACAAAACACAAAGCGAATCGCCTCGCCGCAAAGAAATCGAAACGTCTTTTTTAGGCCAATGACAGCTAGCGCTTTCATTTCATGTTGTCTTCGTCAACGCATGAGCATCCCGCGGCGACCAGAACACGGCGGCGGGCTACACGCCACGCACCGCCCCCTCCCGGCCGATGTTCACCTGCCAACCATTTCACTGACAACATACTGCGGCTGCTTGCTGACGTTCTGATAAAGCCGTCCCAGATACTCGCCCACCATGCCGATGGAAAATAATTGAACCCCGCCCAGAAGAAAGATGCTTACAAAGAGCGAGGTCCAGCCCTGTACTGGAGAGGGAAAAATCAGTTTGGCGATCAGGATATATATGCCGAACAGAATGCCTGTGGCTGAACTGACGAGCCCCAGTATCGTGGCCAACCGCAGGGGAACCATTGAAAAACTTGTTATAAGATTGGCCCAGACGAGAAAAGACTTCACGACGGTATAATTGCTGCGGCCCGCGAACCGATCCTGGTGCCTGATGTCTATCTGCGAAACGTGACGCGTCACGCGGAAAAGCAATCCGTCTATATAAGGAAACGGGCCGTCGTATTCACACACCGCCAACACGGTTTGCCTTGCAATAATCTTATAGGGTGAAAGATAAATCTCTCGGGGTTTCTTAAGCACGATATTGGCAACCCGGTCGTTAAAAGCACTGCCGAGATTTTTCCAAGGTTTCTGTTTCTTGTGCCTGTATTTCCCGTAGACAACGTCACAGCCCTTGCGTATTTCGTTATAAAGCATGGGAATAAATACGGGGTCGTGTTGCAGATCATCGTCCATGATGACCACATAATTTCCCATTGCCGCGCGCAAGCCAGCCATAAGCGCGCTGTCCTGGCCAAAATTACGTCTTAGGCAGATGCCGACTACGTGCGTGTTTCGAAGCGCCGCTTTTTTTATTACCTCCCAACTGTTATCGTTGCTGCTGTCATTCACCAGTACGATTTCATACGAAAGAGAGAGGGGCTCAAGCGCCCCGCCCACGCGTATGATAAGCTCCTGAATGCAATCCTCGCTGTTGTAGACTGGCACCACAACGGATATCTCCGGGTGGGTTTCCTGGGCGTCCTGTTTTTCCATTTTTGCTCCCGTTATTATCCTGCGAGGTGCCTTTCAACGTCCTGAATTCTAGCTCGGAATCCATCGGGGCCCGCGCCCGCAGCCCCCCGTGGTCGGAAGAAGCCGCGCATAGCAAGCCCCGACATGAAGGTTTTCGTCCCGGGGCAGTGACTTTCCTTTTTCACCGGCGCCCTTTTCTCGCGCTAAATAGAATACCCACACAGACCGCGCTAATCACAAGCCCAATCTTCTCCTGGGGCAGCCTGGCCCATCGCACCCGCACCTCGTGCCGGCCGGGCGGCAAACGGACCGTCAACAGGCTTGTTTCACCGTCAGCGCGGGTTTCCATGGGGCTTCCGTCCACCGTCACGCACCAGGCCGGAAAATGATAAAGCGGCAGTCGCAGTTCCGTGGCTTCATCCGTCGCGATCTGCCACGCCCGTTCGTGCGTGCGCGCGACCGTCTCGCGGAAGGCGGCCCCCTTCGCCGCGCACTCGGCCGCAAAGCCGCCCTGGCGCAAGTAGGTTTTCCAAGCCGAGCCGGGCACCGGGATGCGGATGTAATCGTGCACGCGCATGGCGGCAAAATCCGGCTTCACGGCCACCTTGAGACTTTTGACCTGCCAGGCCACCGAACCGGCGACGGACAGGAGCAGCGCGGCGGCCGCCAGAAACGCCGTCCCCGTTCGCCGACCTGTCCCCGAGGGCGCGACGTCGGCTTGCCAGGCCAGGCAGACGAGGCCTAACGGCATCGCCACAAGGAGAAAGCGATATGGCCACTGGACGGAGTGCAGTAACGGGACCATGGTCCACAGCGGGAATGACCATTCCGAGGCCATGAAACAGGCGGCCGCGACGGTGGCGGTAATCCCCACCCGAAGCGTGCGATCCTCCGCCGGCGCCACGCGCGAACGCCACGCACCGATGGCCAGAACAGCCAGGCTCAAAACGGCCAGGCCGCCCAGCCCCCATTGCACGCCAAACCAGCGCATCCCGTAGCGCCCGGCGGTGAACAGGGGCAGGATGAAACTGTTGCGCCAATCGCGGAAGACCGGTTCGTACCACTCCTCCGCCAGGATGAGATGCTGCGTCGTAAGGGCCGGGTACAGGTAATAGCCGGCCAGGCCCAGCCCCAAGAGGCAGGAAAGGCCCCAGGTCACGGCGAGCCTGAGCGACACGCGGAAATCGCGGAACAGGGCGGGCACAAAGAAAAACGGCAAGGTCGCCAACGCCATGAAGGCGACCAGTTGATGCGTCAGCATCAGGGCCGTCGTGGCCAAGGCAACCTGGACGCCGACCTGCGGCGTTTTGAAATCAACCGTGGCGAAACACAGCCATAACAGGGGCAACACGGCCGCGTGCATCGGCGGCAGGTTGTGAAGGGCCAAGAGGTGGAAGAGGATGGGACTGGTTTGCACGCCCAGGGCCCCGGCCAGGGCCCACCGCGCGGACACCCGCCGGCGCAGAAACAACCACGTCAAGACGCCGGCCAGGAACGTGACCAGTCCTGCCAGTTGGCGCATGGCCGTCCAGATTCCGGCGCCCGCCAGCCGCAGGACAAACGCGGCGTAGAAATACATGGGGGAGAGATAAAGAAACGCCGGCGAGCCCAGAGCCTCCGTGCCCAGCCCATCCCAGCGCGGGCGCCAGACTCCTTCCCCCACGGCCTGGGTGAATTGCGAGGTCCAGCGATAATAGGCGTTGAGGTCTTCCGAACAGAAGAGCCGGTCGAGGAAAAACAGGGGGACATTGGAGAGCAGCGCGCCCGCCAGGCAGACCAGCAGCGCCACGGCCCATGTGCCGGCCAGGCGATCCAGGAGATGAGGCGTACGAGACATGGGTTCAGGATTCAGGGGGGAAGTTTCCCTTCATTCTCATGCAGCAAGTCTGCCACCACTTTCCAGGTTTCCTCCGCGGCAAGCTGAATACCCCGCTCATTCCAGTGCGTGTCGTCGGCCCAGTAGAGCAGTTCGCCCCGCTTCGCGCGCTCCCGGAAGGTCGGCAGCAGGTTGACCACCGGCACGCCCTCGGCCCGGATATGCGTTTCCAGGTCATCCAGGGAGGACAGGGGCAACGCCGGGGCTTGCTGCTCGTGAGCCGGCATCAGTTCCCGGTACACCGATTCCTTGTCGGGAATCAACACCACGACAAGCCGTACTCCCCGCCGCGCCAGGAACTCGCTGGTGTAACGGACCGCGTCCGTGACATCGGCCAGATTGAGCTCCTGGGTGTCCACCGCGTATACCTTCATCTTCCGCCGAAGGAAAAGCAACCGATGGCCTTCCACTTCCCCGGATGAAACATAGACGTCGGGTGTAATCATGCCAAACAGCGCATAACGAAGCCGGCTCCACAATCGATAGGAGAACTGGGCCAGCACGGAGGTGTCCGGCAGAGACTGCTTCAATGTCTGCGGGGCCAGTTCCGGCCAGACCACGCGGGTGGCGGTGGCGGACAACTCGTACTGCTCCGCCGGCTTGACCCCGCGATCGCGAATATCCAACTGATAGACCATGCCGGAGAAGCCGTGCCGGACGGCTTCGCGCTCAATAAACCCCCACACCATGATTCGCGGCCGGCGGTTCTTGAAACGGTCGCTATCCACAAAGCGAACGAGACTTAGAAACGGCCCGACGCCGGCCATGGCCCGATTGTATACCGGGAGCCCGGAAAGCTCGGCCAAGCGGAGGGGAAACATGTTGGTCATCGGCTCGCCGGCGGCCATGAAGCTGTCCCCGACCACCACGATCGGGTGAGCGAGATCCGGCGGCGCGGGCAGATTGCGAAATCCGGCGCCATCCACAATTTGTTGGCCGGCAGGGCGGACCTGCTCAAAACGTTCGGAAAACGATTGGAGGCCCACCAGCCGAGTGAGGTCGCCGCCGCGGCGCTCGGGAAGCCAGTTGGTGACATAGAGGTCGGGAGGCTGGGCCATCGTGCGAACGGAGGTCGGCCTGAACACGAGTCGTTGCTGCCAGCGAAACCAGGCGAACCGCAGATACCAGTCCATGACCAGGCCGATCATCCAGACCGCCCCCACCACGGCGAGGACCGCATACGCCCGTGCGCGACCTTGCGACCACGACCGCTCTTTTTCGTCCAACGAGTCCATTCTCCCGACTTTCTTACCGCGAATTAACGCTAATGAACGCTAATTATGAACCAGTCCAGAATTGAATAGACAGGCATCAGGTAGGGCGGCTTGGCTCAAGCCGCCGCGGCACGCCCCGCCATTTTCGATGTCCATTCAATTATGGACGGACTAATACTTCTTCCGAGTCTTCCTTTCGCGTTATTTCGCGTTAATTGGCGGTTCAGAATTGAAAGTACAGGAACGGCGAGCTGGTATTCACCAGGATCGTCGCCACGCACACGATAAACAGCCCGGCCAGGAACAGGGCCAATCCCCAGCTGTTTTTCCACTTGATCTCCCATGTGTTCCGGGCCGCGAAAGCCATCGCCAGCGTCACAAGCAACAGAAGGTACGGCAACGGGGTGGCGTCTATCTGCGCGCGGATCAGGCCTCCCGGGCCGTTGAGTCCGAACAGGCCCCGGAACATCGCCGCGACCTGCGCCAGCGACCCGGCGCGGAACAGCACCCAGCCAAAGAGCACCAGCAGAAAGGTCGCGGCCCGCCGCATCGCCAGCGGCGCGCGGGGCATAAGGCCCCGTTTCCCCGACGCCCGCTCCAGCGCCAGCAGAACGCCGTGATACCCGCCCCAGAGCACAAAAGTCCAGTTCGCCCCGTGCCACAAGCCTCCGAGGAGCATGGTCAGGAAAAGATTCACATACGTGCGCCCCGGGCCCAGCCGGCTGCCGCCCAGCGGGATGTAGAGATAATCGCGCAGCCAGCTCGACAGCGAGATATGCCAGCGCCGCCAGAAGTCCGTGATCGAAACGGCCTTGTACGGGGAGTTGAAGTTCTGCGGCATCCGGAACCCCAGCATCAAGCCCAGGCCGATCGCCATGTCCGAGTAGCCGCTGAAATCGAAGTATATCTGCATTGCATACGCCAGCAGTCCCGTCCAGGCCGTGAATACGCCGGGGGCCGCCTGCTCGAACGCCGGGGCTACCAGAGGAGCCACGCCGTCGGCCAGGATCACTTTCTTGGCCAGGCCCAGGACAAAGAACGTGATGCCCAGCGAGAATTTGGCCAGGGTGTGTGTTCGCTCCACGAGCTGGGCGGCCAAGTCGCGATACCGCACGATCGGCCCGGCAATAAGCTGCGGATAGAGCGCCACGTAACAGGCAAAATCGGTGAACGACCGCGCCGGCTTGGCCGCGCCAAGGTAAATATCCAGGGAATAACTCATGCTCTGGAAGGTGTAGAACGAGATGCCCACCGGCAGGACGATGTGCAGCAGCGGGATGAACGGTTCCGCGGCGCCGAAGAAAGAGAAGGCGTGGTTCAGCGTCCGCGCGGCCAGGTCGAAGTACTTGAAGAAACCCAGCAGCGACAGGTTCGACACGATCGAAAGCGTGAGCCAGCGACGCCGAATCCGTTTGTCGCCCGACGCCCCGATGCGCTTGCCCGCCACATAATCGATCAGCGTCGAGATCAGCATCAGCGAGCAGAAGCGGTAGTCCCACCAGCCATAAAAAAGATAGCTCGCTACGGTCAGAAACGGCAGGCGCAGGCGCTTCTGCAGCAGCAGCCCGTAGTACCCCAGCAGGACCAGGGGCAGGAACAGGAACAGGAACTCGTAGCTGTTGAAGAGCATCGGAAGAAAGGGTTCAGGGGTCAGGGTTCAGGTATACAGATCAAATCTGCATGACGGCACAGACCTTGGACATAACCACATCCCAAGTGAAGTGATCAAGCAAACGCGCGTGCGTCTGTTCCGCCATTCGCCGCTTGTGGCCCGGCTCGGCGTAGTATCGGCAGATCGCTTCCGCCAGGCGCTCCGGGGAACGCGCCGGGACAATATAGCCGGTCTTGCCGTCGGCGATGATTTCCGGCATGCCGTTCAGGTCGGCGCCGATACAGGGCAGGCCCTGGCTCATGGCTTCCAGGAAAACGAATCCGTAGGAATCCCGCAGCGAAGGCATCACGAACAGATCCGCCTGACGGTAATGGGCGAGCAGTTTTTGGCGATCCCGTTCGGGGCCGATCCACTGTATGCCCGGCGCGGCGCCCTTCGCCCCCTGGGCGGCTCGCTGCGCCTCGTCCGGGCCCACGATCACCAGCTCGAGATCAGGATGCTTCGCTTTCACAAGCGGGAAGGCGGCCAGCACATCCGGGCCGCCCTTCAGGTTGAAGTCCCACCCCACGAACAACAGCTTGCCGCTGAACCGATCGGCAAACGGCGGCGGCGGGTTCTGCAGATAGAAGGGATTCACCCCGTTGCCGACGGCCGTCACCCGCTCCGGCCGCGCCCCGTACTCCTCCACCAGGCTTCGCTTCAGGTATTCCCCGCAGGTGAACACGTGCGCGGCATGACGATAAAGCCGCTCTTCCCTTGCAATGAATTCGGCTTCGCGGGCCGGCGCGGGGCGCCAGGGGGTAAATCCGTCCGTCATGCTCAGGCGCGCGTTGTAATTGATGAAGACGCAGTATTCCATCTCCTGGTAGCGCGGATGAGGATAATACTCCTTGGCCACCTGGAGGATTTTCGCGCCGGGCTTGATCACGCGGTCAAGAATCCGGCCGTTGTAGCGGGTATGCCGGTCCCACGCCGCCGGCGAATAAAAGCCGATTTCCCAGCGCCGGCGGAACCAGCGGTCCCGGTTCGGATGAAAAGCCAGCAGCGCAGGCCACGCGCGCGGCCAGAAGGCCGTGCGGCAATTCACCGCCGCCACCGGATAGCCCCGGCCCCGGCACCAATCCGTGATGTACCCGCCCAGGTTCGAGGTGGACTTCGGCTGTGATACAACACAGACTTGGGGTTTAGCATTCATCATCGTTCCCTGGACATTGACTCATTCTACTCTTGTGCCTGGGCCGCCAGAAATTCCATAAGCGAAAAGGCCAGCCACTGACGGAAGGACGACCCGTCGCGATCCGCCGGAAACAATGCCTCGGCCGCCTCGGGGCGGAACAGCGGCGACTGCAGCCTTTGCCATCTTTCGCGCAATTCCGTTCCGAGCGAGCCCCGGCACCAGACCTCCCAGGGCACGCTGAAACCGCTTTTCGGTCGCTGATACAATTCCTGCGGAACGTAACGGGACAGGAGCCGTCGGAGCACTGCCTTGCCCTGGCCCCACTCCGTTATTTTAGCCGAATAGGGAAGGCGGGAGGCGAATTCAACCACCCGGTAGTCCAGGAGCGGAGCCCGGCATTCCAGGCTGTTGGCCATGCTCATCCGATCCACCTTGACCAGAATATCATCAACCATATTGACCTTGAGGCTGATATACTGCATCTGACTCAACAGATCGGCCTGCAGTACGGGTCCGAACCACTTTTCCCGATCCCTCGCGGAAATCTCCGGCGACACCGCGCGCCACAGCCTGTCCGAATAGATCATGCGCCGGTGTTTTCGCGCGGACTGACTCTGCAAACGTATGAAGCCCCGGCGCGGCCCCAGCCATTTCAGCTTGGCGGACCAGAGCCGCTCCGGCAGGGTCAGGGCTCGTCTGAAAAGACGGCGCTGTTGACGATTACCCCACAATCGCAGTCCTTCCCGATAGGTTTCGTACCCGCCAAAGACCTCGTCGCCGCCGTCCCCGGTCAGGGCCACGGTCACATGTTCGCGCGCGCGCTTGGAAATGAAATATGTCGGGATCGCCGAAGAATCCCCGAACGGCTCATCGAACTGGCGGGCAATGCTCCCGAAATACGCCTGGAGATCCTCGTGCACGGAGAGGATCGTGTTGGGCACGCCCAGGTGTTCCGCGATGCGGTGCGCGAAGGGCGCCTCGTTGTATTCGTCCTCGGGAAAGGACACGGAAAACGTCGAGACCGGCGCTCGAAGCTTGCGCGCCGCGAGTGCGGCCATCACGCTGGAATCAATCCCGCCGGACAGGAACAGGCCGAGCGGCACGTCGGAAATCAGGCGGATCCGGATCGCATCGCACAGCAAGGCCTCCAGCTCGTCCGCCCAGGCATCCAGGTCGCGATCGGGCGCCGGGTCCACGCCGAACGGGCAGTCCCAGTACGATTTCAGTTCGATTCGCCCCCGGGACCATTTCAAGCACTGCGCGGGCTCCAGGCGCTTGATCTGCTCGAAAGCGGTGCGCGACCCGACGGCAAAGCCGAAGGTCCAGAACTGGTCCAGGCCGGTCAGGTCCAGCCGGTTCCGGTCGATCAAGCCGCTGGCCAGCAGTGCCTTGATTTCGGACGCGAACAGAAGCGATCCGTCGGGCAGGTGCGCGTAGTAGAGGGGTTTCTTACCGAGCCGGTCCCGCGCCAGGAGGAGTGTCTGCGCGCGCCGGTCCCACAGGCCGAACGCGAACATGCCGTTCATCCGCCCGAGCGTTTTCTCCAGACCGTATTCCTCGTACAGATGCAGGATCGTTTCGGTGTCGCAACGGGACTTGAAAACGTGGCCCCGGCCCTCGAGTTCCGCGCGATAGTCCTGGAAGTTGTAAAACTCCCCGTTATACGTGATCCACGCCGCGCCGTCCTCGGTCGACATCGGTTGCGCCCCGGCGTCGGACAAGTCGATGATGCTCAGCCGGCGATGGGCCAGGCCGATCCGCGCCGGCTCTCCCTCCCGGCACGGCAAGCCCTTCCCGTTCCACGCCACGAGGCCGCAGCCGTCCGGGCCCCGGTGCGTAAGCGCGTCCCGCATCGCGATCAGCGCGGCCGGCTCAAGCGTACGTTGCTCGCTGACAAATCCTGTGATTCCACACATGGGCTCTATCCGTAGCCGCTTCGGTAACGAAGCGGGTTTTTTCCGCGCCGTCACCGGCGCGGCTACCTTCCAATTCGACGCCGCTACCGTAGCCGCCTCGGTAACGAGGCGGTTTTATAAAAACAGACCTGATAACCCGCGCTTTCACAGGCGCGGCTACAGGCCCGCCAGCACCTTCTCCGCGCGTATTTTCCACGTGTACTTCTCCGCGACTTCCCGGCACGCGCGCTCGCCGAGTCGCGCGCGCAGGCCCGGAGACTCCGACAACTGAAGGAGGGCCGCCTGCCACGCCGCCACGTCATCCGGCGGGCACAGCAGCGCGTTCTCCCCCGGGCACATAAACTCGCGCAAGACCGGCAAATCGGAACAGACGATGGCTTTCCCCGCGGCCATGTACTCGAACAGCTTCATCGGCGACATCCAGGCGGTGGTCTCATAGTCGCCCTGGCCGATGAATACGCGCTGTTCATACGGGGCCAGGAGGATATCACACGCGGCCAGGTAGCGCGGAATATCGCGCGGGGACACCCAGCCATGAAAGAACACGTTGGGCCCGGGCATCCGTTCCTTCCAATACGCCACCTGGCCGGGGCGCCCCCCGACGAGATGAAAATCCAGCGCCGAGTTAGCGGCCGCGAGGCGGGCGATCAGGTCCAGGCCCCGGCCTTCCACGAGGGACCCGAAGTAGCCGACCTGCAGAGGCCCCTTGCGTCCGGGCCAGCGGTCCGGGGCGGGCAGGTCCTCCGGGAGCGGGTCGGCGCCGTCCCGCGCCACGACCAGGCGCGAGGCCTCGAACCCGTGGGTTGCCCGATAATACTCCCGCAAGGCCTCCGAGATGACCACCAGCCGGACGAGGTGGCGGGACTTCAGGAAACGCCGGAACAGGGGGGTGGTAAGACGCCCGCCCACGGGACTGTGCGATTCAAAAACCGTCGGCAATCCCATCCAGCAGGCCCCCATGGCTTCCCACGTTGTTCGGCTGTAGACCAGATCCGGGCGCAGCCGGCGGCATCGCCAGGCCGCAAAGATCCCGTAGACATAGGCGCGCCCCAGGACATGAATCCACGGCAGCTTCCGGACCTCGAAGCTCGCCGGCAACCCATAGAACGCATGGAGGTCGCCGGCGACCGGTTCGGGCAACGGCCGGTCCGGCGCCAGCAATACCACGTCGTGCCCGGCTTCGACCAGGCCGTGGCACATCCTCATGCTCTGGACGCTATCGGCCCGCGTGCACGGAATGATCGAAAACGTGAGATAGACGATTTTCATGCGGCCCCGGGCGCCGTGGGCTTCGCGAGAGGCGGAAGAACATGAGCGTAATCCCGGGAAAGGATCCGCTCTTGGATGCTGGGCAGGCCGGCGGTGTCGGCCATGTTCCAAGCCTGGAGGGGTATGCTGAAGCCCTGTTTCCGGCGGGTCAAAATCGCCGGCGGCAACCGGTCGTTAAACGCCTTTTTCAGCAGGCCCTTCAGGATTCCCCCGGCATAGCGCACCGGTTCCGGCAGGGAAAAAACGAACTCGATGATCGCGCGGGAAAGCAAGGGCACCCGGACTTCGAGCGCCACCTGCATGCTGGCCCGGTCCACTTTCGTCAGGATGTCGTCGGGCAGATAGGTGTGAAAATCCAGGACCTGCAGGCGGGTCAGCAAGGGCAGGTCGGGATCCCAGTGCTGCCGGAAGTACCAGTAGTCGTCGTAGTCCGGATCCACGCCCCAGGCGCGCGCGTACCGGAGTTTATCGTCCCGGATCAACCCGCCCATGAGCCGGGTATACACCTCCAATTCGCCCAGGACATAGTCGAACTCCATCCGGCGGACCGCCCGGCCGAGAAGGCCCCGGCCCACCCGGCGCTTCAGGCGCGCCGACCAGGGGCGCAGCCCGGGCCAGCGCGGGCGCCCGGCATCGGCGCGCTCCTTCATCCACCAGTACCATTGGTACCCTCCAAAAAGCTCATCGCCGCCGTCGCCGCTTAGCGCGACCGTGATACGTTCCCGGCTGAACCTCGATACGAGATGGGTGGGAATGGCGGAGGTGTCCGCAAAGGGTTCGTCATACCAGGCCTGGATGCGATCCACCCATTGCCCGGCGTCTTCCCGGCCGCAGTCGCGGACGTGGTGGTCCGTCCCCAGGTGATCCGCCACCACCTGCGCGTAGCCGCTTTCATCCAGCCGGGGATCGTCAATGCGGATATTGAACGTCTGTATATGACGGGAATAGCGGACCGCGGAAGACGCCACGATGCTCGAATCCATCCCGCCGCTCAAAAAAACGCCCACCGGGACATCGCTCACCAACTGTTCCTGCACGGAGCGGTCCACCAGTTCCGCCAGGTGTCCCGCGGCCTCGGATTCAGAAATGGCTACGGGGGTTTTATTCAACGTCCAGTAAGCGTTCTTGGTGAACGTGCCGGTGGCGAGGTCGAGCTCCGCGTAGTGGGCGGGCTCGAGCTTATAGACATCCCGGTAGAGGCTCTTGGGGGCCGGCACATAGAGATACGTCAGGAAATCATACAGCGCCGTGACATCCGGGGTAAGCCGGTCCGGCCCGAAAAACGCGCGGAGGGCCTTGAGTTCCGACGCCCAGGCAAACTGGTTTTGGATGCGCGCGAAGTAGAGCGGCTTGACGCCGGCCCGGTCCCGCACGAGAAATACCTTGTTCAGCCTCTGGTCGTAGATGCAAAAGGCATAGATGCCGTCAATCCGGTCCAGCAATCCGCGAAGGCCCCATTCCTTGTAACCGTGCAGCACCACCTCGGAGTCGGACAGGCTCTGGAATTCGTGCTTTCCGCTCAACTCCCGACGCCACCGCTGAAAGCCGTAGATTTCACCGTTGACCGCGATATGGACTTGCCCCTCGCGGTCTTTCATGGGCTGGCGCCCATGTTCGGACAAGTCGAGGATGCTCAAGCGATGATGGCCCAGATAAACCCGGTCATCCCACCATTCGCCCCATTGATCGGGCCCGCGGTGCCGCAACTCGTGAAGCGCCGCGCGAGCCTTTTCGACGAGAGGCCCGGGAGACCCGGAAAAACCGAAGAAACCGCACATTAGGATATCCCCGCAATGCAGACCTGGCACGAGCGACCGGACAACCCCTTCAGGAACGGCTTGATGTTTTCCTCCCAGCAGAGCCGGTGCAGGCCGAAGGAAACCGGCCAGGTTCTATAATGATCCAACACGCGCAATCCCCGGCTGCGCAAATAGCCGGCGAATTCCTCGAAACTCCACTCCCGGATATGGGCCGGGTTCGGAGGCGATAAGGCGTCCGGACCCCGGCTCGTTAGGCGATCCAGCGTGGAAAGAATAAGATGGCCGCCGGGAAGAACCGCCTGTTTCAGAAAAGCGACCAGCGGATCCGGGTCCGCTATATGTTCGATGACATCCGCGCACACCACCACCTCCGCCCGCCACGACGGATCCCGGGGCGGCGATTCCAGGTCCACCTCATGCCATTCCCCAAAATCCCAGTGCGCGCGGCAGTAGCGAACAGCCTCCGCGCTATCCAGCCCCACAATCTTAATCTGCGGATGCCGCTGGTGGATCGCCTGCAGCTTCACGCCGAGCCCGCATCCGACATCCAGCAAAGATCCCGCCCCGATTTTCCCCGCCAGCTCACCGGCCAGGCGATACACGGCCCGCTGATAGTAGCGCGCATGATCCGCCGGGACGGACGCCCAGAAGTTGTCCCCGCCGGGAAAATGCGGCCGCGGATTGCACCGATAATCCGGCCGGATACCGTAGGTTTCTTTCATGTTCATGCTAAACGCCGCCACGCCGGGCCATGCCCCGGGGCCATGGAGGCCCTCTTCTCAAGGCGGCGGCGTGGCCTCCGGCACCGTTTTCCGCCCGGGGTCGTTGGGTAACCAGTGATAGAAAGGCTGCCACTCGGTTCCGTGCTTACAGGGCGACAGCCGTGAAATCGGCACGTCATGCTTCTCAATAACCATAAAAAAGGGATAGAAATGAATGGAGTGGATTGCCGATTGAAACGGCGAGGGCGCAGGATTCATGCTGTTCAACTCATTTACCAATCCAGTCGCATACGCGGCGAACTTATGAAATCGTCCATGAACGTCTTCACACAGGTACACCCCCCCCGAACGCAGGCGCGGCAGCATTTCCTCCAGGGTGATCCGCTGCTGCTCCGGATCATGTCCGCCGTCATCAATAATGACATCTATGCCCTCAACTTTTTCCCGGAAATCCGCCCAGAAGGCCCGGTTGGCCTGGTCCCCGATAAAGACGGTGACATGGTCACTGGCATAGGCCCGACAGGCCCCCTCGATATCCACGCCATAGAGGTGGCTCTGCTCGCCAAAATAGGACCGCCACATTCCCAGGCTGCCGCCGCTGTAAATGCCGATTTCCAGAACGTCCACCTTCCGCCCCACGAACCGAGCCAGGTGCCGATGATAAATGTCGAAATAATGCTCCCATTTCCAGATCCCGCGGCCCACCTTGTGGTTCTGAAAATACTCCCAGAGCGGATTGGCCGCCGGAGAAACCGTTTCGCCGGTTTCCCGGCCGGAGTCCTTATACGCGCGGGAAAAGCCGCAGGCGCTGCAAATGGAAGGCACGGTGTTGACCACGCGCAGGAACACGCGCGGATCCTTCGCGGCACTTTTCAGCAACTGATACAATCGGTTGAGATATTTCTTCATCGGTGTGCCCTGGCTGGATGTGTTCTGCCGCTCGAACGCCGCGCGGCGGGCTCCTTACCCGTCCTTTTGCCCTTTTCTTCCCTGAAGGACAAGGGACCAGGGAGGATTCAGGCCCCGCTTGAACTTCTCCACACGGCTGCGGGGCCGGGGTTTCAACGACTTCGTGATTTCAAAGCCACAATGCCGGAACCACGCCTCCACTTCCTTGTAGGAGTGTCTGTCCGCGATTTTGGGAGAGTACCAGTCAAAGATGGACAACCGATGCGCCTCCAGTCTCATGACCAGGTTAACGTACTTGAGCAGATTGTGCCGGGCCAGCCAGGCCGCGACTTTTTCAAGCCGCAGGGACACCCGATAGAGCCGGTCCGGCGACATTCGCGTCGTCACGGCTCGAAGCGTTCTGTCCACCCCCTCGCACAGAAGGTTCCGGGGGTGGTATATGTCCACGGCCAAAAGGCCTCCGCTCCTTACCCTCGACGCGAGACACTCGAAGGCCTTTCGCGTGTCCCCCGTATGATGCAGCACCCCGATGGAGTAGCCGATGTCAAAGAAGTCCTCGCGAAACGGCAAATGAAAGACGCTGGCTTGCAAGACGTGAACATTGGGCCGGCTGGCAAGATTCCGATACGCGACCTCTACGGTCTGCACCCCCAGGTCCACGGCATATACCTCCGCGGTGGATTCCTCGGCGGCCACGCCGGCAAAGCGACCGTTGCCGCAACCTAGATCAAGTATCTTCTTCCCAGGAAGATCTTCCTTCCTTAATTGTGTGGAATCAAAGAAACGCATTTCCGTATGTTCATGACCGCACGTGGCCTCGTCCCAACCCAGGCGGTCGAACAGGGCCCACTCATACGAAAAAGTCTTCACCGTATCCGCCGCATTATCCGTCCCCGCCGCAGGTTGAGCCGGCGCGTCGTGGCCGCTGGCGGGGAGGCCGGCCAGGCGGGGGATGCCGCCCGCAATGCGATACGGCTGCGGGCAGGCCGGGCACCGGAGCTCTCCTTCCATCACTTCCGAGCCCTCGCAGGAAGCTGCCGCCAGTTCGAGCGCTTCTTTGTGAAACGGGCAGACCAGGGCTTTCATCAATCCCGGCTTCATGGGGACGACGCTCCCGTCAGTTTTTTATACAGCGACAGCAATTTGCCCGCGCTGGCCGCCCACCCATGCTCGGCCACGGCCTTGCGGCGGTTCCATTCGCCCATCTTCTTCCGAAGCTCCGGATCCCTGGCCAGCAGGAGAAGGCCCTTCGCCAGTGCCTCGGGATCCTTGACCGGGGTGATCACGCCGCCCGGCGTGATTTCCAAGCCCGGCCTAGCGTGCGGCGCCCCGCCGCTGGCGGGGCCCAGCCCTTGGCCGATCAGCCGCGGCGCCCAGGCGCAGTCCGTGGTGGCGACGGGCAGGCCCGTGGCCATGGCCTCGATCGTGGCGAAGGAGAACGACTCGTAATCGCTCGATATCACCTTGATGTCCGCCGCCGCGTACAGGCCCGGCAAATCGGTAAACGACACCTCTCCAAGGAAGATCACCCGGTCGGCGATGCCCAGAGCCACACAATCCTTCTGCACCCACGATTTCAGGTGCCCTTCGCCCGCCAGGATCAGCCGCGAGTCGGGAACTTCAGCCGCGAACCGCGCATACGCTTTCACCAGCATCTGGTGATTCTTGAAATCCTGGAAGCGGGCCACGTACAGGATCAGACAGGTGTCCGGCCCCATCCCGTGCTCCGGGCGAAACGTGGAGGGCTGCGGGCGGAACAGGTCCGTGTCCACCGAGTTGGGGATGTTTTCGCAATCGGGCCGCACGGAGGCCCGGATCTTCTCGACGGAAACTCCGCTGGCGATGACGCCATCGGCGGCTTTCAAGCCGTCCGTCAAGTCCACGTATTCCGGGCCCGTCAGCCGCAGCACGACGGGGACCTTCAGTCCCGCCCCCTTGGCCGCCGCCACCCAGTCGGGCATCTCGCAGAGGTGGACAATGTCATACTCCTGCTGGCGCGGGAGCACCCATTTCAGCGCGCGTCTTTCGAACATCCGTCGGTCAACAAGCCAGACGCGCCAGCCGCCGCGCATGCGGTCCCAGGGAATCCAGGACAGGTACGGCGAGCGCACCGTGTGCAGCGCCGGGGGCGGCCGGAACGAGTCGGGCATCACCGGCGGGCGCCCGCCCCCGAACAGGGGCAATCCGGAAAGATAGGACACGCGGCATCCCAGGCGCGCCAGGTGCCGCCCGATCTCCAGGTCAAAGGTCTCCCCCCCGCCCCGGACCAGGCTCAACATTCGATTGATAAATAGAACGCGCATAATGCAAATCACAGATAACCACGAAAGACAGGCCTGTGGTCAGTCAAGCCTTCATAATTTGAAGATGCAGACATTTTTCAAACTCGATGGACGTTTTGTAGCCCATTTCGCGAACGGTGGCCCGGCCGAGGACCGTGACGATCTTTCGGATTT
>JAHJJH010000221.1 GCA_018823105.1 Verrucomicrobiota bacterium | reverse complement strand
GCCAAGCCCCGGTTGCTGGAAGTGCTGGAGACGGTGGGCGGGCTCGCGCGGACGCTCGCCGAGTTCGCACGCCGGCACGTCGCGCTGCCCATGGTCGGGCGGACGCATATGCAGCCGGCCATGCCCTCGTCCGTCGGCCTGTGGGCCTCGGCCCACGCCGAGAGCCTCCTGGACGACGCGGGCCTGCTGCTCCCCGCGTACTCCATGAACGATCAATGTCCGCTGGGTTCCGCGGCCAGCTACGGCGTGCCGCTGCCGATTGACCGCCAGCTGGTCTCCGACCTGCTGGGATTCAGCCGGCCGATCCACAATGTCCTGTACGCCAACAATACGCGGGGGAAAATCGAGTACGTGATCCTGTCCGCCCTGGCCGGCGTGATGGGGAGTCTCTCGCGCCTGGCCCAGGATCTGATCCTGTGGAGCATGCCGGAGTTCGGGTATTTCACCCTGCCGTCCGGTTTCTGCACCGGCAGCAGCATCATGCCGCAGAAGCGTAATCCGGACGTCCTCGAGCTGGTCCGGGCGCGGGCGGCTGTGGTCGCGTCCGGCGCGGCGCTGGTGAGCGAGCTGATCCGCGCCGCGCCGTCCGGGTATAACCGGGATGTCCAGGAAGCCAAGGGGGCGTTCATCAAGGGCCTGGCGATCACCCGGGACAGCCTCCGGATTCTGAAACGGCTTTTCGAGGGCGTCACGGTCAACCCCAAAGCGCTGCGGGCGGCCTTCACCCCGGACGTGTTCGCCACCGACCGGGCGTTGGAACTGGTCGCCGGAGGCATGCCCTTCCGGGACGCCTATCACCACGTCAAGGCGCATCTGGAGGACCTGGAGCGGATGGATCCCGACCAAGCGATCGCGCGGAAGACGCACTTGGGCGCGCCGGCCGGGCTGGATGTTCAGGCCGACTTGGCGCGCAGCCGGGAAATTGTCCGGTTCTCGCAGGAAGAGCGGAAGAAGCTGGAGAAGGTCTTTTCCAAACTGATGGGATTCACCTGGCACCTGTAAACGATCGAATTATGAATGAGATAGAAGGTAGGGCGCGCTCGCCGAGCGCGCCGCTGCGCTCGTTACGCTTGCGGAGCGGTTGGCGGCGGCTTGAGCCAAGCCGCCCTACCGGAGGTCTGTTCGTTCAATTGTCAACTGAGCGATGGGCTGATATGTGTCGAGCGGCGGAGAATATATGACGGAAGAGAATCAAGACGGCGAAGCACCGAAGGAGGAAGTGTTCTCCACGACGATGCGGATTGATATCACTCCGCATCTGAAGGAGCAACTGGCCTCCACGTTCGCCCCGGGACCGGCGCAGACGCGCCGCACCGGCCGGGTCACGATCAAGATTCCCAAGAAAGCCGGAGAGACCTCGGAACTCGGCAGCCCCGATTTCCAGGAGATCCTGCAGAACGTTTATGACGCGACCCTGATCACCGACCTGAACGGACGGATTGCCAGCGTCAACCCGCGCGCCATACAGTTCTTCCGATCGGAGCGTGCGGACCTGGTGGGGCACCCCATCGTCGAACTGATTTCCGGCGCGGGGGACGACTTGGTGCCCACGATCCGTAAGAACCTGGAAAACGACCGCTACACCCTGATTCAGGCTTACTGTCTTCGCAGCGACGGCACGATCTTCCCCGCCGAGATCTCGGCCAACCATCTTCACATTTCCGGCCACGACTACTTGAGCTTCTTCATCCGGGACATTTCCTGGCGCAAGGAGGCCGAGGAGCGCCTGCGCACCGGGTACACGGCCATTCAGAACTCCGGCGACGGCATCGCCATCGCCGATCTCGACGGCACGATCAGCTTCTGCAATCCCGCGATGACCTCGCTCTGGGGCGATCCGGACGCCGGACAGATGACCGGCCGCAACTTGCGCGACTTCCTTGCGGATCAGGAGAAGGCCGATGAGATCCTGCAGAACGTGACCGCACAGCATACCTGGGTCGGCGAGCTCGAGATGAAGCGATCCGACGGGGCCACGTTCTACGCGCAGGGCTCCGTGGCGCCGAACGTCAACGCGGACGACGAACTGACCGGCATGGTGTTGTCCGTGCTGGACATCACCAATCTCAAGCAGGCCCAACACCAGTTGGAATGCTTCGCCCAGGAGTTGCAGGAGAAGAACAACCTGCTCGAGAGCGACCAGAACATGGCCCGCGAAATCCAGCAGGCCTTTCTGCCCCGGGAGCACCCGGTCTTCCCGCGCGGGGCGAAGCCCGAGGACAGCATCCTGCAGGTCGGGCATCTCTATTATCCCAGCGGGGCCGTGGGCGGGGACTTTTTCGATATGCTCGTCCTCTCCGACAGCCAGGCCGGGCTGTTCATCTCCGACGTCGCCGGCCACGGCATGCGGGCCGCCCTCGTGGTGGCCACGATCCGGGGCCTGATGGAAGAACTGGCTCCCATCGCGGGAGATCCCGCGGCCTTCCTGACCCAGATGAACCGCGCGTACACGGGAATTTTCAGCCAGACCGAACAACTGACGTTCACCACCGCGTTCTACCTGGTGCTCGATCTGAAGACCGGCCGGATGCAGTACACGACCGCGGGGCATCCGTTCCCTTTCCACCTACGGCGCTCCGCGGCCTCCGTCAGCATGTTGCCGGCCGGCGAGGGAGGCAAGGGGCCCGCGCTCGGCCTGTTTGACAACGCCGTGTATGGCTCCCAGACCGGTACCCTCCAACCGGGCGAAGTACTGTTGCTCTACACCGACGGGCTAAGCGAGGCGGAAGGGCCGGAACGGCAGTTGTTCGAAGACCATCAGATGATGGTGTCGTTGCAGAAACTCCTGGCCCTGAAGCCCGGCGAACTGCTTAACGAGCTGGTCGCGGAGGCTCGGCGGTTCAAGGGTACGGAGGACTTCGAGGACGACGTTTGCCTGCTCGCCGTGGAATTGGCCAAACTGCTCCCGGAAGCTTGACCAAACCGCGCCCGATCGCTTTTCCTAATCCCCAGGGTTGCGGTTGTCGCG
>JAHJJH010000220.1 GCA_018823105.1 Verrucomicrobiota bacterium | reverse complement strand
CCCCTCCCACAGGCCGGCCCTGACAACCTCCTTGGCGGCGGCCAACCATTCGTTGCGGCTCAACCCTGGCGTTTGCAGAAGTTGCTCCGCCAACTCCCGCTTGCCCGTCGCGTCACCGGGCATGACCTTGGCCGAAGCCAGGACCATCTTCCGGATTTCCGCTTCGGTAATCGGGAACTCCTGCCCCTCGCGGCTCGACCACCGGAGCGCGACCTCGCGCCACTGACGCATGTCGCTCTTACGGAGTTCGCGGATAATGGTCAGTACGGTTCGCGCGCGAACGCTGGGCGGGGTCATTTCGAGCCCGTCGAGGAGGTTTTGACTGATTTGCCAACCGCCCAGCTTGCGTCGAGCCGCAATCAGGATAGGCCAAGCGGCGATTGTTTTGGCCGCGTAGTTGCCTATGCGAATGGATCCCTCGGCCAGAATCAATGAGCGGGTCGGATCATCCATGGCCAGCGCGATACGGGCCAATCCCTGTCGCGCCCGACAAGCACCTCGCGGATTGGCCTCCAGTGCTTTCTCGAAGAACTCCTGGGCGGAGGCCGGCTCACCCTCGTTAAGAAATAGGGCTCCCATCCGGGTTGCCACGACGCTCACCCTGGGCGGGAGAGAAGGCACGTTTACGTAACCACGCTCGATCAATTCCCGGTTCGCGGCGCTTACCTGGGCATCAAAAGCGGCGCATTTTTGCCGGGCAACATCGCAGGCATGTCGCGCCATCATCAATGCATCATCTACGCGGACCGCTTTCAGCAGGGACTTGACCTGGCCCACTAGGGGCCGCAGCCACAAGTCGTGATGGTCGAGACAAAGTGTAGCGGCCCGTTGGTAGATTTGAGCCGCCTCTTCAAAAGCACCGCGCCGAAACTCACTGTCCCCCACCATGCCCAGGATACGAGCCTGTTCATGCCTGTTCAGTGTCGGGGTCGAGAGCAATTGATTGGCTTGGGTTAGACCCGTCGCGAAATCTCGTCCACGAATACTTTCACCGATTTCTCGCAAGGCCGAAGACAAAACAGTCTTGTCCCGGGGCGGCTGATAGGGCCGCTTATGGAATCGCCGCCTTGTTTTCATGCCCCCGCCTTGTCTCTCCTGAACAGGCCGCTCTCCTCGAACACGGCCTACAGCGCCAAAGCCTCACGGGCGAGACGCCCGTGTCACTCTAAAGAAAAAAAAGCGGCCGGGAATCTGAAATCCTTGCAGGATTTTTCGGTTCCCGGCCAAGGCCCTCGGTGTGCGATAGGCGTGCTGCCGCACGCACGGTGAGGGCGAAATTATGAAAACAGGTCCTCACGATAAATCTCCGCGGACAAACCTCGTCGAGCAGCCACGCGTACCGCATCCGCCGCTGTAGGAAAACGAGCGCGCTTGCAGAACGCTTCGTCCGCCGGGTGAAAACTTGTTGCGGGAACCGGTTGAAGTCGAACCTGTCGTCGTTTTCGGTCGGATCTCGCCAACTTCGGCGTCAAGACCGAAAAGGCAGTTGCACCCAGCGCTGCTGCGCCGGCAACCTGTAAGAACCCCCTTCGCGTTACAGGCTTCATGACTGTTCGATACTTTACTTCGGGGGGGGGGGGGCAAGTCTTTTTTTTACATTTGTTTTTTTGCCTTACACGAGGCAGCAGGATAGGGTGGAATCATGCGATATTTCTTGCTCGGATTGCTCATTATCCAGTCTTGGTTCGCGGCGAGGGCGGACACGATCGCGTTTTTTTATGCCGTGGACGCGGACCTGCGGACGCTGAAAGAAGACGCGCGGGAAATCGGACAGCCCCTCGCCGTGGGTTCCCGAAGCATCTATCGGCTGGCTCTGGGGCCGCACACGATTTACGCGGTGAAGATGGGTTCAGGCAGTGTTGAAACCGCCGCGTCGGCCCAGGCGTTGCTCTCGCGTTTTCGATGCGACTGGGCCTTTTCCCTGGGGCCGGCGGGCGCCTTATCGGAAAATCTTGAAACCGGCCGCTGGTATCGCGTCGACCGTGTCATTGCCTGGCAGCGCGGAACAGCGACATCCACCGGCATGTCCATGTCGGAGTCCTCGACATGGGAAACAGATTGGGGCCGCTTTCCTGCCGTTACACTCCCCCCGCTCTTTCGATCAAACTCCACTATCGCTGTTGCCTCCGGGGAATTGTTTGTGGCGTCCACGAGTGAACGCGACCGTTTGCGCGCCACCACGGACGCCGACGCGGTGGACATGAACAGCTTCGGGCTGGCCCTGGTTTGCGCGGATCACGGCGTCCCTCTATTTGCTTGGAAGATCATCAGCGACTGCGCCGATGAAAGCGCCTCGGAAGTTTTTCGCGCGTTTGTCTCAACGTACAAAGGCGAAGGCGGCAAGGCACTGGCTGAAATCATTGTGGCGTTGCCCGCCCATCCGCATGATCCGGCCTCCTATCCCGCCATCGAGAAACTACTGCGCGAGGAGTAGCAACGAGCAGTTTTCGTCAATTTGGCGGCTCACAGAGCCGCCGCTACAGTACACTTCACATGTCAGGGGCGGGAGCGGCGCTGCTGAACTTTCAAGCCGCCTTCAGTGGACAGCGGCAGGCCTTTCTATCAGGGAGCCGGCGCGGGACCGGAACGGAAGCGATCGGCCATGGCGGGATTGAGCTTGCGGGCTTTTTCGAAAGAGCCCTCCGCTTCGCCCGCCATCCCGGCCCCGGAATAAGCCCGGCTTAGTTGCAGCCAGGAGCGAGGATTCCGCGGCTGACGCCGGCAAGCCTGCTTCAGGGCGGCGACCGCTTCCTCGAATTTGCCAAGTTCAAGCTGAGCAATACCCAGGTAATACCAGGCCCCCACCATGGACGGGTCACCGAGTGTTAAAAGGCTGTATATCGCTGCAGCCTCCGAGAAACGGTCCATGGCGATGTACAATTCTCCCGCACCGATCAATCGCGGCGACAGACTAGGCCGTGCACAGCTTTTTATACGATTCCAGTAATCCTGGTGTTCTTCTTCTAGAATCCGCAATCCCTCCCTCTGCGTCTTCTCATTGGTCAGCCAAGCCTGATTGGCAGAGGTGGCGCGCATCAGCAGCGCCGAGGTGCCGTCGAAGTACGCCAGTCCCCAGCGCTTGCTGTTGAGAAGCCCTCGCAGGAGCGGGCCCGCCCCGAACACACAGCCATTCAGCAGCACCGCTTCCGGTTCCCACTGGCTCTCGATCTTGCTCCACGCCTCCCGGTCGCCGTTCAGGCTGCGGGTCAGCGTCTCGAAGAACTCGCGTCCGTAGAGGTTCGCGCGCGGGTCCACGAATATTTTTCGACCCGGTATGCGCCACACCAGGTAGCTGCCGTCATGAACGAGATTCACCGCCTTGGCGGGGAAATCGGGCCGGGCCAGGATCTCCGCCGCTTGGTCCGGGAAAAGCCCCTTGACCATGCCGAGTCCCGGCGTGGAGGCGGAACCCGTAGCCTCGTAGAACACATTGGAAACAATGGCCAGGACCGAGAACAAGGCCAGCGACACGGTCAGGACAACGCCCAGACCGGGCCACCAAGCCGTCCGGATACCGAACGTCGTCCGCAGTTTTTCTTCTACATAACCCCCCACGGCTGAAAAGCTCAACGCGAGGAAGGGGAAGGCCAGCAGCGCGAAAAACTCGACGTGCCGCAATGAACGAACCGCCAGGAACGCGCCCAGCACGGCCAGGGTGGTCTCGGCAAAGGGCAGCTTCCGTTTTTCCGTGATCAGCCCGATGGCTCCGACCAGCAGGGCCAGGGTCACGAGGGGCTTCACGAAGAACGCCGATTGGAACTGCAGGCTGAAAGGCGACACCCACTCCTGGACATATGCAAATACCACCAGCCCCCAGTCGCGAAACGTCTGGGTGTAGACGTCCACGCCGTAGGGATTGACAAGGCTCACCAGGAGCGCGGCCGGGATCATGCCGCCCAGCCAGCCCAGGGCCTTTTTCTCCCGGGACTCCCGGTTCCCATGCCAGCGTTCCAGGGCGAACAGGAAGAAAAGAATGGGGCCCAGGATGAAACTGCCATGCACGTTTGCCCACACCAGTTGGACCGGCAGGAGGAGCGCCGGGGCCCAGGGCTTGCCCGCGCCCGAAAGAACCCGGACGAAGATCGCGGTAAACAACAGCGCCACCAGCACCGGGGAGGCAATGAAACGGACGCTGAACAGCCACGCGCAAGCCAACAGCGCCAGGGCCGTGCCCGAGGGACCGGCCAGGCGGCGGGCCGACCGGATCAACAGGGCAAAGGCCGCCACCACGACCGCCACGTGAAGGAGGATAACCAGAGACGCCCCGCCCAGGTTCCACAAACCGTAGAGGACGCGATCATACAGCCAGGAGGTGTTGATCCAGGGTTGGCCGGCGGCCGTGAACGTCATCGAATCGCTTCGCGTGATCCCCTGCTCGGCAATCGCGCGGCCGGCAACAAGGCGCAGCCAGAAGCTGGCGTGGCTGATTGTTCGAACACCGAACAGGGCGAGTACGGCCAGGCCAACCACCGACAGCCACCCCCCGCCACGATTCGCTTCCTTCGCTTCCGGCGCTGCTTCGTTCATGGATCATCCTCCGCGCTGTTTCAGGCCCACGGTATTCTGTGGGAAGTCCCGCGCGGGGGCAAGAGGTAAAAAACGGCCAGGCCGAAGGGGATTACTCCCCTGGCGCGGTGGCGTTTCGCGCTTCGGCTCGCACGCACTCGACATCCCGTGTAATCTGCGCGCGCAGCGCCTCCGGGCTGTCAAAGTGACGCACTTCCCGCAGTCGCCGGGTGAAAAACACCTCCACGTCGCGGCCGTAAAGTTCCCCGCCGCCGAAATCCAGGAAATATACTTCCACCAGCCTCGCTTCCGCGGACAAGCCCTCGTGCGGCTTATCATCCAGGAAGGCGGCCCCGAGCCACTCGCCTTCTTTCATCATTGCCCGGACCGCATACACGCCGGGCGGCGGGAGCACTTCGTTATGAGGATCAAGATTGGCCGTGGGGAACCCGAGCCGCGTCCCCACCCGACGCCCCGCCATCACGGTCCCCAGCAAACTGAACGGCCTCCCGAGCATGGCGCGGGCATCCTCCAGGCACCCGGCCTGGACCGCCTGCCGGATCCGGGTGCTGGATATGGGCAGGCCGTCCCACGCCATCGGATCCACGGTCGTCACCTGCACCCCCGCGCCGGACGCCCACCGGCGAAGCAACTCCACGTTGCCCCGGCCTCGATGTCCAAATGTCCAATTGGACCCCACCACGAGGTCCCGCGCTCCGGGCCAGGAGGCGGACAGTGTTTTGAGGAAGTCCTCGGGCTCCTGGCTGGCCAGCCGGGGTGTGAAAGAAAGCAGCAGACACCCCGTAATGCCCAGGTCGTGGAGCAGTTTCAGTTTGTGCGGGGTGGAGGTCAACAACAGGGGGGCCTCGCGCGGCCGGAGCACTTTCATCGGATGAGGGTCGAAGGTCAGTACCCAGGGTGCTCCGCCCATCGTCGCCGCTTTTTTAACGGCCGCGCGCACCACGCTCTGGTGCCCCCGATGAACGCCGTCGAACGTCCCGATCGCTACGGCGGCGAGGCCGGGGACTCCGGACATTTCATCCAGATCCCGCCGGATGTTCATGCGGCGGGGCCTTCGATCGGCATGTGATGAAGCGGCCGCACCCGCTTCGTCAGTTGCCCCACGTCCATGTGCAGAATGTCGTCCAGGGGCGTCGCCTCGTCAATCGTCAGGGCGCCCGATTGCGTGCGCCGCAGCGATTCCAGGAACGCGCCGCAACCGAGGGCCTGCCCGATTTCTGCGCAGAGCGTCCGGACATAGGTGCCCTTGGTGCAGCGCAGCAGGAAATGGGCCCGGGGCGGCTCGAACGCCTTCAGCCGGAACTCGTACACGTGGATCAGGCGGGGCTCTCGCTCGACCGTCTGTCCCTTCCGGGCCAGCTTATACAGCGGCACCCCCTGACGTTTGACGGCAGAAACCATGGGTGGCACCTGCATCAGATCGCCTACCCGCCGGGCCAGTTCCTCCTCCAGCTGCGCCCGCGTCACGCCGCGGCAGTCGGACTCGGACAACACCTTCCCATCCACATCCTCCGTGTCCGTAGTCATGCCAAGCCGCATCGCCCCCTCATAGGTTTTATCGGAAGCGATGACACGATCGGAAAGCTTGGTCCCGCGGCCCAGCAGGATGACGAGCAACCCGGTGGCCATGGGGTCCAGCGTGCCGCCGTGGCCGACCTTCCTGAAGCCGAAACGCCGGCGGATCGCGTCCACGACATCGTGGGACGTCATGCCCGCGGGCTTATCCACCAGCAACAGTCCCTCCCAGGGCTCGACGACGGGCGGCGGAGGCGGGTGGCGGGCCGCGGCGGGGCGACGCGGGTAATCGTTCATGGCGTCGGGTCCTTGCTTCCGCCGCCCCGCTCCAGTTCGCCGGAGTTTTCCATCTTGTAGAGGATCTGCAGGATCCGATCGCCTTGCTCGATGGACTCGTCCAACTCAAAAGAGAGCTTCGGTGTGTACTTGAGGATCACGTTGCGGTGCAGCAGTTCCTGGATGTCGCCGCGGTGCCGACGCAGGAGGTTGAGCATCTTCCGGCGCTCATCGCGATGATCCCGGATGGAGACCCGCACCCGCGCCGTCCGCAGGTCGCTCCCCACGTCCACGCCGGTGACGGTGACGGCCGTCAGATCGAAGCCGGCCTCGTTCATGACCCGGTACAGGGCCGAGGCTACCTCGCGCTTGAGGAGTTCGTTCACTCTGACCATGCGCTGACGGCTCATGACGGGTTCCGCAGACGAAGCGCCTCGAAAGGAAATCTTTTCGGGATGCCCGGACGCGGGGCGGTCGCTTCGGTTGTTTGTTACAGCGGTTGCTCGATCTTCTGCACTTCGTAACATTCAATCACATCGCCCGGCTGGCAATCGTTGAAGCGATCCAGCCGTATGCCGCACTCCAAGCCCTCGCGCACCTCGGAGGCGTCGTCCTGAAAGCGCTTCAGCGAGGCGAGGGTGCCCTCGTACAGCACGTCGTCCGCCCGCTTGACCCGCGCCCGGGCGCGGGACGTGATGCGCCCGTCCACGACCATACAGCCGGCCACGTTGCCCTTTTTGCCGATCTCGAAGATCTGCCGGACTTCCGCATGGCCGATCACTTGCTCTTTGAGCACCGGCTCGAGCAGCCCGGCCATGGCATCGCGTACCTCGTCCAGCAACTGGTAGATGACGCTGTAGAGGCGGATCTCCACCCCCTCGCGCTTGGCCAGGGCGCCGATGCCGTCCTCCTTGCTCACGTGAAACCCGACGATGATGGCCTTGGACGCGCTGGCCAGCAGCACGTCGTTCCCCGTCACATTCCCGACGCCCGCAAGGGCGATCTTGAGCGAAACCTTGTCGCTCTTGATCCCCAGCAGAGCCTGGCGGATCGCCTCCAGCGATCCCTGCACGTCGGTCTTCAGCACGATGACCAGCTCCCAGCGCTGGTGCAGCTCCGCCGGCTTGAGCAGATCGTCCAGCGACGCGCGCCGGGGCGTGGAAATCGCCTGGAGCCGGCTGGCGGCATCCCTTTCCTCCGCGATGGCGCGGGCCTCGCGGTCGTTCGGATAAACGAGGAATTCCATCCCGGGCTCGGGCACGCCGTTCAAACCGAGACATTTCACCGGGATCGAAGGCCCCGCCGTGCGGACCTTGATGCCCTGGTCGTTGATGAGGGCTTTGACCTTTCCCCAGCACCGGCCGCACACAATGGCATCGCCCACGGTCAGGGTGCCCTGCTTCACCAGCAGGTTGGCCGTCGGTCCGCTTCCCGCCTCCAGCCGGGCCTCGATCACGAATCCCTGCGCCGGCCGCCGGACATTGCTTTTCAACTCCAGCATTTCCGATTGCAGGAGAATCATCTCCAGCAGATGGTCAAGGCCGTCACCGGTGACCGCGCTGACGGCGCAACAGATGGTTTCTCCGCCCCAATCCTCGGGGGCCAGGCCTTCCTGCTGAAGCTGACGCTTGACCCGATCCACAACGGCGCTCTTGAGGTCTATCTTGTTGATGGCCACCATGATAGAAACATTCGCCGCCCGGGCATGCTGAAGGGCCTCGCGGGTCTGCGGCATCACGCCGTCATCGGCGGCCACCACCAGGACCGCGATGTCCGTCAAATTGGCGCCCCGGGCGCGCATGGCCGTGAAGGCGGCGTGGCCCGGCGTATCGAGGAACGTGATCGGGTGATCGCGGTAAGCGACCGTGTAGGCCCCGATATGCTGGGTGATCCCCCCATCCTCCGACTGCACCACCTTGCTGTGGCGAATTCGGTCCAGCAGCGAAGTCTTCCCGTGGTCCACATGCCCCAGGAACGTCACGACGGGGGGACGAGACTGGAAATCCTCGGGTCGGGCCTCCTCCAGCTTCGGTTCGGCTTTTTTGACCGGCTTGGGTTCGGGGGCCTTCTTCTCGTGTTCAATCAAGGCGCCGTGCCGGGAGGCGAGTTGCTGCGCCACCTTGAACTCAATGCGCTCGTTGATCGAAGCAAACACGTTTATCGTCATTAGTTCGGCGATCAGCAGGTTGGGCTTGAGCCCCAACTGTTCGGCGAACTCCTTGACGATGATCGGGCCTTTGACAATGATCAACCTGGGGGGCGGTGGCTCCGGCGGTGCGGGTGGCGCGGCGGGCGCCACGGGTTCAGGCGGCGGGGGAGCGGGGGCTGGTTTGACCGCCGCTTTCTTGGCCTTGGGTTTGATCGCCGGGAGGCCGGTCGGTGGCGCGGCCTCCCCGCCCACAGCCTTCCGGGCCAGGGCGACCTGCTCGGGAGTCAGCGCGGCCAGCTGATTGCGAACCTCCACGTTCACGCCGTGGAGTCGGGCCATCAGCTCCTTGCTGGAAATCCCCAGCTCTTTGGCCAGTTCGTGAACTCTCATGCGTCCTCTTGCCCATGCAAGTGCTCGCAGGCCTTCTCCACCCCCTGCAGCACTTCCCGCGCCGCCGCCGCATCAAAACCTTCCACCGCTTCCAGGTCGCCGGGCTCCGCCGCCAGCAATCCCTCCAGGGTCAGAAAGCCGGCGTGAACCAGCTTCTCCGCCCGTTCCGGACCGATCCCCTCTACCGCCGCCAGCGCGGTCACCGCGCGGGCTACTTTTTCCTCGAAACTGATGTCGAATTCGTCCCGCTGGATGTCGATCTTCCAGCCCGTCAACTTGGATGTCAGCCGCGCGTTCTGCCCCTTCTTGCCGATTGCCTGCGACAGGTGCTCCGAATCCACCACCACGTGAACCGTTTGCGTCGCGTCATCCACCGTGACGCGAATCAGTTTCGCGGGGGCCAGCGCATTGGTGACAAAGGTTTTGATATCCTCGTTCCACCGGACGATGTCAATCTTTTCCCCCGAAAGCTCGCGGACAATATTCTTCACCCGGATGCCCCGCATGCCCACGCAAGCCCCCACCGGGTCCACCTTGGAATCATGGGACACGACGGCGATCTTGCACCGGAATCCCGCCTCGCGCGCGATCCCCTTGATTTCCACGGTCTTGTCCGCGATCTCCGACACCTCGAGCTCGAACAACCGCTGGACAAAATCCGGATGGCTGCGCGTCACGATTATTTCCGGCCCCTGGGTTTTGCTCTCCACCCGCAGAATAAAGGCCCGGATCCGGTCGCCGATCTGGTAGCGTTCCGTGGGCACTTTTTCGGAAACCGGCATGATTGCTTCCGCCCGCCCCAGGTCCAGGATCACGTCGCTGCGCTCGATGCGGCCGACCGTACCGCTGACAATGTCGCCACCCCGGTCCTTGTACTCGTCGAAGACCCGCTCCTTCTCCGCCTGCCGTATCTTGTGCAGGATCGCCTGTTTGGCTGTCTGGGCCGCGATCCGGCCGAAATTCTTAGGGGTCACTTCGATTTCAACGATTTCACCCAGTTGGGCGTCGGGCTTGATCCGCCGCGCGCTGGACAGCGTAATCTCATCGTGCGGCGCCACGATCTTCTCCACCACGGTGACATTGGCCAGCGCGCGGATTCGACAGGTCTTCCGATCTATCTCAATGCGCAAATCCCGGGCCGGTCCCACGCTTTTCTTGGAAGCGCTCAGCAACGCGGATTCGACCGCTGTGAGGAGGGTTTCCCGGTCAATCCCCCGCTCCCTCTCCATATATTCCATTACCGCCAGCAGATCGTTATTCATGACCATTCCCCCGCTTTGGGGATCCCTGCATCACAACTCCGCACAGCCAGGCGACATACGCAAAAGAGTGGGTACGGACCCACTCTTCGGCAACACCGGCATTGTGTACTGGTAAACAATACTTTCTACTACGGTTAACAAAGGCGGGTCAAGGTTTCTTTTCCGGGGGGCGGCGGGGCCGAATGGCCTCAAATGGAAGGACGCCCGGGTGCGTTGGGAAAGGGGGCGGAAAAAGGACGTTGACTCAATGAAAAAGACACCCGCCGTAGGGACGGTAAAAGCGCGGCGGGGGGGTTACTCGGCGGCCTTGATTTCGTTCCAGATGGCGTCCAACTCGGCCAGCTTGCAGTCGCTCATTGTCCGGCCCTGCGCGTGCAGGCGCTGTTCGATGCCCTGGAAACGCCGGGTGAACTTCTCGATGGTTTCATCCAGCGCCTCTTCGGCGTTGTGCCCGAGAAACCGGCTGAGGTTGACGGCGGCAAACAGGAGGTCGCCGATTTCCTCCTTGATCTTCTTCGGATCCCCGGAAGCCATGGCCTCCTTGACTTCGCCGACTTCCTCCTCGACCTTGTCCACCACCTGATGAACCGTATCCCAGTCGAACCCGACCCGCGCGGCGCGCTTCTGGATCTGCTGGGCTTTGTGGAGGGCCGGCGCGCTGCGGGGCACCCCATCCACCGCCGACTTCCGGGGTTCGCCTTTTTCCACCTTTTTGATGGCTTCCCAGTTCCTCGTCACCTCCGCGGATCCGCTGACTTTCACCTCGCCGAAGACATGGGGATGGCGGCGGACCAGTTTGTCGGAAATGGCCGTGGCGACGTCGTCGAAACAGAAACTGCCCTCTTCGCTCGCGATTTGCGACTGGAAAACGATCTGGAGAAGCACGTCGCCCAGTTCATCGCATAATCGCGCCCGGTCCCCGCTGTTCAGCGCATCGAGGGCCTCGTAGCACTCCTCGAGGAGATAGGGCTTCAGGGACTGAAGCGTTTGTTCGCGATCCCAGGGACAGCCTTTTTCGGATCGAAGCGTCCGCATCAGCCCGAGCAGCCGCTCCATGGGATTCTGGCCTGGTTCTTTGTTTTGCACCATGTGAACAACGCCCTGCGGGACGGCCGGCGATATTATCGTTCCTGGAACAGGGCGCGCAGCAATTCGGCTGGCGACACGGCATCGAGAGCGTCCAGGATCATGGTGGCGCCGCCGTAATCCTCGAATGACGTGAACTCGTCCGGGACGGCGATGAATCTCATTCCCGCCATGATGGCGCCCCGGCTGGCCCGGGCGTTGGCCACCACCGCCCCGCAGGCCCGGGGCCGCCGTTGAAGGGACCGGGCCGCCTTGACCCAGGCGTCCGGCGCAGGGAAGTCGCCGGCGACGTCCTTGACCATAAAAAGCTGCGTGCCGAATCCCTCCAAGCGCAGCCGACTCGCCAACGCGCCGGCGGTCTCTTCCGGCAAACTGGTCAGCGCCAACGTGGGAATCTTGCGCTCGGCCGCGGCCTTTAAAAGGCTGCCGAGGGCCGGGTTCAGCCGGGCCTTGTCCGAGACCAGGCGATCGAAGATCTGCTGCTGGATATCCTGCAAGACCTCGCGATCCGGCTCTTCCCCGCCGCCCAGCACGGTCGGCAGGCACGCGGCCGGCGAACCCGATAATCCGCTCCGGAAAAACAGCCGGTCGTCAAAGCGCTTCTTGCCTCCTTTGGCTTCGCTCCGCAGCACTTCAAGCATGGCCTTCCGCCCGTTCACGGCGAGGTCCTCCAGCACAAAGAGCAGGGCGAAAGGGGCGGCCGATTCGTTCTCGTCCTCTGTGCCGTTTAAAACAACCTTGGATTCGGTTTTTGCGACCATGCTGACGATGCTCCTTTTGTCTTCGCGTAAACGGTCCAGATATTTTTCGCCCGGGCCGCGTGGCGCGGGCTCCTGCTCGAAAGCGAAAAAGCGCGGACAGTCTAGGGGTTGCCCCCCCCGGGGTCAAGTGTCGAGTCTACCCGGCTGCTCGACGGAGAAGGTTCCGAAGGTGGGGGGGTGGACAGATCTTCCATGACTCGCTTGAAACAGGCCGGGCACACGCCGTGGCTGAACTCGGCCAGCGTCCGGTCCGCCACGTACTCCTCCATTTGGTGCCAGGCCTGCTCGTCCACCTGGACCCGGTGACAATAGGAGCAGACTTTGATCAAACCCTTCAGCGCCCGCTTCTGCTGGACATAGGCGTGGGCGATCGTGATGAAAGCCACCAGGATTACCCCGGCGGTCAGCAGGGACGCCCGGTACCAGCTGAAACGGCTTTGGGGGAGACGGTAAAAAAGACTCGGCAAATCCACCGCGGCGTCCACCCAGATCAGGCTTATAAGCATCAGGAACGCCATGAACTGCCAGAAGGCAATGTGCTCGAGCGGCCCCTGCCGCCAACCCTTCCGGCCGGCGTGTTGGGGCGACATCGCTCTCTTCTTTTTCCCCGACCCGGGCGTCACTGGTTCCTCTCCTGCCCGTACAGGAAACGCAGCCACTCGCCTGTATGACGGGCCCATGCGTCTTCCGCGTGCCGGCCCTCGCGGTCCTCTACCACGGCCAGGTGGCGGCCCGGTTCGAACCCGCGCTGCTTCAGCAGGGTCGCCATCTCCGCCACCCCCTCCGCCAGTTCCTGCTCGGTCGGATCGCCCAGCCCGCAGTAGAGGAACAGCCGAAGATCGGGAGCGCCCGCCGTCTTCCGCACAAGGTCCAGGCAGTAACAGTCCTCGCGCAATCGGAAGGCGGGCGAGAGACAGATGGCCGCCGAGAAAACATCGGGCCGCGTCCAAGCCAGATAAAACGCCAGCGTCCCGCCGAGCGAAGCGCCGGCCACGGCCGTGGAGGCCGCGCCGGGCTCCGTCCGGTACTCGCGGTCCACCCACGGTTTCAGTTCCTCGATCAGGAACCGGGCATAGGAGGCCCCGGTCAGCGCGGGGTTATAGTTCAACTCGCGGTCTTTCGTGGAGTAGACGGCCACGGCAATGATTTCTCGCATCTCGCCCGCCGCCATCAGCAAGGCGCACCACTCGTCCACCTCCCAGTCCTGATTTCCGGTCGAAGTTTGCGGGTCAAAAACCTGCTGACCGTCCTGGAGGTAGCAGACGGGATACCGGCGCCCGGGTTGCTTCTCGTAGGAGGGGGGCAGCCAGACGATCACCGTGCGGTCGAACCGCAGGTACGCCGAGTGAAACCCCGGGTGAATACGGAAATCGCCCGCGATTTTCGGGGCCGGCCCCGGGCCGCTGTCCTTCCAGCGAACGACGGTATGCTGTACCGTGAAAGTCCCGCCCGGCTCCAGGCGCCGGTTCGACGGCACGGTCCCATCGCCCTCCACTTCCTCGGTTTCCCAGGTGCCCCGCGTGATTTTGAATTCGAGCGGCTCGCCCGCGGAACACACGGCCATGCCGGTCCAGAGATCGTCCGACATGCGGGTCAAGGGAAGCCCATCCGGCTTCCAGAGGCCCAGGCCCTCCTGACTGCCACAGATAAATAACTGGTCGCCCGCGGGCAGGGGGGTGGTGGTGCTGATCTCGAATTTCACGAGGCGGGACTGCGGCCGGGCCCTGCCGCGCGCCACCATCCCCGCCATCCCGAACCATCGCCAATCCATCATGGCTACCCTCCCGGCTGCCGATGACGCCGAGGCCCGATCCGTGCCGGACCTGTTATAATGGAAGTATGGCCCAGGAACCGTCCGGAAGCCAGCATTTACTGATCCGCGTTGCATAGGATGCCGTCGCGCGTCACGGGGTGATGCGTCCGCCGCACATCGTGCGGCGCGTCAAATGTCAAAGATATGAAGTTCAACGCCCGTGAAGAGAAGCCTTCCCTCCCCTGAATCTTTAGCGATGGAGGGAGATCGGAGGTTGCGGGTGAGAAGAGTTTTGTAGGGCCGCCGCTCTTGCCTCGCCGAAGTCCGACGAAGGCGGGTGCGGCGCGCCGATTTCTCGGCCCTGCGCAAGCGCAGGCCCTACATTGTTCGCTAAAGATTCGGGTTCCCTCCCGTCAGGTCAATTTGGGGGTGGAAACTGTCCGTCGCTTTCTGATAAGAAGAAGACGACTTTTCGCCGGGGACCTGACGCGTGACCATTCGTTCGATCATACTGGGCCTGCTGGGGGTGGCGTTCGTCTGCTCCTACACGTATTTCAATGATCACGTCATGCGCCAGACGTTCTTCGTGGGCAACAACATGCCCATCTCGGTCTACGGGTTGCTGGTGGTGTTCCTGCTCTTCATCTATCCCCTCCTGCGCCGGATCAGCCGCCGCCTGGCGTTGAGCCGGCGCGAGATCGCGATCATCCTGGTCATGACGCTGGCCGCCTGCGCCATCCCCGGCTCGAACCTCCTGCGGCTGTTCACCCAGACCCTGGTTCTGCCGCACCGCTTCGAGCGTACCGAGCCGGGCTGGGAAAAGCAGAAGGTCATGGACCTGACCCCGCCCGGGATGCTGGTGGATGTGAGCGGGGACGAGGAACGCGTGTTGAACGGCTTTGTCCGCGGCTTGAGCATCGCGAACGAATCCATCCCGGTCCGCGCCGTGCCCTGGAAGGCGTGGGCCAAGCCGATCGCCTTCTGGATACCCATCATCCTGTCGCTCTGGCTGGCGATGATCGCGCTGTCGGTGGTGGTGCACCGCCAGTGGGTGGCCCACGAGCATCTGCCGTACCCGATTGTCACCTTCACGGAATCGCTGCTGCCCGAGGAGGGCGGACGCCGGAGTTCGATATTCCAAAACAAGTTGTTCTGGATCGGCGCGCTCCTGCCCTTTCTGATCCATACCTACAACTACCTCGTGGTCTGGTTCCCGGACCAGATGCTGGGCAAGATTCCCGTGGGCGTGGACTTCAGCGCGCTGGCCGAATTGTTCCCGACCTTCGAGAAGGGCGGCGGCGAGACCCTGCTGGGCGGGTTCTGGCAATTGTACTTCTCCGTCATGGCCATTGCCTACTTCCTGCCCAAGGACGTTTCACTCTCGTTGGGGATCGGCCCGTTCGTCTGGGCGATGGTGGCGGGGGTGATGACCAGCTACGGCATCGCGGCGACGGGTTGGCAGGGAAGCTGGCCGTTCGGTATCCAGCGCGAGGGGATGTTCGTCATGGGCTCCTACTTCGCGATGCTGCTGGTGATCCTCTACACCGGCCGGCATTACTACCGCACCGTCTTTGCGCGGGCCTTCGGCCTGCGCACGAAGGATCCGGTGGAACCGGCCCTGGCCTGGGGCGCGCGGGTCTTCCTGGTCGCGATGCTCCTGTTCGTGGTGTACACGGCCGTGGTCGCCCGGCTCGACTGGCCCCTGGCGCTCCTGTTCGGGCTCGGCATCATCGGCGTGTACCTGGTGATGAGCCGGATGATCGCCGAAACGGGCCTGTTCTTCATTGTCACCTACGGCACGCCGGCCACGATCCTCTGGGCCCTGCTCGGCGCGCGGGCGCTGGGCCCGCAGATGCTGCTGATCATGTTCATGTTGAGCATGGTCCTCTTCTACGACACCCGCGAGGCGCTGATGCCGTTCATCGTCAACAGCCTCAAGTTGAGCGAGGACTGCAAGGTGAAGGTCGGCCGCGCCGCCGCGCTGATGGCGCTGGCCGTGATGGTGGGCCTGGCCGTGGGCATCCCCGTGACGCTCTACTTCCAGTACAACCGCGGCATTGATGTCGCCGCCTGGCAGAACCAGCAGCCGAAGGTCCCATACAACGAGGTTATCGGCGTCATGCAGCGGCTCGAGGCCCAGGGCCAGTTGGAGGAAGCGGGCACCCTTACGGGGCTTCGCCGGTTCGCCTGGATGGGCCCGCACAAGCTGGCGCTGACCACCTTCGGCATTGGCGCGGCGCTGGTGCTGGTCTTTTCCACCCTGCGCCTGCGGTTTGCCGGTTGGCCGCTTCACCCCGTGATGTTCCTGGTCTGGTCCACGTATTCGGGCAATTGCTTTGCCCAGTCCTTCCTCGTGGGCTGGCTGATCAAGTCGTCCGTCATGAAATACGGCGGGGCCTCGATTTACCAGCGGTTGAAACCGGTCATGTTCGGCGTCATCGCGGGCGAGATGCTCGGCGGCATGATCCCGATGATCGTCAGCCTGGTCTATTACCTCGTTACCGGCGACCAGCCGAAACCGTTTTTAATTATGCCGGGGTAAGTGACGAGGAGTGAATAGTAAATAGTGAATAGTGAATGGTGGAAAAACTGAACACTGAACACCGAACACTGAACCCTTCTTCCTGACACCTGAACCCTTCTTTGATGAAACATATCGATGTCCAGCAGCAGCCGGTATTGAGCTTCGGGCGGACGTTCAAGATCGCCCTGCGCGGGGTGCAGTACCGCCTGTTCCGGGCCCTGGTGACCGTCGCCGTCATCGCCGTGGCCATGGCTTTCCTCATGAACATCCTGAGCGAAAGCCTCTTCAAGCGCGTCGTGGCCGTCGCCGTGCGCGATGAGATTCGCGCCATGCGGCAGGCGGACCACTGGATCGCCCGGTTGTCCGTGCCCCAGACCGCGGAGGAAATCGTCGCCGTCCTCGCGGCCGCCGAGCCCGACTCCGAGACATTCCGCGAAATGGCCGTGTTTGGAGGATTGGACGAGACCGCGCTGCCGTCCGCCGCGGCGCTGGCGGTCAAGGCGCAGGCCTATTTGAAATTCTTCGACGACATCAACTACGGTCGCCGCCGGGTGCTGATCGGCAACGCGACCGGCGTGGAGATTTTCGAGCGGTTGCAGAACGAAGCGGCGCAAACCCGGTTTTTTGAGAGCCTGACCCTCATGCGGGCCGTCCGCTTCGTCACGACGCCCGATGCCTTCCGGGAGTTTCTGCGGGCCTGGCCCGGCCTGAGCGGGACCCTCACGGCGGTGCGGGCAGGACAGCAGCGGGCCATCGGGAATATCCAGCAGGCGCAGGAAGGCCGGACGGTCATGGAGGCGCTCTCCGGCGCCGAGGGGCCGTTCGGCGAAGCGGTCCGCCAGGCCGGTTTTGTTCTGGATCCCGGGGAGGCCGTGTCGCTCGCGAAGCAGATTCGCCTCGCGGAGCATCGGCACTTCATCGAGGACAGCATCAACAATCCCGAGGTCCGCAAGGCGGTGGCCGCGCGGAAGGACGTGCTGCCGGGCGACGTCAGTCTGGACATGATCTGGAAGCTGCTGGGCCGCCCGGCCACGGCCGCTTGGTACGAGGGACAACTGGCACAGCACGCGTCGCCGCCGCCCGGCCTGGATGCCGCGCGGCTGCACGAGGTGGCGCGGACCCGGGCGCGGTCCAAGCTGATGGTCCGGGCGGAGTTGATGACGATGGGCACGGGCGGCGGGTTCATGAATATCGGGCCGCGCATGACGTGGCTGGCGTTCGTCTCGATGCTGGTCTGCACGGTGGGCATCGCCAACGCCATGCTGATGAGCGTGACCGAGCGTTTCCGCGAGATCGCGACGCTCAAGTGCCTGGGCGCGCTGGACGGGTTCATCATGACGGTCTTCCTGATCGAGGCGGCGATCCTCGGGCTCGTGGGCGGCCTCGCCGGGACGCTGATCGGATTGGTGCTGGGCCTGGGCCGCATGCTGGCGGTTTTCCAGTCTCTGTTGATCGAGTTGTTCCCCGGGGGTCTGTTGTTGCAGGCCGCCGGTATTTCCATTGTCACCGGGATTGCCCTGGCGGCGGTGGCGGCGGCCTACCCGTCCATGCGCGCGGCAAGGCTGGCCCCGATGGAAGCGATGCGAATCGAATAACTTATTTAATGGAATGAGATGTAGGGCTCGCGCTTGCGCGATGCCGATGAAAAAGGCGCGCCGCACCCGCCTTCGTCGGACTTCGGCGAGGCAAGAGCGGCGGCCCTACTTATTGACATGCAAAATGTTGTAACAGAAAAGCCGGAGGCGCTCGATGGGGCCGGGAAGCGGGTGATCATCCGCACGATCGGGATGAAGAAGGTCTACCGGAAGAAGGACCAGGTCACCCAGGCCTTGCGCGGGGTGGACGTGGAAATCTACACCGGTGAGTTTATCTCCGTCATGGGTCCGTCCGGTTCGGGCAAGAGCACGTTCTTCAACATGATCGGCGCGCTGGACAGCCCGAGCGAGGGGCGCGTGTTCATTGACGAGGTGGACGTGGCCCAATTGACCGCGGAGGAACTTGCCTTCCTGCGCTGCCGGAAGATCGGGTACATCTTCCAGAGCTACAACCTGATCCAGTACATGACCGCGCTGGAGAACGTGACCACCCCGATGGCCTTCGGCGGCGTGCCCGACGACGAAGCCCGCAAGCGCGGCATGGAAATCCTCGGACAGGTGGGGCTCCGCGATCGATGGTTCCACCGGCCGATCGAGATGTCCGGCGGACAGCAGCAGCGCGTAGCCATCGCGCGCTCCCTGGCCAACCAGCCGGCCATCCTGCTCTGCGACGAGCCGACGGCGAACCTGGACCACCACACCGGCCAGGAAATCCTCGATATTTTACAGAAGCTGAACAAGGAGCGCGGCGTGACGATCATCTGTGCCACGCACGACCACCGCATGATGAACGTCTGCGACCGGCTGATGTGGATTCGTGACGGCAGCATCGAACGTATCGCGCGCCGTGACGAGGTTCACGTGGAATTGGCGGGGATTGATTAGAATGATCGGAAAGATGGAAGAAAGGATGGGGACGAGCGGCCTCGCTCGTCCGTGGATGAGCCGGCGGCTCATCCCTACCTCGCGGATCGGGCGCCTGGTTCCGGCCTGCGCCGGGATCCTGTTCGCCGTCGTATCCCGCGGGGCTTCACCTGAATTCCTCGCCGACTGTCAGGCGCTGACCCGGCATCCGCACCGCCTGACGGGATCGGAGGAGTACGCTGATGCCGCCCGCCACGTGGAGCAACGGCTCCGCGAAACGGGCGTGCCGACGGTCCTGGTCCAGAGCTTTCCGACCGTGCAGAACGTTGTCCGCCGGTGCGAGGCCGTCGCGTCGGACGGCCGCGCCTTTCCATTGTTGCCCGTGCGCCCGAACGGCGTCGTTCCGCCCGCGACCCCGGTCACCGGGGTGACCGGACGGATTTTGCATCTGGGGCGCGGCCTGCCCGAGGATTTCGACCGCGAGGATCCGCGGGGCCGTATTGTCGTGATGGATTACAACAGTGAGGATCACTGGCTTAAAGCGTTTCGTCTGGGCGCGCGCGCGGTGATCTTCACGCGGGAGGAGCCGACCGACGCCTTCCATTTCCATTACGTGCGGGCCAACGCGAACCTGCCGCGCTTCTGGTACGACGGACCCGCCTCGGACCTGGCCGGGGGCCTGGAAGTTACGATCCATAGCGAGGTGACCTGGCAGCGGGCGACGGGCCGGAACGTGTTCGGATTCATTCCCGGGACGGGCCCGCTGTTCGAACTCGGCAAGGAGGAGGTGCTTGTCATCGCGGCGCCGCTGGATACGTACGGCGAGGTTCCACAGCGGACCCCCGGCGGGCAGCCGGCGGCCAACGCGGCGGCGCTGCTGAAGTTGGCCGGGATGCTGGTCCAAGCCCCGCCGCGCCGGCACATTCTGCTGGCCTTCTTCGATGGGCACGGCCGGTCGCACGCAGGCGCCGCGGCGTTCTACCAGGCGCTGGAAACCAAGGCGCGCCGCGCGACCATCGAGGAGCGTATGGACGCGTGGGAAGAGGAGTCTCAATTCCTGACGGAGACGGAGAAACTGGCCGCGATTTCGAATCCTTTTGCCGAGCGCACCGCTGACACCGGACGCGAACTGCTGCTGCGGATGCGCAACAAGGCGGCGGATCACGCGTACGAAATTCGCGGGCAGTTGATGGATCTGCGCGAGGCCCGGTCCCGAACGGAACTCGGCACCCCGGCGTACGACGACCTGTTGGCCCGTGAGAATCAGCTCAACGAGGTGTACAACGGCTGGAACGAATTGCGCCGCCAGCTTGGAAAGGGCGGGGCGGCGGCCGGCGGGGGCGTGGAATTTGACGCGGCCCTGGCCGACGTGCGCCGGGATATCGCGTTGCGCCGCGCAGAGTTGGTCGAGGAGGAGCAAATGCTGCGCTCCTCGGCCGTCGTCAAGGAACTGCTGGGCGACCGCTGGATCACCCTGCATGCCACGATGATGTTGGGCGACCGCACCCCGCAGTGGGGCGTGATCGTGGGCGGAAACTCGGAAATCCGGTCCGCGCAGGACCAGCCCGGTTTGTACGGGCGTATCCAGCGTAGTTTCCTCCAGGCTTGGCGTTCGCTGGCGCGCGGCGGACGCGGGGCGTCCCATTTCGAGCCCGCGTCGGTGGACGGCTCGCTGCGTGACACGCGGCTGCTGTGGGCCGCGCCGCTGCTCGTCCACGGTGGCGAGATGGCCGGGCGGTACGGCATCTACAACATCGTGCTGGGCACGCTGCATGAGACCCTGCCGAGGCTGGGCACCCCCGACGATACACTGGATCGGTTGAACCTGGACCTGGTGGAGCAGAATACCGAGGAGGTGGCCCTGCTGCTGGCCGCGGTGGGCAGCCTCCAGGGCGCCAGCGGAGACGTCGAGGCGGTGGCCGACCAGCGCGGGCTGTCGCTGCGCCGGGCGATCATGGCGGATAACGATTACCTGGTCAGTGGGTTTTCGGGCGGGCGGACGCAGGGGGCGCTGGTGATGGGGCGGCACCGGGGCAGCTCGATCCCCAACCGCCCGGTGCCCGGCGCGGTGGTCCAGGTCTCGCTCGTGGATCCATGGAACAGCGTCTTCTGGCGGCACGACAAGGTGCCGGGTTTTGAGCCCTTTACCGTGGTCATGACCGACCAGAACGGAGCCTATTCGTTGAACGCCTTGCCGACGCAGGATCCCGTGCCCATCGGGTTCGCGGCGGCCTTCGATGACCGCGGACTCGTCACGCAGGTTTCGGACATGGCCTCGCGCAAGACGGTCCGGCAGCGTTTGAATATGTTGCGGTGCGTGGGTGGGGTGCTGGTGCTGCCGCCGATGCACTGGACGCAGAAGGCGACGTTCATGAGCTCGCGCGCCAACGCGCCGCTGGCCCCGCCGACGGCCGCGGATTCCTATGGCGAGACGACCGACGGCGTGGCGTACTGGTACGGGGAGGAGAAGCTGCCGGGGATCAAGGCGTTCGGCCTGGACGCCATCGTGGCGCTGGTCAACGGCGAAGTCGAGGGCCAGCCGGTGACCGGGCCATACGGGCGCGGCTACCCGATGACTACCGACTGGCTGACCCTGCGCAACGCGGAGGGGTCGGCATGGGATCTCTGGCGACTCAACGAGGCGCGCCTGTCCATCTTGCGCAGCCGCGACATCCTCAACAGCGCCCTCGAGGAGGCGCATGGCCGGGTGCGCGATCTGCTGGACGAGGCGGCCGGCAGCGATTCGCTCGTGCGCGGCGAGGCGCTCTGCGCCTCCGCCTTCCTGGGCGCCCTGCCGGTCTATACGCAGGTGCGGACGAGCATGGACGACCTGGTCAAGGCCGTGCTTGTATTGCTGGCGCTCTGCATCCCGTTCGCCTTTGCCCTGGAGCGGTTGCTGATCGGCGCCACGCTGATCTTCAAGCAGGTGGCCTGGTTCGTCGCCTTTTTCATCGCCACGTTCCTGCTGCTCTACGTTTCGCATCCCGCCTTCGCCATCGCCCAGACGCCGATCATCATCTTCCTGGGCTTTGCCGTGGTGGTGCTGTCCGGGCTGGTGATTGTCATCATCATGCAGAAGTTCCAGTTGGAGCTCAAACGCATGCAGGGGATGACCGCCACGGTGCATGCGTCCGACATTTCGCGGTTCAGCACGGTCATGGCGGCCATGAGCATGGGTATTTCCACCATGCGCCGCCGCCCCCTGCGCACCACGCTGACGGCGGTGACGATCATCCTGCTGACCTTCACGATCCTCGGGTTCGCGTCGTTCGACACCCAGCGCGGGATCGTCAAGCTGTTCGTCGCGCCCGCGCCGCCCTATACGGGGGTGATGCTCAACAACCCGACCTGGGGCTCGTTCAATGCCGAGTTCGTGGACCTGGTGCAAAGCCGGTGGAGCCGGGAGGTCAACGTCTGCCTGCGCCACTGGATATGCCCGGAGTTCAAGGATGATCCGGACTTTGTCATCGCGCTGGAGGACGGTTCCAAACCGGTGTCGCTCAAGGCCGTGCTGGGCATTTCGGCCGAGGAAGTCGCCGCGCGGCCCGATCTGCAGGCCCTTTTCCAGCTGAAAGATCCGGCGGACCTGGACCGCATGGTGTTGATGACCGATGCCGTGGCCAAGCTGCTCAAGGTCAAGCCCGGCGACCGCGTATGTCTCAAGGGCACCACCCTGGAGGTGGGTCCCTTGTTGAGTGCGGCGGAACTTTCCGCCGCCCGGGACATGGAAGGCAGCAGCATCCTGCCCGTGGATTTCGCCACCATGAAGCTGGCGAGCGCGGGGACCGAGGAGGTCGGCGAGAATGTCCTCGACGAGCAGGCCAAGTGGACCAGCCTGCCGGTGGACTCCATCGTCATCACGTCTTCCGAGACCGCGCGGCAATACGGCGGGAAGCCGCACCTGATTCATTTGTACACGCGGGATGCGCAGGAGGCGGCCGGGATCGCGGAGGACCTGGCGCGCATGCTCGACCGTCACCCGGTCATGGCGACTCGCATGGACGGCGTCTACCGTCACGTGCAGGGCACGGTCATGGCCGCCAGCGGGGTGGGGGACCTGTTCTTCCCGATACTGCTCGGCGGCCTGGTGATCTTCGGCACCATGCTGGGCTCGGTGGCGGACCGCGAGAAGGAGATCTACACCTTCAGCGCGCTGGGCCTGGCGCCGCCGCACGTGGCCAGCCTCTTCTTCTCCGAGGCCATGGTGTACTCGGTCATCGGCGGGCTGGGCGGCTACCTGATCGCGCAGGGCACGCTGAAAGTGCTGACCGTGGCCGCCGAGTTCGGCCTGGTCCGCGTGCCGGAGATGAACTACTCGTCCACGAACGCGATCGTAACGATCCTGATCGTTATGGCCACCGTACTCATCTCCGCGATCTACCCGGCGATGAAAGCCTCGAGGAGCGCGAATCCCGGCCTGATGCGGCTGTGGAAGCTTCCGCCTCCGGAGGGCGACGTCTTCAACATCGTCTTCCCGTTCACGGTCTCGGCCTACGATCTGACGGGGGTGGTCAGCTTCCTCAAGGAACACTTCAGCAACTTTGGCGACGTGGGGCTGGGCCGCTTCATGGCCCGCCAGCCCGTCGTCCGCGCCTACGAGGACGGCTCGCTCGGCCTGACCGCGCAACTGGCCCTGGCGCCGTTCGATCTCGGCGTAACGCAGTGGTTCGAGTTGCGCAGTGCGCCCAGCGAGATCGAGGGCATTGACGAGGTCAACATACGGCTGACCCGCCGCTCGGGCCAGCCGAAGGACTGGGCGCGCCTCAACCGGGTTCTGCTGAACGACCTGCGGACGCAGTTCCTGCTCTGGCGCTCCCTGCCGCAGGAAACCATGGAACAGTACCGGCAGCGGACGCTTACAACCATGGGTCGGGTGCCGGTCATGGAGGGCGAGCCTCCGGCGAGCCGCAAGGATGACGCAGACGGCGGGAATCCATCATGACGCAACGGATCGACAAAGAACTCGAGGAGTTCCGGCGGGTGATGGAGGTCCCCTCGACCTTCGAGGAGGGCTTCAACTGGACCAGCCTGCTGGGCGCGATCTTCGTGGCGTTGCTGATGGTGCCGGGCGCCATCTACATGGGCTTGCTGGCCGGCGTGGAGAATATCGGCGCGGCCTCGCAGTGGGTGACGGTGATCCTGTTCATCGAGGTCGCCAAGCGGACGCACAAGACGTTGAAGCGCTCGGAAATCTTCGTGCTGTTCTTCATGGCGGGCGCCGCGCTCGGCATGCCGTTCTCCGGCTTGATCTGGAACCAGTTCTTTGCCCGGAGCGACGCGGCCATCGCCGCGGGCATCGCTGAACACCTGCCGCACTGGTACGCGCCGCCGCCGGAATCGGCTTCTTACGCCGTGCGCTCGTTCATGCACCGGGACTGGCTGCCCGTGATCGGGTTGGTGATCTTCGGCATGTTCTTCGGGCAATTGTCCAACATGATCCTGGGCTACGGGCTGTTCCGGCTGGCCAGCGATATCGAACGACTGCCGTTCCCGATGGCGCCCATCGGCGCGCAGGGGGTGATGGCGCTCGCGGAGGATGCCGATGAGAAAAGCGTGCAGGAGAGCGAGGGACGCTGGCGGTGGCGCGTATTCTCCATCGGCGGGGCGCTGGGCCTGGTCTTTGGCACCCTGTACTTGCTGCTGCCGACGCTCACCGGCGCGTTGACCGGTAATCCCATACAGATATTCCCGATCCCGTTCAGTGATTTCACGCCGCGCACCGGCGAGTATCTGCACGCCGTGGCCACGGGGTTGTCGTGGGACTTCGGCAACATCATCTTCGGCATGGTCCTGCCGTTTTTCGCCATGGTGGGCAGCTTTATCGGCCTCATCGCGACGTTCATCCTGAACCCGCTTCTGTACGCCGCCGGCGTGCTGCGCAACTGGGTGCCCGGCGACTCGACCATCGGCACGCTCTACAAGAACAACATAGATTTCTTCTTCAGCTTCGGCATCGGCCTGGCCATGGCGATCGCGCTGGCGGGCTTCTACCAGGTCATCCGCAGCTTCCGCGACCGCAAGAAGACTGCGCCGGGTGAACCGATCCACACCACGCCGGCCGGGCGCGGCGATATCCGGCCCGCGCTCGTCATCGTGGTCTATTTCTTCGTTACGATCACCTACATCCTCGTGTCCGGCTGGCTCATTGACTGGCACCGCGGCATCATGATCGTGCTGCTCTTCCTCGGCTTTATCTACACGCCGATCATCAGCTACGTGACGGCGCGGCTTGAGGGCATGGTGGGACAGGTGGTCGAGGTCCCGTTCATCCGGGAGGCGGCGCTGATCTTGAGCGGGTACCAGGGCGTCGCCTGCTGGTTCCTGCCCATTCCTATCGCCAACTACGGGCAGATGGCTGTCTTCTACAAGCAGTGCGAATTAACCGGCACGCGTTTCCCGAGCATCTGGAAGACCCAGGTCGTGCTCTTCCCGATCATCCTGATCAGTTCCATCTTCTTCATGAACTTCATCTGGGGCCTCAACGAGGTGCCGTCGGCGGTCTATCCCTACGCGGAGATGATGTGGAAGCTGAACGCGGAAAACGCCTGCATCATGTTCTCCTCCACGCTCGGTGAGTATTCCATCTTTGAAGAGGCCTTCAACGTGGCGTACATCGCTGCCGGCCTGGTGTTCGGCGTGGTACTGTTCGGGGTCATGAATACGCTGGGCGCGCCGATCATGCTGACCTACGGAGTGGTGCGCGGCCTGGGCGGGGTCATGCCGCATTGGGTCATCCCGCAGTTTATCGGGGCACTGATCGGCCGGTACTATTTTCAGAAGCGGCTGGGTCTGCGCTGGCGCCAGTATATTCCCGTTGTCAGCGCCGGTTTTGCGTGCGGTATGGG
>JAHJJH010000219.1 GCA_018823105.1 Verrucomicrobiota bacterium | reverse complement strand
GTGATCAGCCCCGACCAGACGCCGTTGGTAAAAGGCCCGGTATTGGTGGGGGAAATTGAGACCGTGTCCGCGGCCAGCAGCTTGATGTTGGGGACCCGGTTGGTGGACACCGGCGTCGGGGTTCCGCCGCTCCAGTCCAGGGGATCGCCGTCCGCGCTGTCCGACCGAAAGACCAGGGCCCGGCCGACCGCCCCCGTGGACGATCGCACCTGTCCATCGGTCGTAAAGCTGCTGTTGTTGTGGCTGAAATCCACCATCAGGTTGCTCACGCCGTTGTAGCTGAACGGGGTCGAGAACGTGAACCAGACCCACCCCGTAGAGGAAATCGTGGTGTTGCTCTGGTAGACGGTGGTCCAGCCGCTGGCCGGGCCCTCCCACGAAGCCGGCGGGTTCGTGGTCAGGGCCGTGTGCTTCATGCGGATCGTCCAGTTGTTGAGGCTCTGGCCCGGATTGCTGGACACGTTGAGCGCCAATCCTTGCAACACGACGGCCCCGCCCAGTTCGCTTTGCAAGTAGATGACCTGGGTTCGGGCGTCATGGTAGTAGGTGCTCATGGGGTAAATCCACCCGTTGGTCACGACGCCGACGGTGCTGGTCGCCGACACCAACCCGCTCAAGGCCGCCGTGCCCGTGAACACCGTCACCGTTTTGCTTTCCGAATCGGCCGCCGTGATCGTGGCCGTCAAGGGCGTGCCTTCCTGCTGGGGCGTGGAAATCGTGCCCCAGATGAACTGGCTGACCGGTCGGACCGTCAGGGAGGCAGTCCGGGTCTGAACGCCGCCCGAGGTTACGTTGCTGAACGTGACCGTGCCGCTGAACAGGCCGGTCGCCAGGGACGACGCGGACGCGTTCACCTGGAACGTCACGGAGGTCGCCGTGCCGGCCGCCAGGGCCCCGTTCGTCCGCGTCAGGTCCAGCCACGTCAGGCCGGCCCCCTTGACGGCGGTCCAGGACAACGAGGATCCGCCGCTGTTGGTCAGGGCGTAGACGGTGCTGGTCGGCGAAAACGGCCCGCCCCGCGGGCCCGCGGGCGCGTAATTCCCCGAGGGCGCCACCGAAAGGGGATCCTGTATGCCGGCCGTGGTCCCGCCTAAGAGCACGGAAAACCGCTGCTGGCTGTTGGTCAGCGTCCCCTTGTGCGTCACGCGAAACATGTAGGCGCCCGCCGCCCCGGGACTGGCGATGTACACCTGTTCCACGTTGTCCACGTTGTTGTCGCCCGTCGTGGCGGCATTGGTGGGCGAGGCCAGGGTGAGCACATAGGGGAAACTCGTGGGCGAACCGCCGGGTCCGATCACGCGCAGGTCGAGATCGTTGACCAGCATGCGATTCGTGACATCCAGTCCTGTTTGCGCCTTGCCCGCCGGATCGGTCCAACAGAGGGTAGCCCGGATCGCGTTGCTGCCGTCCCAAGTGAAGGAGTACGACTTCGACGCGTTCGTTGAATAGAGCGCATCCTCGATCATGCAGCCGGCCGACGGCTGATCGTAGTGCCGGCGGATATGGTCCGCCGCCGCCTTGTTGTTCATCAGGCCCCAGCCGTTCACATAATCCGGCCCGGCCGTTCCGAGGTCATCGGCGGTATGGATGATCAGGCCCTTGAGCATGGCGGCGCGCATAGCCTGCGTGGGGAAGAGCGATCGGTAGTAGTCGATCAGCAGGAGCGCCGAGCCGGCGGCGTTCGGCGTGGACATGCTGGTCCCATTATACGAGGCATACGTGGCCGTGCCTCCGGCCGTGCTGGAATACAAGGCCGCGCCATTGGCCACGATATCCGGCTTGATGCGGCCATCGTCCGCCGGGCCCCAACAGCTGAAGTCCGTCATGGTGGCATTGGCAAGGCTCCGGCTTCCTCCGCTCACGGCGTCGTTCACCGCGCCGACGGTCATGATATTCTTCGAGACGCCGTTATAACCGATCGTATCGTAGCCGCCCTGATCGTATCCGTCGGCATACGGATCCGTGGCCGCCGTGTAGACCTTGCTCTGCCATGATCCCGAGGCATAGTAATAAAATGTGGTGCCCTCTGAAGGCATGGCGTCATTGCGGTCGTTGCCCGCCGACTTGAAGGGGAGGTAATACGGCGCATTGTAGCACAAGGTGTCCCAATCGCGGGCTTTGGTGCTGTACTGTCCGAATCCGCGGTCCTCATAATCGGACAGTTGATAACCAAACCAGTGATAACCTGAAGTGCCCGACCAATCGCCCTGGTCCCAACCGGTCACGGTTCCATACGAATGATTGGAAAGATAGATGCTGTTGGTCTGATTAGGCGCCGTCGCGGCGCGCGAGGTCATCTCCGACGTGTCGCTGGTCCACTCGTAGGAATGAATCGTGACCGACGGCGCCATGCCCAGGGCGGAGGCCGTCTGACCCTTCGCGCCGATCGTGCCTCCCACGTGCGTAGCGTGGTCGATGAAGGAGGCCCCATCTCGGATGAATACCCGCGTGGGCAGGGTGAATTCCTGGTGGTTGGTCCTGACCCCTCCGCCGTCCCAGATGCCGACGATCAGGTTGGTGCCGGTGACGTTGTACGGGGGCGCGTTTCGGATCAGATTGGCCGCCGTGGAGATGGCGGCATTGACGTTCATGGTGATGTAGTAAAGGGGTCTGCCCTCCCGCAACTCCATGAGTTCAAACACCCTCCCGGCGGGCGTCCGGCCGCGGATGGCCCAACCCCGCGCCCTGGCCATCGCCACGGCTTCCTGCTTTCTCTCCATCGCCCGCCGCTGGAGCGCCTCAACCATTCGCGCGCGGTCGGCTTCGGATATTCCGTCACCCTCACCGGGGGCTTGCGCCCAGGTCTCGGCACCCGGCCATGAAAGGAAAGCGGCAATCCCCGCCGCCCACAGGAGGCCTCTCGTCATGACCGTGACTTTTCCTCCTTGCTCCCCGGCCGTCCGCTCCCGCTCGCGATCAATCACTCTTCGCATAAGTGTTCACCTGTTTGGCCCCTGCGTCAAGGGCAACACCCGGGCCAAGGGGCAAGCGCTTCAACGACGGGCAGCCAACAGGGGGTAGAACAGGACGCGGGGCAGGACAAAGAGACAGATCGTGGCGATGATCAGGTTGATGCCTGTTTTCTCCAGCGGCTCGATCTTCAGGAAATAGATCAGCGCAGAGGTGAGGCCGATCCCCAATAAAGCCCAGGTTGTCAACAGGCCGCGCACCCGCGGCTTGGCCCACCGCGCAAACCGCTGGGGCAGGTTGAAAAAGAGATCGAAAATCCAGTGCTCGAGCAGGGCGCCGTGTTCGCCGAAGACAGGGACGATGTGTACCATGGAGGTCGCCCACCGCGAGGCCATGAATCTCGCCAGTTGCGGGTAGGTCGCGGTCATCTGCAAGGGGAAGGCCAGGTAGCCGATGTATTTCACGAAGGAGAGCGGGGCGGCCACGAGATAGTCTTTCAGGTTCCGCTCCCGGATCATCAGGTACACCACGAACGCGCCCCGGCAGATCGAACCGGGAGAAATGGGGGTGATCTGAAAAAATCCCACAATAATGGCAAACCACTTGGTTGCCTCTCCCCAGCCCCTCCCGTGCGCAAGCAGCCAGCCGGCCGCAATCAGGCCCAGGGTCACACTGACCACCTGCGTGACCGGCAGCGTGGCAAAATGCACTCCGAGACATTTAAGGTATTTCACGATGAACGGGTCGCGCACCTGCGCGGTGATGGATTCCGCCTCGGCCCGGGTGAGCATCCCATCCCGCTCGCCTTCCGCGATCGCGTCGAGGAACCATTTTTCCCGGAATTCGGCGCTGACGATAAACTGCCGCAGGGTACGCAGAAACGCGCGGAGCCCCTTCCAGGCCAGGCTCGGTTCGACCAGCAGACGGTGCAGGCCGGGGAACGGGAGCAGGCCGAGGGTGAACCGTTCCAGGAAGAAAAGGCCCGGGCGCCGGGCCAGGAAGCGAGCGTGCCCCTCGCCCGCACGCCCGCTTCGATGCCAGTCCGCCAGTTGGTGGGCCGTTTTCGTCGCGACGGCTCTGAGGAAGTAGTCTCGAGAGGTCAGGGCACGGCCCAGGTGTCGTCGGTAGGCCCGGTGGCCCCAGAGCCGCCGGATAAAACGGCCGAGGAACGGCACGGCACCGAGCAGATACCACACGGCGAAACGGAACCCGGCCCCTTCCCTCAGCGTTGATGCGAAGCGGTCATCGGCCAGTTCGTCCGCCCTGTACCCTTCGACCAGGCCTGCGCGGACGTCGCGGCGCAGCCCGGCATCGGTAAGCAGGCGCAGCCCGTGATGGGTGAGGTCCGGGAGCGACCGGCGGTAGGCCGGATCGCGTGTTTTCAACTCTTCGAGGACCGGTCGGTATTCCGCGAAATCCACCTCATGTTGCTGGGCAAACTGGGCGAGTCTCGACAGGTCGCCCCGGTCGAATTGCACCAGCGCGCCGCGACGGAACAGCCCCTGGAAAATGAGTTTGATGTCGGCCGGACTCATCGGCAGGAAAGGCAGCAGGGCCAGGCCGGCTCGGAAATCAATGGCGCACAAGCCGCCGCCGGGTCCCTCTTCGCCTGTATCGCTGCGTTTCAAGACGTTCGGCTGGCTCTTCATCGTGTACCACTCGTACTGCCGCGCAAATTCGGGGGCGCCCATGTCGTGCAGCAGGCGCACCATGTCCGCCATGAAGCGGCGCTTGGCGACATACTCGGCGCTCGCCGTCGCTTCGAGCGAAACGTTCCGCCAGTCGCGGCGCGCGGTCATGTCCGCGTCGGATTCCAAGCGCCACATCCGCCCCTCGATCCACTCGGTGACCTCGCCGAAGGCCCCCAGGGTCTCGTCGTAAAACGAGGCGTAGGCGTCCTTGATGGCCGTTTCGCGGCCGAACGCCACGCGGGCCGCGCGGCGCATGAGCTTCTGCCAGAGAAGGCCTGCTCTACAGGCGGAGTAGTTCACCTGCGCGCTGAACGGGCCCTGGAACGCCAGCCAGTAAATGAAGTTCCGGAAGTGTCGCGAGAACCGCGAGGGCGGGATGAGCATCTTGAGGGTGTATCGTCGGCCGGGCGCCAGCCCGGGGATATCCACGCCCTCCGGCAGCCGCAGGCCGTCGAGCCGGCACCGATACACCTGTCCGGCGAAACCGCCACCGAGGAACTTCTCGACAGTGAAATCAGCCGCCCCCCGGACAGCCGGGGACACCCCTTCGATTTCCAGGTGTAATCCCTGTCCGGATTCATAGCGGCTCGGCCGGCGACGGATTTCCAGGGTCGGATCATTGGCCGCCGCCTGCAATTCCGCGGCCAGTTCTATCGAGTACGCTTTCTGGGCCATAATCGGGGCACGCCTGCTGTTTAGCGGTCTTGAGAAAAACGGGCCGATACTTTACCCTTTGCCCGTGAGCCGAACCAACTATTTCTTCGGGAGCGTATAATGCGCTGGCGCCTTCGACAGTTTGCGGCCATTGCCCGGATCAGCCTGTTGGAAATCATCCGGCAGCCGGTATTCCTCCTGGTCTCGGCCTTCGCCATCGTTTTCATCTCTCTGCTGCCGGTATTGATCAACTATACCCTGGGCGAGGCGGCGCGCATCGTGCGGGATAACGGCTTGGCGGTGCATTTCGCCTTCGGGCTGGTGCTCGGAAGCTATGCCGCCTCGACCACCCTGGCCGGCCATACCGCCCTCGGCACCGCCGCCCTGGTCTTGAGCAAGCCCGTGGGCCGATCCCTCTTTTTTCTCGCCAAGTTCACGGGCGCGGCGATGGCCACGCTGCTTTTCTCGTTGGGCGCCGGCCTGGCCACGCTCTTGAGCACGCGCATGGCCACTGGTTTCTTCGCGCTCGACTGGTGGGCCGGCGCGCCCTTGCTGGCCGCACCCATCCTCGCTTTTACCCTGGGCGGGGCGCTGAACTTCCGGGACCGCGGCCCCTTCGTCTCCCGGGCTTTCCTCTGGATGCTCGTCTTTCTGGCCGGTGCGCTGGTGTGGGCCGGCTACGTGGATCCGGAAGGCCACCGGTGCGCGTTCGGAGCGCACTTGGAATGGCGTATTGTGCCGGCCAGCCTGCTGATCAGCCTGGCCCTGCTGATCCTGACCGGGGTGGCCAGTCTGCTCGCGACCCGCCTCGAGACCGTGCCCACCCTGATCTTGTGCAGCGTGCTGCTGCTCCTGGGTTTGATGTCCGATTACCTTTTTGGTGGGCAGGCGGACCGATCGGCCCTTGCCGCGGTGCTGTATTATCTGATGCCCAACTGGCAGCATTTCTGGCTGGCCGATGCCCTGGCCGGTGACGGAACGATCCCGTGGAACTACGTCGGCCGTGCCGCGATCTACGGAGTGTTCTATCTGGGCGGCATCCTGGGGCTTGGCTTGGCGGCTTTTCGCCGAACGGAGTTGAGGGTCGGATGAAGATCGCCCGGGAAGAGACCATGGCGCCTCCGGGGATCCAGCCGGTGTTGCAGGCGGAGCATGTGAGCAAAATCTTCCGCGATTTCTGGCGGCGTCCGCGCGTGCGGGCGGTCAACGACGTCTCGTTCGACGTAAAGCCCGGCGAGGTGTTCGGCCTGCTCGGCCCCAATGGATCCGGAAAAAGCACCACGCTCAAGATGATCGTCGGACTTCTGCGCCCCACCAGCGGCCGACTGCAAGTACTGGGCGCGCCCCCCACCGATGTGCGGCGCAAAGCCCGGATCGGGTACCTGCCGGAGGATTCCTATCTGTATCCGTACCTGACCTGCGAGGAAACACTGGATTTCTTCGGCCGGCTGTTTGATTTGCGCGCGAGCGAACGGCGGGCGCGCACCGAACAACTCCTCGAAATGATCGGTCTCCGGCACGCGCGCCGGCGGCTGGTGGGCGAATTCTCCAGGGGCATGGCGCGCCGCATCGGCCTGGCCCAGGCCCTGATCAACGATCCGGACCTCGTCATTCTGGACGAGCCGACCGCCGGACTGGACCCGCTGGGTTGCCGCCAGGTCAAGGATCTGATCCTGACCCTGGCCCGCCGGGGCAAAGCCGTGCTGCTGTCGTCGCACTTGCTCGCCGACGTTGAGGACGTCTGCGACCGGATTGCCATTCTGTTCAATGGCCAGGTTCAAGCCACGGGCCCGATCCGCGATCTTCTGGAGGAGCGGCACCGGCCGCGGCTGACGCTGCCGGAAGTCTCCGCCGACCAGCTCCGGGCCATCCTCGCCGCACTGAAGGAGCAGTTGGGGCGGGAGCCGGAGCTGGATTATCCCCGTCGCAACCTTGAGCAGTTTTTCCTCGATATCGTGGCCCGGGCCATGCGCCAGGCGACAGAGCAATCCGGGGCCACTCCCTCCGAGGGCGTCGCCCCCTACTTGAGCGTGGATGACCGCCGGCATCCTCTCGCCAGCCCGCCGCCGCCGGCCGGACATGAATAAAATCATCGCCATCGCCATTCTGGCCGTACGCGGCGCCATCCGCTCGCGCGTCGTCCTGGTGCTGCTGGGTCTTCTGCTGCTGGCCGTCGTGGCCGTCCCCCTCACGGTCAAGAGTGACGGCACTCCAGCCGGCGATGTGCAGATCCTGGTCCGATACACGCTGGGCCTGGCCATGCTGATCCTTTCGCTGTCGGTTCTCTGGGCCGGTTGCGCTTCAGTTTCGCTCGAGTGGCAATCCCAGCGCCTTCAACTGGTCGTGACCAAGCCGATTCATCCTCTCCAATTATGGCTGGGCAAGTGGCTGGGGCTTGTCGCGCTCCATGTCGTTTTGCTGGCCATCTGTGGCGCGGTCACGGCCGGACTGTTGAAATGGCGGATGCGCGAACCGTTGCGCGATCCCGTCGACCGCGAGTGGCTGCTCGATGAAATCCTTGTCGCCCGGCGTTCGTTGATTCCCGAACCCGTGAACGTAGACACCGCGGCGCGCCTTCGTTTTGAAGAAGAGCAGTCCCGCGGCCGGTTGCCCGCGGACATTCCGCCCGAGACGGTGGTCCAAGCAATCCGGCAAAACCTCTTGATCCAAGCCTTTTCCATCTCCCCGGGGGGCACGCGGGAATGGCATTTTCCGCGACCGGGCCGACTGGATCGCGAACGCTCCCTGTTGCTCCGCTTTCGTTTCTCGTCGTCCACCCCGGGTCCTGACCGCGTGACCGGTGCATGGGTAATCCGGCGTGGTAACAATATTCCGGCCGTCCAGGTACAAACCAATATGGTGGCCACGGCCCGGCATTCGATCCGGATACCGTGCGCCGCGTTATCAGGGGAAGGTCCGCTGGTGGTCGCGTACGAGAACATCCACACCGACCCCGTTACGGTCTTGTTTTCGCCGGAAGACGGGCTGGAAGTGCTGGCGTATGCCGGATCCTTTGGCCCCAACTACGCGCGGGCGCTGCTGGTGCTGTCCGGCCAGCTTATTTTCCTGGCCGCGTTGGGTATCACGGCGGGCAGTCTTTTTTCCATGCCGGTGGCTGCTTTTGTGTCCGGCTTCGTCCTGCTTCTGGTCCAAATGGCCGGGCAACTTCAATCCATGGCCGCACAACCGGTTTTTCTGGCGGGGCATCGCGGGGAAGCGGCCCTGAGCCCCCTGGGGGCACAGGCCTACCGGCTTTTCTTTAAACTGCTTCATGCCGTGATGGGTCCGTTGCAGGTTTCGGGATCGCTGGAAAAGTTGACGACCGGGGTACTGGTCTCCTGGAGTGAGACCTTCCGCGTTCTGCTGACCCACGGCCTGATCTACCCGTTGCTCCTGGCCCTGCTGGCCGCCTGGATCATGCGCCGGCGGGAAGTGGCCATGGCCGGATGACCTCCGCCATTCGCTCGGGTCATAGTCAACGGGAGGGGTGAGCTTTGCGAGCCCGTTTTTTTTGTTTACCGGATAGCCCCCCGTGGCCTGTTTTGGTATGTTTTGCCTTGGTAATCATCACGTTGCACGAAAGGTCACATCGCATGAAGAAAATCATCGCGGTCATCCTACTGGCATCGTCCCTTTCGGCCGCGGCAGGGGCGCTTAAACTTGGCGATCCCGCGCCGGCGGTCAAGGCCGACCTCTGGCTGAACGGCGATCCCGTCAATCCCGCAGAGCGGGACGGCGAAACGCTGTATGTGGTCGAATTCTGGGCCACCTGGTGTCCGCCCTGCCGCAAGTCCATTCCTCACCTCAACGAATTGCAGGCCAAATGGAAGGATCAGAAGGTCGTCTTTATCGGGATCACCGATGAACCGGAGGAGACCGTCCGTCCGTTCTTCGAGAAAATGAAAATGGCCTACCATGTCGCCATAGACACCAATCGCGTGACGGTGGACGCCTACATGAAGGATATCCCCGGCATCCCGCATGCCTTCGTCGTGGACTCGAAAGGATTGGTCGTGTGGTCCGGCCACCCCCTGTCCGGCTTGGAGGAAACGATCGAGGGGATGTTGGCAGGCACCTATGACATGGAAAAAACCCGGGCGCTCCAGAAGATCGAGCAGGAACTTCAGGAACTGGTCATGAACGGGAACTATGAGAAGGCGGCGGCGAAAGTGGAGGAGCTCATCTCGCAGGGCAGCGTTAAAATGGAATACTTCCAGGTTCAGCTGGGCCTGCTGGCCCAGACCGGCGAGACGGCTCGTTTTCCGGAGGTTTACCAACGGATGTTTGCCGCCTTCGAGGGGGACGCTGAATCGCTGAACACGCTGGCTTGGATCGCCTGCACGTCTCCGTTCTCCATGTGCGATCTCGATATAGCCTGGAAAGCGGCCCAACGGGCGGTGGAGCTTTCCGGCCGGAAGGACCCGACGGTCTTGGATACCCTGGCCCGTGTGTATTATGCGCTGGGGATGCTGGAGGAAGCCGCCGCCGTCCAGGAGGAAGCCGTTAAAGCCGGCGAGGCTGGGGAAAAAGATCCCGACCTGGAAGCCACGCTGGCCTACTTTCGCTCGGCCTTGGTAACGCAGCGGCGCATCGCCGCCAAGAAGGAGGCCGCCCCGGCCCCCTGATGCTTTTTATGATGGGCCCGGGCCGGACCAGAAAAACGCCCCCCCGATTGGGGTCAGCCCTCAAATAACAAATCTACGAAGCGCTGCCATCTCGCCGCATTATCCTGCGCCCGATGGCGTATCAGCAAAGCGCTGACTGCGGCACCGGTGGTCAGCCCCAGCAAGCCCGCAATCTCCCGCTGCGTCAGGCCAGCATGCTTCTGTAGCGCCCACGCCCACAAGCCACGTGCGGCCCCGCCCTCTTTCCTTCGTTGCAGGAGGGCCTCGTCACAATCCAGCGCTTTACATACACCCGCTCTCACTTCCGCAAGACTAGCTTTGCTTCCAACTCGCCGAAATGATGCATCCTCGGCCCTTCGTGGACCGGACATTATTCGTTCGTATCGTCGCTGCATTTCCGCGCAGAAATCCGAGCTTCCTACGGCCAAAGGACGCCCGACCATCAATCCCCGGAACTCTTCGTCGGTTTGCGCCAATCCCGCCTCCACATACCGGCGATAAGCGATTTCGGCTTTTACCGCCTTAGGGTGTGGCACGAGTTCAAGGATGGTCGCTCGGTCCAACCATTCTTCCGCTTTCCGCAGCCCTGCGTACCCCGCATAGCTGCTCCACCTATAGGTGCGCAAGTAGGTTCGACTTTCATCTTTCCCGCGCCGAGCCCAAGAGGCAATCTGTACGGGGTTCAGATGAATGTAGCGGCTCAATCTCAATAAATAGGCATCCCCCTCCGCGACCTGCGCGCCGTATCGACCTTGGAAAAGGTGCCCCACCTGTCGGTGACGATGATTGAAGTAGACAGTGTAGCCCGTCAGCACGCTGCCCATGAATCGGCCCAAATTCCCGCGCGGCGTCTCAACAAGCAGGTGCACATGGTTGGACATCAAGCAGTAGAGATAAATCCGAACGCCGAATGTCTCGGCGCTTTCCGCCAGTCGTTCCAGCAAGCGCCGCCGATCCGCATCGTCCCGAAAGATTTCCTGCCGTCGGTTTCCGCGGCATGTGACGTGATATATCCCGCCCTCAATCAACAACCGCAATCGCCTGGCCATGCTCCTACTTCATCACTGCCGCGCTTGTCCGTCAATCATTATTTGTTATTTGAGGGCTGGTCACATGAAAGGCGGACGCTCCGTGTAGAGTAGGTTGACGGTGAAATCCGGAACAACCAACCACACAGAAGGAGACATCCGCCATGACCGAGAGCAAAGCATATATGGCCATCGACGCGCACGCGCATTCTTG
>JAHJJH010000218.1 GCA_018823105.1 Verrucomicrobiota bacterium | reverse complement strand
GCATTCCACCAGTCCCGGATCCGCCAGACCGCCCCCAGCACGGCCCCGTCATACTCGATCACGGCCCGGGCGGAGGGCATCATGTCGTGTTCGTACCGCGCGGCCATGTCGATCGCCAGCGCAGGCCGCCACGTGTATTCCAAGGCATAGGTGATCACGGATTCGCCCTCGAGGTCTTCGTCGAAGCTCCGCTGCCGGATGTCGAACGTGCCCACCGAGCCGTTGCGGAAGATATAGTGCAGCGCCAGGCCCACCAGGGTTTCGTTGGCCGTGTAGTTCGTGGTGGTGACGATATTGGTGCCCTGGAGCCTCTGCACGAAGGAAACGATCGTTTCATCCTTTGTGGTGGTCGTCCCGTCCTCGGTCGTGGTGGTGATATCCCGGCGCTGTGTCACATTGGTGGTCATGACCTGCGTCCAGAAGTTCGAGGTGACCTGCTGCTCGATCCGCCCATAGCCGACCCGCCCCTCGATCGACAGGCGCGGGTTGATGTTGAACCCGCCCTTCGCGGCCACGTGCCACTCATCAATCATGACGTTGGCCTTGACGGAATTACCTTCGACCCCCAGGTAGGGATGGCGCAAATCCACGAGGCGCTTGCTTCGTTCGTCCGTCTCATCCTTGACCGCCGCCGGGATGGCGACCAGGCGGGCCAGGCGGCGCTGCACGTAAGCGGAAAGCTCCGCCAGGTCTTCCTCGGGATACCCGTCGCGCTTGAGCAATTCGATCATATCCAGGGCCTTATGCATTTCGCCCTGCAGAGCCGCCATTTCGGCGCGCGTCCGGCGCGCCAGGAAGACGGGATGATTCTGGAGCGCATACCGCAGCACATCCTGCCCCGAGTCGTGGCGGTCCGGCTCCCAGCGCTGGTACAGCATGGGATTGTCCAGCTTCATCGCGTAGCCGAAGCGGCTCTGGAGGAACCCCATGCGGTAGTGAATCTCGGCCTCGTTCAGCACGGCTTCCGGGACGTTGAACAGGTCTATGTTGCAGTCGGTGGCCTGTCCGACGTCGCCCATGGGATAGGAGACCGTGAGGATCCCCTCCGGCAACTCCAATTCGCGCCGGAGAATGTTCCGGCTCTCCAGGAACTCCCGGCGGAGTCGGCGATAGTACTCGCGCAGGGTTTCCTGGCGGTCTTTCTCTTCGAGCCAGATCAGGTTCGGCAGGGGATTCGCCCTTCGCCCCTCGCGGTCCACGCTCGCGGGCGTGCCGGCGTCCATCAGGTGGCTCCCGATCGTCCAGACACCCGTCCGATGGTACTCCCGCAGTTCCGGCCAGCTGACAATGCGCATATCGTTGCTCAAGATGTTCCCGACGGGCACGAACATGGTCAGCGGGATGCGCAGTTCCTCCGCCACCGGCGTGGCCCAGCGGAAACTGGGGCGCAGGGCGTCGTCGAAGGTGACGGCCGCCACGCGCTCGGGGGTGTAGTCGCGCAGCATCACGACCGGGGGCGCGGGTTCTCCCGAAAACGCCCGGCGCACGGATTGCGCCATGCGGTACAGCCACGGGCGGCGCTCCACCCGTTCCGGCGTGGGCAGGCTTTCAAAGTATTTCGGGAAGTCTTCGGGGCTCAAGAAGCGGAAGCCTTCCCGCCGGAGCGTCATCATGTGGTCGCGGAACTGGCGCACCGAGGGCATCTGGGACCATTCACTGGGGGACAGCCCGTGATAGAGCAGGGTGAACACGGCGCCTTGCGCCCCCTCCTGCTCCAGGCGATCGAGCGATTCCAGGGCGTCGAAATAGCGTCCCCGGGCGAAAAGCAGCAGCGCCCAGGCATAGTGCCGGTAGGGATCGTTGGGATCGAAACTGCTCAGGTTCTCTTCCAGTTGTTTCTCGGCCTCGTCAAGCATCATGCGGCCCAGGTAGGTCTCGAAAAGGCCCTGCCTGGCCCGCTGGCTGTTCGGGTTCCTGGTCTTGAGCGCGTCCAGGAAGTGCTCCTCGGCGCGGCCGTACTCCTTGTCCAGCGCCAGCATTTCGGCGTAAAACAATTTTCCGTTTACGTCGTCGGGATCGAGGCGGTAGGCCTCCTGCGCGGCCTGGACGCACTGGGCCAGCGTGAAGTTCATGGGATCCCGGTCATACTGGCTTTTCATGTAGTAGGCCAGCCGCCGGGCTATGTTGGCCTTGGCCATGTCGCTCTCGGCCCGGTCCCTGACCCGGCGCAGGCTCTTCACCACTTCCTCGTGCAGGCGCGCCCGCATCGCGATGTCCGTGAGGATGTTGAGCGCGGCCTGGTTGTCCGGCTCGATGTCGAGAATACGCTCCGCCTCGGCCTGGGCCTCCTTCAACGCGCCGATCAGCGCCAGCGCCTGCGCGCGCGGGATCAGGTAGTCCGGGTAGTCCGGGACCATCTCGTTGATGTGGTTCCAGTGTTCGAGGGATAGCTCGTATTCCTCGTTGGCATACAAAGTCTTCGCCAACTGCAGCTTCACGTCCAGCCGGGCCGGATCCCTCTCGTACAACTTGCTCAGTTCCTCCAGAGCGAGTTCCCGTTTGCCGCTCCAGAAGAGGACGCGGGCGTAGGAAAACCGCGTGTCGTATTGATCGGGATTGAGTTGCAGGCTCTGCCGGTACAGATCCTCGGCCCGGTTGAGTTCGCCGTCCGCCGTGGCTATCTGGGCCAGAAAATTGTACGCCCGCGGTTCGCCCGGAGCAATGGTCACGAATTGCTGCCCCAGGCGCCGCGCGTCATCGCGCCGCCCCGAGAGCCAATACGCCAACGCCAGGGTTTTCCAGGCGCCGTGCAGGGTGGGATCCGTTTCAAGCACCCACTCGAGCTTGGGAATCGCCTCTTCGTATTTCTTATTCTGGACGTCCACCATGGCCTCGTACATCTTGGCCATCGCGGGCGTCACCCGGGCCACGTCTTCCGTTTCCGGGAGATCCTCGCTGACCGGCGGTTGTCCAATATCTCGGACGGGTTGTTCCGGAATGGCAAAGGGCGGCGCGTCCGGCGCGACCTCGCGCGCCACGGATTCCGCCGGCGCCCTCATCGCCGGAAGTGATGGCTGGGAGTCCTCCTCCTGCGCCCACGCCCGCAGCCCCACGACCAAGCTCGCCAGGAAAAGGGCGCAGAGCGCCCCTCCCCGCAGGGGCGGGATCACGGCCTCCCGGACTGGATAGGGTCGGCTCATCATTCGGGCGCGGGCGACGACATCGGCCAGAGGGTCGCTGCCAGGTTGCGGGCAAGCAGGTCGGAGCCGTTGCGATTCAGGTGCATCCCGTCCGTATCGCGAACTTTCAGCGGCATGCCGTTGGGCAGGTGAACGTATCGCGAAAAGGTTCCGACCTTCCGGCTAAGGAGCGGGCGGGTCCGGTAAAAGGTCGCGAATTCGCGCTTCGCCGCCTCCCGTTCGAAAATGGGGTTGATGATGTCGGCGCTCTTCTGAATCTCGGGATTCGGCATATCCGGCAATTCCAGCCAGTACACCCGCACGCCGCCCCCGTCGCCGAGCAGGTCCATGGCTTCGCCGACACGGCGCGCGTATTCCTCCTCCCAGCCCGCGTCCTCGGGCCGGATCACGCCCCGGTTCGTGCGCATGGGCTGCAGGTCATTGGCGCCGATGAACATCACGGCGGTGTCCGGGTTGAAGGTCGAGACCAACTGGCGGATGCGGCCGAGCCAGTCCACGACGTCCAGCCGTGCCAGCCCCGAGCCCAGGGAGGTGAACGGGCGCGTCTCCACCCCCTCGCGCTTGGAAAACTCCAGTTCGAACGAATGCGCGGGCCCCCGCATCATGGAGTCGCCCAGGATCAGAATCCGCCGGGGACCGTCCGCGGCGGCGGTCGTCAACCCACACGCCAGCAACATGCCCAGCGCGCCCCTCCTGACCGACTGGATTCTATTCATCCTCAACCCCACTTTCAACTCGTCCCCCACGGGTTTATCCCGTGGGAGCGAAGATTGAGCGCGTGCGTAACCCGTTGATTCTGCCTTTGGCAGATCCGCCTATGGCGGAAACGAAAGATTTCATGTTTTCCGCCTCAGCGGACCCGCAAGGGCGGGCGCGCTCAATCTCCCGCTCCAGCGACACGTGGTCGCTGGGGGCGTTTTGCAAAAGGCTCTTCATTAAAACCGGTAAATCACGCTGCCGGCCATGCTGCGCTCGGTCTGATCGCGCAGCGCGTTGACGGACGCCTCCCCCTGGATCTCCCATCCGTTGGCCCATCGCCTTCGCAGGCTGACACCGAGCCCGACGAGCCGGTCCCATCCTCCATCGGGGTTGGCGCCGGGGTGCCAGCCCTGGCCTTCGGCCCGAGCGCGGCGTTCGTTGTAGCGCGCCTTTTCCTCCGGGCGGGCCTTGTCCTTCTGCGCGCCGACGTTCACGCGCACCATGCCGAAGTAGTTCGGGTAACTGCGCCGCAGCCGCAAGATCAGGAAGTGGCGCTGGTCCCAGTAGGGGGTCCAGTACAGGTCGCTGTCGAGATCGGTGGTGACCAGCGAATCGTGCAGCCCCAGCCAGATGTCGTAGCGGTCCGAGATGCGCCAGAAGTTCTCCATCATCAGGCGCAACAGCGAGTTGCCGTCGTCGAGCGACCGGTAGGCCGCGCTGCCCGTGGCATTCCACCAGTCCCGCGCGCGCCAGACCGCCCCGAGCGCGCCGCCGTCGTACTCGATCACCTTCCGGGCGGACGGCATCATATCGTGTTCATACCGCGCGGCCATGTCGATCGCCAGCGCCGGGCGCCACGTGTATTCCAAGGCATAGGTGATCACGGATTCGCCGGCGAGGTCGCCGTCGAAGGTCCGCTGCCGGATGTCGAACGCGCCCACCGAACCGTTGGGGAAGATGTAGGCCGCCGCCAGGCCCGCCATCGTCTCGCTGGACGCGTAGTTCGTGGTGGTGACGATATTGGTGCCCTGGAGCTCCTGCACGATGGAAACCACGGTTTCATCCTTGACCGTGATCGTGCCGTTCGTGGTCGTGGTGGTGATGTCCTGGCGCTGCGTGATGTTGGTGGTAAAGACTTCCGTCCAGAAGTTCGAGGTGACCTCCTGCGTGATGTTTCCAACACCGACCCGCCCTTCGATCGTCAGGCGCGGGTTGATGTTGAACCCGCCCTTGGCGGCCACGCGCCATTCGTCAATCATGACGTTGGCCTTGGTGGAACTGCCCTCGACGCCCAGGTAGGGATGGCGGATATCGATGGGACGCGCGGTTTCCTTGTCCGTCTCGTCCTTCACCGCTTCCGGGACGGGGACCAGCCGCGCCAGCCGGCGCTGCACGTACTCGGACAGTTCCGCCAGGTCCTTCTCCGGATAGCCGTCGCGCTTGAGCTGCTTGATCGTGTCCAGCGCCAGGTGCATCTCGCCCTGCATGGCCGCGATCTCGGCGCGCGTTCGGCGCGCGAGAAAGACCGGATGATTCACCAGAATATGCCGCAGGACGTCCTGGCTGTCGTCATGGCGGTCGGGCTCCCAGCGTTGCAGCATCATCGGGTTGTCCAGCTTCATGGAGAAGCCGAACCGGCTTTGCAGGAAGCCGCGCCGGTAATGAAGCTCGGCTTCGTTGAGGACCGCCTCGGGCACGTTGAACAGATCAATATTGCAGAACGTGACCTGGCCGACGTCGCCCATGGGATACGCCACGCCGGCGACGTGCGATTCCTCGACATCCAGCGCCCTGGCGATCAACCGCTTGCTGGTCTGGAATTCGTAACGCAGGCGCGCGTAATACTCGCGCAGGCTTTCCTGGCGGTTTTTTTCCTCGAGCCAGAGCAGGTTGGGCAGCGGATGCACGCGGCGGCTTTCACGGTTGGTCGGGGCCGGGATGCCGGCGAACATCAGGTGGCT
>JAHJJH010000217.1 GCA_018823105.1 Verrucomicrobiota bacterium | reverse complement strand
TTTTGCCATACCCGTGGAAGTGCCGCTATTGGATTCCACGCCGGAGGTCACGGTATACTACCAGGCCTATAATGTAGTGTCCGACACCCCGGACGACCCGGTGTGGCCGGCGCCGCGGACCACCGAGGATATCCGGGCCAACGGCGTGGGCGTTATTTTCGAGATGCCCAATGAGGTCCAGTACCTGGCGCTTCGCATCGTCGATTGCGTGGCCGAAGAGTTGGGCCTCGGTGGGGCGGACAAGGCGAAGCGCTATGTGCCCAAGGACTATGAGAAGGCGCTGGACAGTTTGAGGGCCATCCGGAAGCTCGCTTCGCGCAGCAAGGCGGGCGAGATTTACGCGCAGCAATACTATCTCTATTCCGGCGAGTTGTGGCGCATCTTTTCGACCAAAGGGAACGAAAAACTCTGGGATGAGGCCGTGTACCTGATCGCCCGGGTGGGTCGCGCCGCGGGGACCTATCTGCGTTACGGGGACAAGTGGACCACCCCGCCGTTCAATTCCACGGATTGGTCGCGCGGTCGCACCATGCTTTCGCAAATCAATTACCGGACGAAGAGCAAGGGGCTGCGCCTCCTGTTGACCGATTTGTATAACAAGAGCAAGGGCGCGGAGAAGAAGAGCTTCGGGCAGTTGCTCAAGATGTTCGTCTACTAGGACGCGGAAGCGGGTGCGAGCGCTGGTGGATGCAAGGAAGCACAAACAAGGAGAAAGAGATGAAGAAGGCACTGATGCTGGCGATGCTGGTCGTGGCGGCGGCAGGGGCCTGGGCCCAGTCCCCGGTGAGGCTCGTGTACGCCGAGCCCTGCCAGACCTCGGGTGGCGGAATGTCGTGGTACTACACCGACTACTATGTCCACGTGGACACCGGCGGCATCGGGGTGTACATCCCCTACATCCACTACCAGACCTCAGCCGGCCAGCCGTGGCAGGACGCGGCGATGTCGTTGCTGGGCAACTACGGAACGCACAGTCTGTACTATGTGCGCATCCAAGACGCCTCCCTGCGCGCCGCGGTGAAGTGCAATTGGTTCTACGCCGTTTCCGGCATGAGCTTCTGGGCGACCTACTGGGACAACAACGAGGGCGCGGATTACCGGACCTGCGCCTGGGGCTCGGACCCGGGGACCGTGGCCGGCGACGTCGGCGGCCATGTGGGCCTCCAGGTGTGCAGCAATTACGTGAGCTCCAGCACCTTCCGGTGGAACGGCCGGGCCTTTCCCCTGTTCTGGAATACCGTCAGCGGCAACATTGTGGTGGAAAACCTTTCCTTCGCAAAAAATGTCGGCATTCGACTGACGAAGGATAACTGGGCGACCTTCCAGGACATCCCCGCGACCTACGCCTACAATATGTGGGTGGCGGGCAGCGCGAACGTCGAGGTCTGGAAATTCAACAAGAAGGTTTCCCTGCTGGGCCTGGGATCCTCGTTTGAGTTCGCGGTGTACTACACCGACCAAGCCACCGGAATCACTTACTGGGATAATAACTTTGAGCAGAACTACCAGGTCTCGGCCGGCGGGGTGGTCAAGTAACCCAGGGTTATCCTGGACATTTTCCGGCGCCGAGGGGACGGCGCCCGGGGGTAGAGAGAACAATGAGAGGGCCTCCGAACGGATGGCCCGCAACACAGAAGGAGGGAGAACATGAGCAGAAAGGGCATACGCATAGGGGGAGGCCTGTTGCTTCTCGTGGGGGTGATGCTGGCCGTCGCGTCGCTGCCGGTGAGCGGCGCGCTGCCGCCTTTACGCCTGTACACATGGAGCCTGGTGGAGGCGCCGATGGAATATGTCCAGTATGCGCCGTACGAGACCAAGACCTGGACATTCCGCCATCCCGGGACCTCGTCCATGAAGGTGCGGTTTGACTCAATCAACCTGATCGTGGACAACCCGGCGAGCAATCTGGAAGAGCGGGCCCGCATCGAGATCCTGAACGGGAGCGACGAGGTCGTTCAGATCCTGTACGGGACCCAGGGGGGGGTGGACAGCGTCTCCGTGCCGGGCAGCGTGATCAAGGTGCGCTATGTTGCCAACGCCAACGGCGGCGCCGGCACGCTGTTCGGTGGCGGCGCCGACCAGTTCCGCGTGGCGGGATACAAGTACTACCGTTCCATCTTTTACAGCACAGGCGCGGGCGGCCCGCTGAACTACCAGATTATGTCCCCGCTGCCGCCTCCGGCCCAGCCGTACAAGATCTACCGGCACAACAAGTGCGAAATCCCGCTGGCGGTGAAGAAGCCCTTCAACTGGGGCACGCAGAACGCCTCGCAGTACAAGGTGGACTTCTTCCTGGACGGATGCTTCGTCGGCAGCTCGTCGGGGTATGGCGTGCAGGGCGACTGGAACAACATCTACTTCGGGGTGCAACTGGACCTCGCGCAGTGGCTGTCGCAGCATGGCGGCCACAGCAGCACGCTGTGCATCCGTGAAACCCGGTACGTGCCGAGGAGCATGACGGCCTGGCGGACGGATTACCAGTATTTCAACCTGACCATGAACATGGCCGACGACCGGTCGGTGTACACGACCAGCATGACTCTCGAGGGCGTGTCGCCCATCACGGCGGCGGGCCGATGGTTCTACCTGCCGAACTGGAGCATGATCCATGCGGCGGCCGAGTGGGCCGTGGGCGGGGGAAGTCCCGGCGTGGACGTCCGGTTGCGCCTCTACAATGAAAACATGCAGGTCCTGGCGGATTCGTACCACCTGGGAATCAATCAAGGCGGCGGGCATGCGAGCACGGAGGGTATCTCGGCCTGGGTTTCTCCGGGCTACTACCGCGTGGAGATGTCACGTACGACGGGTTCCTGCGCCGGCTTCGGATTCACGGCGTGGTTGTACGTGAATTACGATCCCGAAGGCTGGACCTTGTATTACTAGGTTCGCGGGACGGGCTCGAAGGGCGGCCGTTTAACAAAATGGTTGCGGGGTGGACCCCGAAGGGGTCCGCCCCGTGGATCAGAAGGAGGGGTGTCATGAAGACCAGGCTGACACAATGGGTCGTCCGGTTGGCGGTAGGGCTGTTGGCAGCGGCCCCGGCATGCGCCGGGGTGTTCGGGCCTCAGCGCACGGCGGTGTTCCTGCTGGATTACCTGAATGACGGGAACGAGCAACCGGCCGAAGCCTTCAGGTCCGCATTCTTCGAGGCCGACAATTCCTATGCCGCGTTTATTCGGGAGGCGTCCCTGGGCCAGGCCGACCTGGTGGGGGACGTCTTCGGCTGGTATCACTTGCCGGCGGATCACCTGGCGAGCGGATACTGGCCCTCGGAACAGGAGGTTTTCCAGGTGGCCCGGAACGACGTGAACGATTTCCGGGCTTATGAAAAGTATGTTTTCGTCGTACGCAGAAGCCTGGTGGACGAGGGCGGCGTTTCCACGTTCGGTCCGATCCTCTTCCATACGCCCGACGGGGACGTGCAGGCGACCCGCTGCACGCTCTGGACGTTCTTGTACCCCGTTCCCACCGTGGACGGCACGCTCAACTCATCCATCACCCATGAATTGATTCATTCGTTCGGCGTGCGGGGCCATGCCAATGCGTTCGACGCCGGCGCCTCGTTTAGCACGACCGATTTGAATGTGTCGCAGCAGTACGGGTACGGAGATCCATTCGATATCATGGGCGGGCGCTGGTGGGCGGCTCACCCGAACGCGGCGTTCAAGAGGAATATCGGGTGGCTGTCCGAGGACCAGGAGATCGTGTCGGAGAACAGCGGGGTCCATGTGTTGTATCCCCAGGAAATCCCCGGCCCGGGGGCCAAGCTGATTACCATACCCCTGGCGCAGGCCATCCCGGTGACGAACGGCGTGGCGATGAGCCGATATTACGTGGAATACAGGACACCGGTCGGTTTTGACGAAACCCTGTCCGCCCTGCAGAACGGCCGATTCGGCGCGCCCCGGCCTGTGAATACGGAGGGCCTCCTCGTCCGTGGCGGCATGATGTCGGAGGGGCACTTGACCTCCACCTGGCTGCTCGATGCCACGCCCGAGTCCCTGCCCGCGGAGTACGGACGCACAGGCGATTTCATCGACGCCTTCCTTCTTCCCGGCCGATTCGTCTATGACCCGTACAACGGGATACGGATCACGTGCGGGGAACGCCGGGCGGACGGGGGGATCGAGGTCGGGGTCAAGCACCTGCCGGACCTGGAGATCCTCGGGGCGGTGATCACCCCCATACCCGGCCGTTGGTACAGCCGAGCGCGCTTGACCATCCGGAACCGGTATCCGTGGAATCATCCGGCGCTGGCGCCCGGACAGCGTTATATTTACGTGGCCTACGAAGGATTGGTTTGGGACGCCGGGACCGGGGAATACCGACGCCCGCGGGTCAAGCCGGACTGGAACACGGTGACCGCCATCATGGGTTCCGCGCTCACCGACCTGATGACGCGCGGCGAGGCCACGGTGAACCTCTACGTGTCGAATCCTGTCAACGACAGCTTCGATGCCCTCGTGTTCATGGTGGACCCGCAGTTCAACGACTTCTACGGGGTGACCGGGCGCGTCGAAGAGGGTGACGACGCGAACAACCGGTTCATTGTCAGCGTGCAGTAGGAACAAGGCGCGGGCGGAGCGCCCGTGTCACGCCTGCTCGGATTCGACCTCGGCTGATTCGTCGGAGGACTTCGGCGGAGCTTCCTCCTCGCCGAATACGCCCATGGCGCGGAACTTGTCGTATCGGCGCCGCAGCAACTCGTCCACGGGGACCTTGTCCAGCTCCGCCAGGTTCCGGAACAGGGCTTCCCTGAGCGTGGCGGTCATGGCGGCGGGATCGGCGTGGGCCCCGCCCGGTGGCTCCGGCAGCACCTCGTCCACCAGGCCGGCCTTCAACAGGTCCGGCGCAGTGAGTTTTAACGCCTCGGCGGCGCGGTCGGCGTAGGAGCGGTTCTTCCAGAGGATCGCGGCGCAGCCTTCCGGGGAGATGACGGAGTAGTAAGCATATTGAAGGATGAGAACGCGGTCGCCCACGCCGATGCCCAGCGCGCCGCCGCTGCCGCCCTCGCCGATGATCGTGACCACGATGGGCACCGGCAGCCGGAACATCTCCCGCAGGTTGACGGCGATGGCCTCCGCGATGTGGCGTTCCTCGGACTCGATGCCGGGATAGGCGCCCGGGGTGTCGATCAGCGTGACAATGGGGGTCTTGAACTTGGCGGCCAGCCGCATCAGGCGCAGGGCCTTGCGGTAGCCCTCGGGGTAGGCGCAGCCGAAATTGCGCTCGAGGTTGCCCTTCGTGTCGCGCCCTTTTTGTGTGCCGATGAACATCACCCGCCGGTCGTCCAGCCAGGCGAAGCCGCCGAGGATGGCCCGGTCGTCGGCATGCAACCGGTCGCCGTGCAGTTCGGTGAAGTCGGTGGTCATGGCGGCGAGGTAGTCCAGCATGTATGGTCGCTGCGGGTGCCGGGCCACGAGGACTTTATCCCACGCGCCCAGGTTCTGGTACACCTCCCGGCGCATGTCCGTGATCTTGTTCTGCATCCGCTCGATCTCGAGGGACACGTCGATGTTCTGGGCCTGGCTGAAGGCGCGCAGATCCTCCAGTTTCTTTTCCAGGTCCAGGATCGGTTTCTCGAAGGGCAGAATGTAAGAGGGCACGGTATTTCTCCCGCGACGGGCTAGTCTATGATGCGAACCGGGGTGCCCTCCGGCACCAGCGTGAACAGTTCCTCCACTTCCGCGTTCAGCAGGCGGATGCATCCCGCGCTGGACTGCTTGCCGATGGTGTCCGGCTCCCACGTGCCATGGATCCCGTAGCCCGGGATGTCCAGGGAGAGCCAGCAGGTCCCTAACACGTTCTCGGGGTCGCCGAAGGGGATGGCCTTTCCGTCGGGCCGCCACCAGGTCGGTTGCGCGATCTTCTCCTTGATGGTGAAATCGCCCGTCGGCGTCTTGCCGTACTCGCCCGTGCCGACCCGGTAGCGCTTGAAAAAATGGTCGTTCATGAGGAGCGCCAGGTCGTTGCGGCTCTTGCTGATCTGGATGGAGAATCGCCCCTTGAAGATGCGCAGGCGATCGCCGACGCGGATGACGTCGCCCGAGACACGGTTACCGCGGCGGATCACCTCGACGGTGGTGCCGAACCGCTTGCGGAGCTTGTCCAGCGAATCGCCCGCCGCGACGATGTATTCCTCTTTCTCCGGCATCATGCGCGGGCTAAAGAGGAGTTCGATGTTGATCTCGCCCAGCAGGGCCTCGGCGCCGGTACGGGCGACCTGGTTCGACGATTGGTCGAGCACTTGCCACGCCAGGTCGCGGGCCTCGACCAGTTTGTCCTCGCCGCGGAACTGGCGGGCCTGGGCCACTTGGTTCAATCCGGTGTCCACCGTCGGCAAGGAGGAGGACGCCGGGGCCGTGCCGGCGGCCGGGACCGGGGCTTCCTCCCTGACGGAGACGAGACGGCGCGGTCGTCGCCACAGCCACCATGCGGTCAGCACAACCAGGATCAACAGGAGCAGCGCGATCAGGCAGCCTCGCGTGGAGCGCTGGGGACGAAGGTAGAGGTCCTTCATAGAAGGGCCTCGAGGTCGCGAATGACCAGGCTCAAGGACGGATAGCGGTCGTCGGGCTGTTTCGCCAGACACTTCAGGACCAGGGACTCCATCGCCACGGGCACCGCGGGATTATACTGCCGCGGGCGGGTGGCGGAGATCGTGGGGTCGATCTGCGCGGCGCGCACCTGCTCGATCTTGTCGCCCTCGAACGGCTTGTGGTAGGTCAGCATTTCGTAGAACGTCACGCCGAGGCTGTAGATGTCCGACCGTTCGTCCACGATGTGGCGGGTCAGCGCTTCCGGCGCAATATACGACGGGGTGCCCGGCAATTCCTTGATGCGGGTCGGCCGGCCTTTACGTTTCATGGCGAGGTCGAAATCAATCACCACGATGTGCCCATCGGGGCGGACAAGGATGTTCTCCGGCTTCCAGTCGAGATGGAGGAAGCCCTGCGAATGAATATAGAAAAGGGCGGCCGCCATCTGGCGCATCAGGGAGAGGACGTTCTGGGTCAGCAGCGGGTCCCGGTAGAGGATCAGGTCGCGCAGGGTGCGCGACTCGACGAATTCGAGCACCATGTAAGGGATGCGTCCCTCGTAGCCTGTCTTGACCAGCTTGACGATTTGCGGATGACTCAACCGGCTCAGGACCTTGGCGCCATGGAAAAACCGTTTGCGGAAACGCCACTTGCGCGCCCAGTTTTCCAGCAGGTATCGAAGCACCACCCGGTTCTGGGCGCCGTCCAGGGCCACGAACAGTCGTGTCATGCCGCCGCCGGCAAGGTTGCGCACGATGGAATAACCGGCAAATTCCCTTGTGTTCATCGCGCGTAGCTTACCGGATAGGGATGGAAAAAAAAGGCAAAAAATGAGTCTTGCCGCTCGCGGGGTAAAGGGGCTGTAATCCAGTCAGTCTTGGAAGCTCATGAAACGCGTGTGGAAAGCCGCTGCGGCGCGACTCTTGGATATGATGTACCCGCGCTGGTGCGTCGGTTGCGGCGGCCCGGCAAACGATGCGGAAGGTTTTCTGTGCTGGAACTGCCTGGCCGGGATGCCGTTTGTCCATTTGCCCTTTTGCGCGCGGTGCGGCGACCCCGTCGAGGGCCGGGTGGACAGTTCCTACATCTGTTATGCCTGCACCGCCGCCGAACCTTATTTTGACCGCGCCCGCTCGGCCGTTCGGTACCGGGGCGTGGCCCAGCAGCTCCTGCGGGCGTTCAAATACGACGGGGCCTTGTGGCTGGAGCCGAACTTTCATCGCCTGCTGCACGGCTGCATGGAGTCGCAGTTCACGGACTTGGAAGCGGATGCCGTGGTCTGCGTGCCGCTCTATCCGGCCCGCGAACGGGATCGCGGGTTCAACCAGGCCCGGCTCCTCGCCTTGGGCCTGGCCCGGCAGCTTCGCAAACCCTTCCTGCCGGGCTGCCTGCGGCGCCTCCGGCCGACGCCCACCCAAACGCATTTGACAGCCCCCCAGCGGGCCGCTAACGTGAAGGACGCTTTCAAGGTTCGGAAACCCGAATGGATTGATGGGCAGCGTCTGTTGCTGGTGGATGACGTTATGACCACGGGCGCCACGGTCAATGAATGCGCTCGCGTGTTGAAGGAAAGTGGCGCCGCGCGGGTCTATGTGGCGACCCTGGCGCGGGGATGAGCAGGGGAACCCGGAGCGGGGTATGGCCTTTTTACGGAAGAGAAACTACTCCACGGTCAAGGTCCGGAAACGGGACATGCCCGACGGCTTGTGGCTGAAATGCCCTTCCTGCAACGAAATTATTTTCAAACAGGAACTCGAGGCGGCCCTCAACGTTTGCCCGAAATGCGGACACCATTTTCAACTCGGCCGCCAGCAACGGCTGGAACTCCTCACCGAGCCCGGCAGTTTCGAGGAATGGGACCAGCACCTCTTCAGCGTGGATGCCCTGGGCTTTACCGGGACCGCGCCGTATCTTGAAAAACTCGAGGAAAACCGCAAGAAAACCGGCTTCCAGGATGCCATCCTGTGCGGCCGCGCATTGATCGGCTTCCACCGGGTCGCGATCGGCATCATGGACTTCAACTTTCTGGGCGCCAGCATGGGCTCGGTGGTGGGCGAGAAAGTCACCCGCCTGATAGAGCGCGCGACCCGCGAGCGCCTGCCGGCCGTAATGTCTTGCGCCTCCGGCGGCGCGCGCATGCACGAGGGCATGTTGAGCCTCATGCAGATGGCCAAGACCAGCGCCGCCCTCGCCCGCCATGCCGAGGCCGGCCTTCCCTATATAAGCCTCCTGACCCATCCCACCACGGCGGGCGTCATGGCCAGCTTCGCCACCCTGGGCGACGTCATCGTAGCCGAGCCCGGCGCGCTCATCGGGTTCGCCGGCCCGCGCGTGATCAAGGAAACCACGCAGCAGGATTTGCCCGAAGGCTTTCAGCGCGCCGAGTTCCTTCTCCAGCACGGCCTGCTGGACATGGTGGTGCCGCGCAAAGACCTCAAGGCCGCCGTCATCCGCCTGCTCGATTTCATGACGGGCCGCCGTCCCCGGCCTCCCGCGGAGCCCGCTCCGCAGATCGAGGCGGAGCCGGTGGCGCCGGCGGAGGCCTAGTGTGCATGGCCATGCGGGAAATCCAGAATCCGAATCTCGAAATCCGAAACAAATGCAAATAACCAAATGATAAAGCCGACCGAGGCGGCAGCGTTTTATTAGAGCGCGATTTGATTTTTTAACATTCGTTTTTCGGTCATTGTTTCGAATTTCGTGCTTCGAACTTCGGATTTTTCCGGTTCAGAATGACGATGGAACCCCAGACCCGCCAAGTTGCCCCGTTTCTTGAACGGCTCTACCGCCGCACGGCGCACGGCATCAAGATGGGCCTGGAGGTGCAGGAGGGGCTGCTGGCGCGCCTGGGCCATCCGCAAAAGGCCATGCCCTTTGTTCATGTGGCCGGAACCAACGGCAAGGGGTCGGTCTGCGCCATCATCGAGCGCGCGCTCCGCGCGGCCGGATTCGTCACCGGCCTCTACACCTCGCCGCACCTGGTGCGTTTCAACGAACGTATCCGCGTGGGCGGGATTCCCGTCTCCGACGAGGATTTGGCCGGTCTGATCGAAACGGTGGACGGCGCCGACCGGGCCCAGGCCGTCGGGGCGGGCGGCCGCGAATCCACATTTTTCGAGTTCGCCACCGCCATGGCCTTTGAGCATTTCCGGCGGAGCGGCGTCCAGGTCGGCGTATTGGAGACGGGACTCGGCGGGCGCCTGGACGCGACCAACGTGGTGCGGCCGGCGCTCACCGTGATTACGCGGATCGGCCTCGATCATACGAATTACCTCGGGCACACGATCGAGCAGATCGCGGCCGAAAAGGCCGGGATCATCAAGCCCGGCGTCCCGGTGGTCTGCGGGGCCATGCCGGAGGAGGCGCGCCGGGTCATCGAGGCCGTCGCGCGAAAGCACCACGCCCCGTTCATCGCGGCGGAGGAAGCCGTGACGGTCCGCGTGCGACGCGCGACGCTGGATGGACAAAATCTCCAGGTGGAAACCGCGAGCACCCACTACGGCCCACTCCTCTTTCCCTTGCTGGGCCGGTACCAGTTGGAAAACGTCGCCACGGCGGTCGCCGCGCTGGAATACCTCGGCGAGATCTCTACCTTTTCGTGCGGGGAGGAGGCGATACGGTCCGGTCTGGAGAAACTCTGGTGGCCGGCCCGTTTCCAGATCTTCTCCCGGGAGCCGCTGACCATCCTGGATGTGGCCCACAACCCGGACGCGGCGCGCGCATTGGCGGCCGGGTTGAAAAGCGTGCTGGGCCAGCGTGACCTGGCCCTTGTGATCAGCCTGCTGGCCGACAAGGACCTGGCGGGCTTCATCCGGCCGCTGGCCGGGCGCGTCAAGAAATGCTGGGCTGTCCAGATTCAGAACGAGCGCGCCATGCCGCTGGCGTCGCTGGTCTCCGGTCTCCGGGCCGCCGGCCTGAAGGTGGAGGGCGCGCCGCTGGGCGACGCCCTGGGCCGGGCCCGCGACTGGGCGGCGGAACGGGACGGCACCGTGTGCATCGCCGGGTCGCTGTTCCTGGCCGGCGAGGTCTTCACGCACATGGGCGTGCATGATCTTGACAGCTTGCGACGCGAAGCGGAGAAAGAGGAATCATGAAGGAGATTGAATTCCTCGCGCGCGGGGTCTTCAGCGACGGCGTCGGGGTGCTGGTGTGTCGCAACCGCAAGAAGGGGAACTGCTACCTGCCGGGCGGACACATCGAGTGGAACGAGAGCGCGCCGGCGGCGCTCGCCCGCGAGATGCAGGAGGAGACGGGTCTGGCCTGTCGCGTGGGCCGGTTCCTCGGCGCGGTGGAGCACACCTTTCGGTACAAGGGCCGCCGCACCTGTGAGATCAACTTGGTCTTTGAAATGCGGATGCGCGGCCGGCGCGCCGGACGCCCCGTGCCGTCGAGAGAACCCAAGCTGGAGTTCTTCTGGTGGCCCTTGACCCGTCTCGACGAAATCGCCCTGCAGCCGTCCCCTCTGCGTCGCCGGCTTGCGGGCTGGCTCCGGAATCACGGCGCCGTCCCGTGGGCCAGCACGTACCCGCCATAGTCCCGGCGCGCGCAGCGCGCGCGGAATGGGGCGCCTCAGGCTTGAAGGTGCCGCTGCGGCACCCGAGTAGGCTGGAGGCGTTTGTTGGCCATCCTACTTGTATGCGTCTTTGCGATAGTCAATCGTCACGATGCTGACGATGCGTTTGTGCTCGTCAATGCCATAGAAGAGACGGAACTGGCCTAACCGGTATCTCCAGGTTTCCGGAGTGTATCCCTGGAGTTTCTTAATATTGGGTCCGTAGTAGGGTTGCTCTTTGATTTGGGGATAGACGTATTTCTTGAGCTTGGATTCAACAAAGCGCTTCTGTTCTGAATCCAAGCGATCGAGAGTCGATCGGAACTCATCCGTTTCGAAAACCCGGTAGTTATTCAACGAATTTGCCCTTCTTCAGCTTGGCATCGCGATGCCCTTTCTTGATGCTGAGATTCAGGGATTCGTTGGTTCGGATTTCCGCCATTTCGAATTCATCGACGAATTCGTTCTCTTCGATATACCGTTTGGTAGCTGTTTCGATGAAATTGGAGAGGGGTCTGTTGTCTCCCTCGGCAAATCGTCGAAAAAGCCCGTAGGTGTCTTCACTGAGACGAAGTGTGACTGTTTTGGGCATGATTTCTCCTCTGAATATGTTGTATTCCTATTGTCGCTAATAGAATACACCAGCAGTCTTACGGATTCAAGGCCATTTTCCGTTATGGCCAATGGGGCGCTCACCAACTTCTGGCTGGATGGTAGCAGGCGAAGCCTGCGGACAGCCAGCCAGAACGTTGGTGCAGCGGCATTGTTCCGTAGGCGCGCGCTGCGCGCGCCGAGGAACAGTGCCGCAAACGAAGTGAGCGCCCCATTCCGCGCGCGCGCAGCGCGCGCGGAACAAGATATTGGTTTCTTTTGGAACTATCCCCGGTCAGGGGGTGAATGTCAAGGAAAAGCGGCGTCAGGCGGCGTCAGGCTTGCCGTAAAGTGTTTGATTTCTTGATTGATTCATCATGTCATGATGTAATAGTCAACAAAGTGTTCCATTACAAATGAAGCGGCTTTCTCCTGTGCTCGAGAAGTTGTTCCGGCCCGCGATGGAGCGGGCCGGGGTGCCTGGGTCGGAATCGGGCGCGTACCTCATGTGGCTCCGCTTTTACCTGGATTTCTGCGCGAAATACGAGCAACCGCCGCGGGATCGCGACAGCCTCCAGCCTTTCCTCCTTAAATTGGCCGAAAAAGGCCAATCCCCCGCGCAG
>JAHJJH010000216.1 GCA_018823105.1 Verrucomicrobiota bacterium | reverse complement strand
TTTTATTTTCGCATGACGCCGCGACATGTCAAAGTAAACCCGTAAAAAAAGAAACTGGTCAAGCTCCCCGCGCTTTTTTACTCTCGCCTGTCAAAGGTGTACCCGGAGGACGACGCGGGGTGGCGTCGCCCGTGGTGACCCGGGAAAAGGGTTCGATGAGCAGGCGCCCGTTTATTAATTGCGCAGCTTGGAGCGCGTGGGTGGGGCTGGCGTGGGCCATGGGCGCGGCCGCGGAACAGCCAATCCATACAAACGAGGTGGGAACCATGATCACGCTGCCTTCTCCAGTCGCGGAGCGCCATTGCGAGCTGAACCATGCCCTGCAATTCCGGCGGTCTTTCCGGGAGTTCAAGGATGAACCCATCTCGCTGGCCGAGGCCGGACGCCTGTTGTGGGCCGCCCAGGGCATCACCAGCCTCGGGGGATTCCGCACCGCCCCGTCCGCGGGGGCGTTGTATCCCCTCGAGGTCTATCTCGTGGCGGGCCGGGTGGAGGATTTGCCGGCGGGCATCTACAAGTACGACACCGCGAAACACGGACTGGTCAAAAAGGCGGACGGCGACCGCCTGGCCGAACTGGCGGCGGCGTCCCTCGGCCAGCTCTGGATGAGCCAGGCGGCCGCCATCGTAGCCTTCAGCGCCGTGCCGGAACGGACGACCCGACGATACGGGGAGCGCGGGCGCCGGTACGTCTACATGGAGGTCGGTCACGCAGGGCAGAACGTCTCCCTCGAGGCCGTCGCGCTCGGACTCGGCACCATCGTCGTGGCGGCGTTTTCCGACGCGGAGGTCAAGAAGGTGCTGGGCCTGCCGGCGGGCGAGGAACCGCTCTACCTGATGCCCGTCGGCAGGAAATAGGCGGCCGGGCATGCCGATTTCCCCGAGAGCCCGATCGCCCCGCCCGGGCGCTCCGCGAAAGCGGACTACCGCGCCGAAGCGGAAGGTGCTGTTCGTCGCTTCCGAGTGCGCGCCGTATGCCAAGGTCGGCGGCCTGGCGGACGTCGTCGCCGCGCTGCCCAAGACGCTCCGGCGAATGGGCCATGACGCGAGAATCGTCCTTCCGCTGTATGCCTCGATGGACCGGACGCAGTACGGCATAAGGTTTCTGCGTTCCGCCTGTGTGCACATGGGGAAGGGCGAGGAGCAGTGGATCGGCGTGCATGGCGCGAGCCTGGACGGCGGCGTGCCGGTCTGGTTCGTTGAGTACGATCGGTTTTTCGGCCGGCCGGGGCTGTATGACGACGCCGGGGGTGAGTACGGCGACAACGCGTTCCGCTTCGCCCTGCTCTCGAAGGCCGCCCTGCAGATCTGCAAGGACAGCGGCTTCATTCCGGACGTGATGCACGCGCACGACTGGCCGACCGCCCTCGTCCCGGTTTTTCTCAAGACCTGGGATCGCGTCCTGTCGCCGCTTTCGGCCACGGCCTCGGTGCTGACCATCCACAACATCGGGTACCAGGGCGTGTATCACGCCAGTGCGTTCCCGTATATCGGGGTGGGGGGGGAGCATTTCGCCCCGGACCGGTTCGAGGATCACGGAAAAATCAACCTGCTCAAGGCCGGGATCTTTTTCGCGGACGCGTTGACGACGGTCTCGCCCGGCCACGCGCGGGAAATCGTTGAACCCGTCGGGGGGATGGGGCTGGCGCCCCGCCTGGACGCGCGCCGCGCGGACCTCACCGGCATTTTGAACGGCGCCGATTACGATCACTGGAATCCGGAGACGGATCCGCTCATCCCGGCCCGTTATTCCGCCCGCGACCTGTCGGGCAAGGGCGCCTGCAAGGCCGCGCTGCAACGGCGGATGGGCCTGGCCGAGCGACCGGACTGGCCGCTCTTCGGCATAGTCTCGCGCTTTGCCCCGCAGAAGGGCTTCGGACTCCTGGTCGAGTGCCTCCAGGCGGCCCTCGGGCAGATGGCGTTTCAACTCGCCGTGCTCGGGACCGGCGACCCGTGGATGGAAAACTACTTTGGCGGTCTGGCGGCCGCCTGGCCCGGCCGCGTGGCGTGCCACGTTGGTTTCTCCAACGAGTTGAGCCACTGGATCGAGGCCGGGTCCGACTTCTTCCTGATGCCCTCGTTGTACGAGCCCTGCGGGCTGAACCAGATGTATTCGATGAAGTACGCCACCCTGCCGGTCGTGCGGGCGACCGGCGGGTTGGACGACACGGTAGAGAACTATGACGAGGCGACGGACGGCGGTACGGGATTCAAGTTCTGGCAACCCACGGCCTCGGCGCTGCAGAATACCATCGGTTGGGCCGTCTCGACCTGGTTCGACCGGCCGCGCCACATTGCGCGCCTGCGCCGGAACGCCATGCGGGAGGATTTTTCCTGGGAGCACGCCGTGGCCGAATACGTGAACGTGTACGAGCGGGCCATCGCCGCCCGGCGGTTGTCGGCTTGACTTCAATCCTCGGGGGCTGGATCCGTGAAGTCTTGTTCAGACGAGATTGTAGCGTCCGGGGGCGATGATGTGATTCGGGTCCAGAATGCGTTTCAGCGCCCGCACTGTTCGCCAAAAGGGGCTCTGATCACTCATTACCAGGTGCATGGATTGCACCCCCACGCGGTACGGCGGGAAGCCGCGCCGGATGAACTCCGTGGTCAGTTCGTCGTTGCACGCGTGGGCGGCGGCCGTCCGCTCGGCGGAGGCGCGGTCAAAGGCCATGTTGATCACGCATTCCAACGCCTTGCCGTCCACGAGGTTCAGGGTAACAAACGGCGTGAATTGGTGTTTCTCGAAGACGTGCGTGGTGAGGTCCATCGCTTCCCGAACCAACGACCCGTCGGCCGGCAGGAACGGGACGCAGTAGAGCAGGCCGCACTCGCTTTGATCGGGATTTTCCCTGTCGGAAGCAGGCTGCCGCTCCAAGGGCCAGTATACGCTGAGCATGGGGGCGTCGGTCGGGATGCCCCGCGCCAGGCCGTACAGAGGCTGGGCCGCCTTCAACAGCGCGCGTTGACGCCGGACCCACGGCACAAAGGTCAGACGGGAAGAGACCCGGTCGGCCAGCGACATCAGCCGGTCGGTCATGAACATCGGCCGCGCGAGACCGCGCAGGCGGCGCCGGATCAGGCGGCGCGCGTCCCGGAGCTGGCCCGGCGTCCCCATGATGCCGGCCACGGCGCTCCACGGCCCGAAACCCTGGTCCTCCAACAATTGTTCGGCCGCGCGCCGCAATCCGGCCTCAGGCAGACGCATCCAGGTGGCGAGTTCCCGGTGGACCAGCGGCGCCATGGCAATTCGCGTCCGGTGGCGGTTGCCGATGTGCGCGACGGTGCGGATGATCTCCTGCTGCCGGAGATCGATCATAGCTTCGACGAAGTCCGGTAGCCTTTCCTCGCGGTCGAGCCGCGCCACCAGGGCCATGCAGGCTTCCGCGGCGGGAAGCAGGTCCACGGCCGCGGACGTTACAATGCCGAAATTCGACTGGTAGAACAGGCCATCCAGCGAAGGCCCGATACCGTAACGATACACGTACGGGGAGTGCGCCGTCTCGTAGTGGCCGAACCCGGTTTTTAACAGGGATCCGTTGCCGAGAACCACCTCCAGGCCGGCCAGGCTGTCCGCCTTCGATGAAAAATACCCGATGCCGCGTTCGAGCGCGTTGCCGATCAGGCTCGTGTCGGCGGCGGCGCCCGTGACGTTGAGGATCAGCGGCAGCCGGTTTTTTTCAAGGTGCTCATATAATTGACGCTGGGTCACGCCCGGTTCGACCACGGCATAATGATGGCGAACGCTGACCTCGCGGATGCGGTTCATTCGAGACAGGTCCACGATCACCGCGCCATCCTGCGGCGGCAGGCGTGAACCCAGCCCCCAGTTTTTTCCAACGCTGATGGGATAGAGCGGGACCCGCTGCTCGTTGGCGACCGCCACCACCCTCAGGACCTGGTCGGTACTGGCAGGCCGGAGCACCGCGGCGATGGCCCGGCGGATGCCGCTGACGTTGGCTTCGTAGGCAACCAGATCGCGTGCGTCGCTGAGGACGTGCTCGGCTCCGAGCGCATCGCTCCACAAGCACAAAGCCTGAGACAGATGATCGGTGGACATGCCCCGAGAGTGGGGAAAAACGCCGGACTTGTCCAGTCAATCAGCGCGACCAACGAAACGTCTATATGCCGCGAGAAGCAGTCCGGGCGGCGCGGGGTCAGGAGGCCATGAGGGGCAAACGGACTGTCGCGATAGTGCCCAGCCCCGGGTCGCTCGACAGTTTCACGGTGCCACCGTGCTCGGCCGCCACCTGCCGGACAACATGCAGACCCAGTCCCACGCCATCGGGTTTGCCCGTGACATTGGGGTTGAAGACCTGCGCCAGCTTATGCGCCGTCATGCCGCAACCATTATCCTTGACCTCGATCACCGCCTGATCGGCTTCGCGTCGGAGAGAAACCAGGATCAACCCGGCCTTCTTTTCCCGGACCGCCGCGATGGCGTTCACCAGGAGGTTCTGAATCGCCCGCATGAGTTGGAGGTGCATGGCGTGCACACGAAAGGCGCCGGCTTCGATTTGTGTCCGGATCTCTGCGCCCTGCAGGGCGGCCCAGGACGACATGGTGGCCGTCAGGTCCACGATCAGCGCAACAAGGTCCACGGGGGTCCTGGCCATCTGTCCGTTCCGGCCCATCGCAGTCCAAGCATCGGCCATTTCCTTGCACTGGGCGACGCTCGATTCGATCATCTGCAGGTACGACTGTGTGGTCGGCCACTGCTCTCCCAGACGGGGACCTGCTTCGCGAAGTTGCTCGGCCAGCAAGTCCACGTAGCCAATAACAAGCATGAGCGGATTGCGAATGTCGTGGGCAATTTCGGCCATGCGGCTTCCCATTGCGGCGAGTGGATCCTTGCGGGTGATTTCGTCGTGCAGATTCCGGTTCAATTGCGCCAGTTCGTCTTCCGCCTTCCTCCGGCATCGCTCCATTTGCGTACGCGCAACGTGGCGTCGGACCATCTCCAGCATTTCCGGCGCGTCGAAGGGTTTCTTGACATAGTCATTGGCCCCAAGCCGGATGGCCTCCTGGGCGGTTTCCAGGGCGCTGTAGCCGGTCAGCAGGATAATCGAGACATCAGGATCCAGGCCCCGCATCTCGCGCAAGCCGGCCATACCGTTTTTCCCCGGCATGCGAATGTCCAAAATAACGGTGTCAGGCTTTTCCTCGACCAGCAGACGATTGCCAGCATCCGTGCTGTCCGCGCACAGAACACGAAACTCGTTCTTCAGCAGGATGCGCAAGCTTTCGCGTGGCCCCCGCTCATCATCCACGACCAGGACGGTCGGCAACAACGACGCTTCCATGCCGCCCCTCCTTAAAACACGTATCCGTATGAAAGCCCGAACAAATGAGAAGACAGTTCGTAGGTGCCGTTCAAGAGCGGATTCGGATTGCGCGCCTGGCGATCCTCGAACAGGCTCAAAGCATAAGCCAGATCCACGCGATGGCCTTTCCAAGCGTATCCGACACCAAGGCTTACGACGTGGCGGTCCGCATCGGGCAGGGTGGGGGCCAGCGTGGAGGAAGGGATCGGGCTTTCGACATACTGGTACCCGCCGCGCAGCGTCAGGGCTTCGGTGACCTGCCAGTCCGCACCCAGACCGATGGTCCAGGAATCCTCCCAATTCTGTGGAATTACTGTCTCGGGAAGCAGGGCATTCAAGGGGCCCACGTCCAGGACCAGTTTGTCGTACCGCGAGAACTCAATCCATTCGATATCCACACCCAGTTGCAGGTTGTCCAGAACCTTGATTCCGTATCCCGCGGCGATAACGGACGGGAATCGGATGACGGTGTCGAAGTCGCTTGAGGCGCCCGGCAGGGGGAAGCCAGCGGGCATGCCGCTGACGTTGAAATCGCCCTCGTATTCCACTTTTACAGGGGAACGATACGTCAGGGCCAGGAGTTGACGCGGCGAGAGGGTCCACTGTAGCCCGGCGTGTGCGCCCACCCCCTGGCCCTCGGCGTTGAAAGTCGCTTCGCCGTCCGGCGTCACGGGGACGCCGGTCACCGCCGACCAGGGAAACACCTGTCGTAGTTCCAGATCCGAGGCCATGAAATCGATCGCGAAGCCTGCGGATAGCCGATCATTAAGTCGCATGGCGAGAGCGGGTGCCACATCCAGGACCCGTAACTCCGCGAAATAGGGGGCGGCATACCGGAACAGGCTGTTTTGGCTCCATTCGGTGGATTGTCCGTACGGGATCGTCAGCCCGAGGCCGGTCGCAAAGCGTCCTTCCGCCAGCGGCATGGCGGCGTAAAGACTGGGTAGCCAGTGTATATCACTGGTCGTCTTGGCGGTGCCCATGAGGGGTATGGCGGATTCGAATTTCGCTTCGGAACTGACCAATGTAAAAGCGGCCATTCCCTGGGGTCGGGCCAGGTCGGTAAGTCCCGCGGGATTGTGAGAAATCAGCGACGCGTCATCGGTGAGCGTCAGCTTTCCCCCGCAATGTCCCATCGCACCTGCGCCGTCGGGTGGATTGCGGAACCCGCTGGCCACGGCCATCTGTGCAACAATCAGGACTGCAAACGAACCGAATACAACAATGCGACAAATAAACGAAATACGCACCTCAATGCGATTCCGCATGATACGTTCTCCTTTTCTTATTATCCCGGCATGCCCGCTGCACGGACTCAACACAGTCACCCGGGTTGATGCAAGTGCTTGTTGGATAGCAGGTCTGATGCCAACAGACCGTAGCCCCTGATGAATGTTAAAACGCCCAAGAAAAACGAGCATTTTGAAGCAGCCGGGGAAAAAAGGGGTGCCCGGATTCTCTGCC
>JAHJJH010000215.1 GCA_018823105.1 Verrucomicrobiota bacterium | reverse complement strand
GAGCGTCAGCGCGCCGGCGATAAACACCATGTGGAAGTTGCTGTTGAACAGCAACGCGATCAGGACTCCGTGAAGCCACGGCCGGTCATGCCGGTCGGGATACCGCCACGCGATCAGAAAAAGCAAAAGGATGCCAACGGCATAGACACGGCTTTCTATGGCGTACATCCAGAACATCCAGGCGGAGAACACGAACAGGCTCCGCGTGAGTCGCGGCAACGGCGCGAAGCGCAATACCATGAACACGCTGCCGATGGCCAGGCCCACGTGCAGCAGTCCCATGGACGCGTACGGCGCGCCCAGGCGGGCCAGGGGCCGGACCAGGAGATACCACAACGCCGGATGGACCTGGTAGCGCGACAGGGAGAACATCTCGCCCAGACTTGTGTCGCGGCCGATCAGCCACGTCTGCGCCTCGTCGCGCCACAGCTCGTGCGCCCGCAAGGTGGTCAGGACCAGCCAGGCGTACAGGGCCGTGAGCAGGAGCGCAAAAAGCCGGCTGTCTTTTTGACCTTGAGCTGTTTCCAAGAATCCTCTCCGTGCCGTTTTATCGCTCCGGCGGCCGCGATCGAACTTTCTGTTGGAGATCGCGCATGAACCGTTCCGCGCCTTCGGGCTGCGAATCCTCGGGGGCCCAGGCCGGGAACACCGTGTCGGCCCGGTTGAACGGGCCGTTCGTGACTTCCTTGAAGACCAGGTGCGGAGAGTAGATCAGCAGGGTGTGGTACACGGGCTCGGTCAGGCGATAGTAAAAAGGGTGTCCAGACCCGTACGGTCCCATGCGGATAACCCGCGTGATCGCGCCCTGCTCGTCGAACATCACCATGTCCGCTTCGCCCTCGAGGACCTGGAAGGACTCGATCCGCGTCAGGTGCTTATGCGGCCGGATGTACGTCATCTGCGCGTGCACGATCAGCATCTCGTGGATCAGGTCGTTCGGGTCCTGGTGGGCGCACAGACGGATTCGGCGGCGCGGATTGCGATCCGCCTGCTGCTTGAGCCACTCCACGAACGCCCGATCGAGCACTACCGGCGCCTCGCCCGGGTATAAAACCTCATCGTTGAACTTACGAGTTTTCACCGTTTCTCTCCCCCGCCATCGGCTCACAGGATAGGGATTGCCCGCGTGGCCCTGCAAGCGCGAAAACAACCCGGAGTTCCATCCCTTGAATCCTTAACGAACCTCGTAGGGCCGCCGCTTGCCGGCGGCCGCTCTTTCGGCCTTCGACAAGCGAAGGCCCTACAAGAAGAGGAAACTCCGTTTGTTCAAGAATCAGGCTCTACCGCGGCACCACGTAAAACATCACCGCGAAGTACTGGGCGACCGCGGCGGCGAGCACGAAGAGGTGCCAGATGGCGTGATGATACGGGAGGCGCTTGAACAGGTAGAGCACGGCGCCGCCCGTGTAGAGCACTCCACCGGTCAACAACAGCATCATGCCGCCGGTCGGCACAGCGCGGGCCAGCGGCCGGATGGCAATCACGATCATCCAGCCCATGGCCAGGTAGATCGCCGTGGAAGCGTAACGGAACCGGCCGGTGAAAAAGACCTTGAGCACGATGCCGATGACGGCCAGGCCCCAGACGATGCCGAAGAGGCTCCAGCCCCACGGCCCGCGCAGGTTGACCAGCAGGAAGGGCGTGTAGGACCCGGCGATGAGCAGGTAGATCGAGGCGTGATCCATCACCCGCAGGACCCGCTTCACTCTCGGATTCGTAAAACTATGGTACAGCGTCGAAGCCAGGAACAGCGCGATCAGCGTCGCCCCGTAAATGCCGCAGCTCACCACGTGCCACGCGTTGCCGCGCCGCGCGGCCAAAGACACCAGCACCGCCAGCCCGGCGATGCTCAACGCCACGCTTACCCCGTGCGTCAGGCGGTTGGCCAGCTCGTGGCCCCGGGAATAACGCGGCACCGATATGGACCCCGATGATGTCATGCGGGCCACACCCTATCACGGGTTCGCCGGCATTTTCCAATGATTGCAAACAATGCGCCGAGTGAAAAGGGGTCGGGAGTCCTTACCTCCGAAGGAGCGTACAGCTTCTTTTTTACGCCTTTTTGCTTGTAGTGGCCGGCTCAAACACTGAGAATTTAGTACGTCCCGTGAAAAAAAACAAACGGCGGCCATGCCTGTTTCCGATGAATGTATCGCCTACGTGCTGGACCAGCTATCCGGCTGGGACGGGGTGATCGCGCGAAGGATGTTCGGCGGCGCGGGACTGTACCGCCAGGGCCGGATGTTCGGGCTGATTGCCGACGATACAACCTACCTGAAGGTCGACGATTCCAACCGGCAGGCATTTCTCGACGCCGGCTCTTCGGCCTTCAAGCCCTATCCGAACAAGCCGGCCGTGATGTCCTATTACGAGGTTCCAGCCGACGTCCTGGAGAGGCCGGAGGAACTGGTTCTATGGGCGCGACGCTCCTGGTCTATTCAGAACAGTCAGAAAAAAAAGAAATAGCGGTTCGGGCGGGGCCCGGGCGCGAGGAGGAAATCATGCCAAACGACGGAAGCCCATCGACGGCCACGGGCCGCACGCTTGGGACGTGGTTCTCGGGGGTGTATGCGATCCTGGTCGGGATCCTTTTCTTCGCCATGCAGACGACGAAGCTGTGGCGGCCGGAGGCAGCGGAAGCGGAAATGGCGAAAATGCCGTTCGGCCGGTTCGATTGGGGCTACGTGTGGGCCGATACGCTGGTGCCCGGTCCCGCGCTGCTGGCGGGAGGCATTCTTCTCCTGATCCGGCGCCGAGCCGCCCGCAACCTCGGACGGCTCCTGGTTTTCGCGGGCTTTGCCCTGAATCTCTACGCGATGATCTTCTTCTGGGTCGGGCTGGAAGTCGTCGGGCAACCCCTGGCGGCGGGCGAACTGTGGATGAACCTGGCCTTCACGATCCTCGGCGTGCTGGTGATGATCCACGTGGCCCTGCAGGCGATGAGGGAAGGCAGGACGATCCATTCCTAACGGCCGGGTGGATTCGTGCCGTTCAGCTCCGGGGCGTCACGGCAGGTTGAACACGTACCCCTTGGGCGTGTACTCCCACTCGTTCGCGGGATACTCGTTTTCCTGGAGGACGATGAGCCGGTTCCCGCGCACGCTCGCTTTTAAATCGGCGACCGCCCAGCCGGTGAACATGCCGTAGTGGGTCTCGGTGGCGGAACCCGGGAGGCGTTCCGTGAGCAGGACGGCCTCGGCCGGGACCAGGCTCCAGGGATCGCGCTCGCCGCGGAAGACCTCCATGACCTCGTCCGGGTCGTAGATCCAGGCCTGCAACGCATACCCCTCGGCGTGGTAGGAGGAGCCGCTCCAGTAGGGATCGGGCAGTCCGGGTCCGGCGTCCCCGAGGCCGTACCAGGTCTGGCCGAGTCCCCGGTACACGAAACAGAGCACGCCGTGGCGGGTTTCGGTCTCGATCCATTTCATGTCGGTCACCTTGTTGCAGATCCACCACGTTTCGTTGGTCGGGCGATTGGCCACCCACCAGGCGCTCGTCGCGTTCGAGGCCCGAACATCCGGCGCCTGGAGGGCCTCGGTCGGATGGCAGATCAGCGTCGCCGCGCGAACCGTTCCGTTTGAAACGGTCGGATTTATGGCGAACAGGTTCGGGCCCCATCGGCCCAGGGCCGCGCCGGAAATGCCCTCCAGCCCCGCCAGATACACATAGCCGGTGTC
>JAHJJH010000214.1 GCA_018823105.1 Verrucomicrobiota bacterium | reverse complement strand
CGGCGTCGGCGTCCACCTGGTCGATCACGGGCGGCTGATCACGAACAGCGTCGACAGTCCGGTCACCGCCGGCGCCACGCAATACATCTGCGCCGGCTGGATCCTGGCCGGGAATGACCCGACCTCGGGGACGGGACACGTGATGACGATGACCCTCACCAACGACGCCGTCCTCGCCTGGCAATGGACCACGAACCTGCTGAATCCCAGCGTGCTTTCCTTTTCCGCGGAGACGTTTACCGCCGCCGAGGCCTCGGTCAGCACCTATCTCACGGTCATCCGGACCGGCGGCAGCAACGGCGAGGTCAGCGTCAGCTACCGGACGGCCGACGGGACCGCGACCGGCGACCGCGACTATACACCCGCCACGGGGACGGTCGTCCTGGCGGACGGCGTGACCAGCAACACGGCGGCCGTCGAACTGTTCCATGACCTTCAGTATGAGCCCGACGAGACGGTGCTGGTGTCGCTGTTCAATGCCGCGGGGGCGACGCTCGCCGCGCCGACCGGGGCCGTGCTGCTCATCCTGGATGATGACGCAGACCTGGGGCAGCGCACGCTGGACGTCGTTTCCGCTCACGGGCAGCCCGATCCGCCGGCCGGTGCCCAGGTCTTCGACTACGGCATCCGGTTGACCGGTTCGGTCACGGGGCTGGTAGAGGAAGGCACCACGCAGTACGTCGGCGGCGGGTGGGCCGGTACGGGAAGCGTTCCGGAAAGTCCTCCGCCCGGCTACACCAACGTCACGCCGGCCTTCCTGCTGACCAACAACTCCTCCATCACGTGGCTGTGGACCACAAACGTCTACTTTGTTCCCGGCGCCGGGCCGAACGGCTGGGTGGCGGGGGATGCCGCCGGATGGTATTCCCTCGGCGCCGGGGTCACCGTCACCGCGGCCCCGGTGATCGCCTACTCCTTCGCCGGCTGGGAAGGCGACGTCCCCCCGGGGCAGGTCATGGACAATCCCCTCTCCCTGATCCTCGACCAGGCGCGCGCCGTCACCGCCACCTTCTCGCCGAACGCCGGAGAGAATCTGCTCAATAATCCCAGTTTCGAGCAGGCCGGCACCTCGGCCGTGCGGGCACTCTACTGGGACCAGGGCGATCCCGACACGCACGGGGCAACATCGGGTACGGCCACCCGCGTGAATTGGCGCAGCTATTCCGGCACCTGGCAGGGTGCGATCCAAGGTGCCTATTCAGGCGCCGGAACGGAAGGAGAGTTCTGGCAGGAAGTCCCGGCCACGCCCGGGGAGGAGTATCGTTTTTCGGGCTGGTTCTGGGCGGACAACGGCGATCCCTACGGGCCCTGGGGCGCCGGCGAGCAGGTGATGAAAATCGAGTTCTATTCGGGAGCAACCCAGGGGGTAGCGCTGCTGCACGCCGCCACCAGCACGCTGGCCGGCGTCGTTCAGAACTGGGAGAGCCGCAGCATGGACGCCGTGGCCCCGACCAATGCCGACTGGGTGCGCGTCGTGATCCTGGCCCGCGACGTCAGTTACGACGGGTCCATGCAGATGGATGACCTGAAACTGGAAATCCTGCAGACACTCGACGTGCCCGCGATTCAACAGGTCTCCCCCGTGGATGCCACGTCATGCAGCGTGGACTGGAGTTCCGTCGCCGAGGCGACCGGGTACGTGCTGGACGTGGCCACCAACGAGGCCTTCCAGCCGGCTACTCGGGCCTCGGACCTGTTCATCTCGGAATACGGCGAGGGCACGGGCAGCGAGCGCTACATCGAGATATGGAACGGCACGGGTTCGGAGGTGGACTTAACCGCCTACCGCTTGTGGGGCATCAGCGCGGGCGGCAGCTGGTTCGAATCTTCCCTGGCCTTGAGCAACACGCTGGCCGACGGCGCCGTTCACGTCGTGGTGAACAACAACTGCACCAGCGCCGTGCTGCGGACCGCGGCCGACCAGTTCGCGGCCAATACCGCGCCCATGAACTTCTCGGGAGACGATGCCGTCGGCCTGGCCAGGGTACTCGGCGTGGTGACCAGCCTGATTGATGCCGTGGGCACGAGCGGCGGCGACCCGGGGACCGGGTGGGGCGTCGCCGGCGTGGCGGACGCCACGGCCAACCATGTCCTGGTGCGCAAAAGCTCGATCACGGCGGGCAATACAGTCTGGGCCACGTGCACCAATGAATGGATGGTTTATTCCGTCAATACTTGGGATGACGTGGACACGCATACGATGGACACCACGGCCGGCGACTTCGTCGCCGGATACGAGACCCGCGACGCGGGCGGCGTCACGAGCCTGACAGTCACCGGGCTCACGACGGGAGTGACCTATTACTTCCGCGTGCGCGCCACCAATGCCGTAACCCATGGCGCCTGGTCGGGAACCTATGAGGCGACTCTCGATTCCAGCTACGGGATTCTGGCCACGGCCGGCGAGCACGGGAGCATCGCGCCCTCCGGGCTTGTGAATGTCGCAGCGGGACAGGGCACCAATTTCATCGTGCAGGCGGACCCGTATTACTCGATCGCCGCCGTCACCACCAACGGCGCGGCGATCAGCCTGCCCGCCGGCCTGTCCACGTACACGGTGACCTGGAGCCAGGTGACCGGCACGGGCACCGTCCATTCCAGTTTCGCGGAACGGCTCGCTGACGCCTACACGACGCCCTGGTGGTGGCTGGCCGCTTACGAATTGACGAACGCCGAGACCAGCTTCAACGAGGCGGAACTGCAGGACCTGGATGAGGACGGCCACCCGGCCTGGGCGGAGTATGGCGCGGACACAGATCCGGGCGATCCGCTGTCGGTGTTGAAGGCGAGCGCCGTCGTCGACGGGACGGCCGCAGGATACACGATCCGCTGGCCCGGTTCGACGAACCGCTACTACCATGTCTACGGGATCACCAACCTCGCTTTCGATTTCGAGCGCGTGGCGAGCAACCTGCCCGGCACGGTCCCGGTGAACATTTATACGGACACTGTCTTCCAGAGCGAGAATCCGGTTTATTACCGCGTGCGGGTTCTGCCCGCACCGGAGGAGTAAACGGGCGCTGCGTACTTGACTTCTCCGAATCTTTGCCTAGTGTGTGCTGCATTCGATTCCGGCGTAGCTCAATGGTAGAGCGGGTGACTGTTAATCACTAGGTTACAGGTTCGAGCCCTGTCGCCGGAGCCACT
>JAHJJH010000213.1 GCA_018823105.1 Verrucomicrobiota bacterium | reverse complement strand
TGGCGGCCCAGGTTGTAATGCATGACGTAGTTGCGCGAAGTCACGGCGAGGGCCCGGCGGAATAACGCTTCGCTGTTCTTCCAGTGCGGAAGTTGATGGCGCGTGACCAGGCCGAGAATAACGACGGCGGCGGCCGTCAGCCCGCCCGCGACAATCCGGCCGCGCCCGAGCTTTGCGTCTTTCACCGTCCAGATCAGCAGGACCAGCAGGCCGATCATGGGGACGTACATGTAGCGGTCGGCGATGCTGTGCAAGCCCAGGGAGACGATGCCGAGGACCGGCACCAGCGTGCCCAGGAACCAGAGCCAGCCGACCAGCCCGTACGGACGCCGTCGCGCCGTCTTGAAGACGAACAGCGACACCGCGAGCATCGCCAGCGCCGCCAGGACGGCGGGGAGCAGGGCCGGGGGCGTTACCGGTTGTGGGTACAAGGCGCAGAGCCCCGAGGGCCAGAAGAAGACGCGCAGGTAGTCCACGTAATGGATCGGGACATACGCCAGGCGCGCACCCAGGGACAAGGGGTTGCCCATCTGCGTGGCGCCGCTCGGGACTTGTGTTTTAAGCGTGGTCAGCATGAAGATCCCGCAGAGGATGAACAGGGGCACCTTCTCCATGACCAGGTGTTTCCACGCCGGCCACGCCGCCCGGCCGAAGCCCTCGACGCGCCGCAGCGGCCAGTAGTCCAGCAACAGCAGGCTGAACGGCAGGGTCACGGCCATGGGCTTGGCCATCAACGACAGGACAAACGAGAACAGCACGGCCAGCAGCGTGTTGGACTGCGGGAGGCGGACGTGGCGCGCATAAAGGCCAAGGGTCACCAGCCAGAAGAAAGTGCTCAACAGGTTCTTCCGCTCCGCGATCCACGCCACGGAATCCATGTTCAGCGGATGCGAGGCCCAAAGCGCCGCGACGGCCAGGCTGGGCCAGAACGCGCCGGTCATCCGGCGCAGGACCAGAAAGAGCAGGGCGGCATTGGCCGCGTGCAGCAGGAGACTGTGAAGGTGATGGCCGGCCGGGGTCACACCGAAGAGTTCAACGTCGAGCAGGTGCGACCACATGGTCAGCGGATGCCAGTTTCCGCTGACCCACTCCCGGAGTGAGAGGCGAAGGCTTTCGAGGGTGAATCCTTTTTGGACCCAGTCGTTCTGCGTGATATACACCGGGTCGTCGTAATCCACAAAATCGAAGCGGCACACGGGCCAGTACAACAGGATCACCCAGACCACGAGGAGGACGGCCGCCAGGATTTCAGAGCGGAATCTTTTCATGGCAACTGGATCATCCGGCGCAACGCGGCCTGCACGCGGGAGCGATAAGGCAGGCGTGGCGCTTTTTCAAGAAGACTCCGGCCGAGCGCAAGAGCCTGTTCGCGTTGTCCTTGGCCGTTCAGAAGGCTCATGATTTCCAGTGCATAGTCCGCCACGAAATAGCCGCGGCGCGCATCGGTGCCGAGAAGCACCCCGGCCGCTTGTTCCGGCCGGCCGCCGCGGCATAAGGCCAACGCGGGCAGTTTCCGGGCCTCGAAATGGAGAGGGACGAGTTCCAAGGCGGAGAGCAGAACTTTTATCGCGTCGTCCCAACGCTCGCGATCACAGAGGATGGCCCCCCAATCAAAGGGAAGGAAAAAGTCATCGGGAGATGACGTCCTTAACCGCTCGTAGCGCCTGCCCAGTTCGTCCAGGTCGGCGCTGGAAATCAGCGAAGCCAGTCGTCGGGCCTCGTTTTCCAGGCGCTTCAATTGTGTCCGGTTATCCGCTTGCCGGTCGAACGGTGGATGGCGTCGGCGATCCAGCATGATCAGGGCCATCTGCTGCTCGCTCCAGGGGGTGTAAAACAATCGTTCGCGACACCGGGCCTCGTCGGGCCACGCCGGATCGGGGAAGCATTCCGGATAGAGCCCGGCCACGGCTCCGGCGATCGCCGTGGCCAGCCGGTGCGTGCCGGCGAAGGTGAAATGGACATGATCCACGAAAAGTTCCGCATCGGGCGTGCCGCCCGCCCAGGCTTCATCGAAGACCCGTTCCGCGTCTACCAGGGGCGTTCCCAGCTCCGCGGCCAACTTCCGGAGTCGATCGTTCAAGACGCTATCAGCGCGAAACCGGTAGAGGTCCAGATCCCGCGCTCGTTTCAAGGTCTCCCGGGCCGCGATGGTTTCGCCCCGGGCCCGAAGTCCCCGGACCCGTTTGAATTCCACGGCCGCCTTCGGGCCGCCGAACGGCGGGCAATCCGCCAGGTTCACCGCCACCGTGCACAGGATCACCTGTGCGCCGGCCGACCGGGCGCGGCGGACTATGGCGCGGATGTTCCTCTCGAACAGATCATACATCGCCAGGAGACTACGATCGCCGAAAGCGACGGGCCGCTCCGAGAACATGGCCAGTCCCGACCATTGAGAAGAGCCCCGCTTGGACGGCAGCAGGGCGGTGAGTCCTTCGCGCAGGAAGAACGCCGAGCGCCAGCCGGTGAAGGACACCCGCGCGGGGGCCAGGCGGGTCAATCCGGGCAGGGCGGTGAACACGGTTCCCGGCCCGTAGGGGCCGATGACCTCATTGTTGCCGATATACAGTACGTAAACGTCCGGTCGGCAGGCGGTCATTTCCCGGGCGATATCCACGATCACGGACGAATTGATGGCTGTCATCGCCGCATTGATGACCTCGAAACGGCCCGTGGCGGCCGCGCTGTTGAGGACACATTGGAGCATCCGCGGCGGGCCGAACTGCATCAGGGGATCACCCTGGGCGGCGGATTCGCCCAGCACCACAACGCGCACCGTGCCCGGCGCCTTCTCCGGCGAGGTCAGGATGGGCGCCGGATTGCGGGCCAGCTCCGGGGAGAAAAACCGGTATCCATAGAACGGATTATCCACCAGGGCGGCATGGTCCCGGACTTTCGTCTCCAGAAGGAACCCGGTCGGGTAACCCAGGTCCAGCGCGCGCAATGCCAGTTCGACAACGCCGATCAGCGCCAGGGGGACCAGAACCGCCAGCGTCACACGTCCCGCGATCTTCCGGATAGCGCGCATGCGTGTTTACGGCTCGGCCGGCCGCCGCACGGTCCGGAAACCGAGATAGATCTTGGCGTTTACATTATAGGTGAAGTCGCGCGCAGTGCTTCGCAGCATAAGAACGTCTATAAGCCAATCTCCGCCGCGCATTATTCTGCCCGGGACGGCGGGATTGAAAAGCGGCGGCCCCTTGGGGTCTCGCAAGTCATTGTTGTGCACTTGCCACTGGTAGGTGGTGAAAGAATACCAATCCCAGCAACTCTCCGACACGTTTCCGGCCACGTCGTATAGACCATACTGGTTGGCCATGTCGTTCACAGGCACTAGATCGCCCAGATCGTTTGTCACTACCTGGGCGCCATTGTAGTAGCCCGATGGCGTGGTGCCCTGCTCAAACGCATCATGGCTATCGAAATAATTCGCCATCGTTCCATCAATAACGGCGCTGAGTACAAACCCCATGCTGGGCCACGGATAATGCTGCTGAATGAGCCCTCCGCGGGCGGCTTTTTCCCATTCCGCTTCCGTCGGCAGACGGTAGCCGGTGCACTGCCAGTTCACCATGTCCGTGGCCAGGTCAACCTGCCCTGTTTGATAAAGCGTCATCAGATTGGTGTCCGTGAAGTACGGGGGGGTCAAGCCCGCCTGCAAGGAACGTGCATTGCACCACTTGGTCATGTCGTACCATGTGATCATGACCACGGGATGATCCGGCCCGACTTCAACGGGCAGGTAGTTGGTGATCACGCCGGTCTCGTTGGTTTGTGGCATCCGCTTGCATCCGCCCCACCCGACGGCGAGGTCCGTAAAGCCGTTGATTGATCCCCACTGGCGAACCTCGTCCCATTGTTGTTTCGTTACTTCCAAGCGGTCCATGTAGACGGCGCTAACCCATGTGGTATTGACCGGAAGGGAGCGGATATCCGCGCCATAGCTGTCCCCCCGCACGTAGTCGCCGGCGGGGATATAGACCATACCCGTGGGGGCGTTGGCGTCCCAGAGTTTGAGGCTGTGCTGTGCGGCGGTCGCTGTGCCCGAAATGAAACTGAACCACTGCCCCGTGACCAGGTTGAAATTCTGTTCCACCTGGAAACGGCCGATGGCCGACTCGTTGCTCCAGGTCAGCGTGCCGGCAGGCGAAAGGCTCGTCACGCCCGAGTTGGAGACGGAAAGCAGACGGAAAGCACGCGGCATCTGGGCCGCGGCGGAAAGCGCCGTCAGCAATCCGGCGGAAACAATGATCGCTCCAGTGATTCGCACGGCTTCTCCGGTCAATCCGATTGTGCCGGGAAAGTTCTACGCTATAATGCCCCGTGATGCAATGGCTTCGCAAGGTTTCCGGGCGGGAGGTCCTGGCGCTTGGCGGGATCCTGCTGGTCGCACTCCTGTTGAGGGGCTTGTACCTGGGGGAGGCCCGCCGCGATCCGTCGTTTGCCTTCCCGGCGTCCGATGCGGCTTTCCATGACTACTGGGCCAGGGCGCTGGCCTCGGGGGACTGGACCCCGCCGCCCGATACGCCCGACCCGTTGGTGCCAACCACGCCGTATTTCCGGCCGCCCGGCTACCCGTATTTCCTGGCGGCCATGCACAAGCTCTTCGGGCCCGGCTACGTGGCGCCCCGCGTGATCCAGATGCTGCTGGGGGTGCTGAACGTGGGCCTGGCTTTTTTGCTGGGCCGGAAACTGTTTGGATCTCTCACGGGACTGGTCTTCGCGGGCATGATGGCCGGCTACTGGGTCTTCCTTTATTTCGAGGCGGAGTTCCTGGAACCGGTCCTCCTGGTTTCGCTTGGCCTGTTGCTGGTCCTGGCGCTGGTTTCATGGCTGGAATCGCCCCGAATAGGGCCGGCCGTTGCCGCCGGGGTCTGCCTGGGCCTGCTGGCCCTGACCCGGCCGAGCATCCTGGTCTTTGCCGCGCTGTTTCCGTTCTGGATTCTCTGGCTCATGCGACGGCGGCCTGACGAGTGGCGCAGACTGCTGATTCTCGCGTTGCTGGTCGAGGGCGTGGCCGGCTTCAGCGTGTTGTCGGCCACGATGCGCAATTACCGGGTTGCGCACGACCGGGTACTGATCTGCTCCAATGGAGGGATCAACCTGTATATCGGCAATCATCCAGCCGCCACGGGCATCTTCGTCGAGCCGCCCGAGCTCCGCCCATTCCGCTCGGTGTATGATTACCCGGCGCTGGTCAAGCGTTTGGAGAATGAAGTCGGCGCCTCCTTGAAATACTCGCAGGCGTCCGCCCTGCTCGCTCGCCGGGCGCTGAACTATGCCTGGCGCAATCCGATCCGGACGTTGACTCTTTTATGGCGGAAAACGCTCCTGTTCTGGGGCCCCATGGAAATCGGCAACAACAAGGAAGACCATTTCGAGCGCGCTTTTTCGCCGGTATTGCGCCGCCTTCCCGGCAATTTCACGGCCGCGCTCGCCCTGGGCCTTGTCGGGTTGGCGTTGTGGCGCCGGCGGCCCGCCGGTATGCCCGACAGGCAGGCAGGAGAGGTCGAAGCCGTAGGGTTGATTCTCCTGTTTGTTTTTTCGATCTTCGCCTCGTATCTTCCGTTCTTTATGGCCGGCCGATTCCGCGTTCCAGTCATTCCGTTCCTGCTCCTGTTGGCCGCCTATGCCGTCTCGGTGTGGTGGCGGCTGTTCCAGGAGAAGCGAGGTCGCGAGGCCGCCTGGAGTCTGGGTGCCGCGGCGGTGCTGTATCTTGCGCTGGGCATGAACTGGGCCGGGCACCAGCCGCGGGAGGCGGACTATCACTACTTCCGCGGCCTGGCGTTCGACCGGGCCGGGCAGACCGAGCCCGCGTTGAGCGAGCTGATCACGGCCGTTCGCCAGCGGCCCGGCCATCCGCCCACGCTCAAACTTCTCGGCGCGCTGCTGGTCAAGATCAACCGGCCGGCCGAGGCCGCCGAATGCCTGGCGCCGCTGGTCCGCGCGGAACCGGAGGATTTCACGGTGCGTCAGCAATACGGCGTGGCGCTGGCCCGTCTGGGCCGGCGGCCCGAAGCGCAGGCGGAGTTCGAGGCGGCCCTTCGACTGAAGCCCGACAGTGTGGAAGCCCTGTTTAATCTTGGCCTGGTATGCGCGCGTAGCGGGAACCTTTTGCGTGCCGACGAACTTTTGGCCCGCGGGCTGGAATTGGATCCCGGGCGCCCGGACCTGCTGGGCACGCGGGCGATGGTGCTCTGGCAATTGGGCCGCGCGCGCGAGGCGCA
>JAHJJH010000212.1 GCA_018823105.1 Verrucomicrobiota bacterium | reverse complement strand
GGATGCCGCCGGCATGGCTTGGTGTGCCGCGCCGGGCTGCAATGCCAACAGCGTGTCGGAGTACGTGATGGCCGCCTTGCTGAACCTCGCGAACCGCGGCGGATTCGAGCTGGCCGGCCGGACCCTCGGGGTGATCGGGGTTGGACAGGTGGGCGGCCGCGTGGCGGCGAAGGCCGAGGGCCTGGGCATGCGGGTACTGCGCAACGATCCGCCCCTGCACTTGGCCACGGGAGACCCCGCTTTTCTCCCGCTGCACGAGGTGCTCGGCGAGTCCGACGCCGCGACACTTCACGTCCCCTTGGCACGGACCGGTCCGTTCCCGACGCATCGCTTGGCCGGCTGCGATTTTTTCGGGCACCTGCGGCCCGGGGCCCTGTTCCTGAACACCTCGCGTGGTGAAGTGATGGACTCCGACGGCCTGCTGCTGGCGCTGGGGCGCGGAGCGGTGGGGCGGGCAGTGCTGGATGTCTGGGAACATGAGCCGGACATTTCCCCGGGTCTTCTGGAAAAAACCGCCCTCGCCACTCCGCACATCGCCGGCTACTCCTGCGACGGCCGGGTGAACGGTACGCTGGCCGTGTACCGCGAGGCGTGCCGTTTCTTCGAGATGCCCGCCGTGTGGACGCCCCCCGAGCGCGATATGCCGCCGGGAGGTCCTCTCGCCGTGGACGCGCGGGGCCGTTCGGATGAAGAGGTGCTGCACGCCCTGGTCCGGTCGGCGTATGACATTGCCTCGGACGACGCCGCGTTGCGTGGAAGTTCCGCGGACGAAACGCTGGCCGAGCGCTTCAGGCGGCTGCGCCATGCTTATCCGGCTCGGCGCGAGTTCCCCGCGTTCACGGTGAGCCTGGCGCACGGTTCGGAAGAGCTCGTGGGCAAGGCGGCGGCACTGGGCTTCAAGATCCGACCTTCGGAGCCGGTATGGTAACGGCCATTACGCTGAAGCGATGCCTGGTGGGCGCGGCGCTCCTGGCCGGGGCCGGGTGCGCCCCGGAAAAAACGGCTCGGCCGCCGGCCGCAAATCTCATCGAGGTCATGGTCGTTCTCGATCCCGTGGTGACGAACCGGCCCTGGGGACAGGGCTTCCTTCCGAAGGCCGAGCGCTTTTCCGCCGCCGCGGACCCGGCCGAGGTCTTGCCCCGGATCGGGCCGGACCGGGTATTGATCATTCCGGACGCGCGCGGCCTGCCGGTTCACTGGTGGAGCCCGATCAAGGCTTATCTGGAGAAGGGCGGGGCCGTCCTGTTCTGTGGTCTCGATCCCTTCGAGGACCGGGTGCGCCTGGAGAACGGCCAGCCCGTGACGGAGGCGGCTTTTCTCTCCACCCTGCTCGCGCAGGCCCGCTCCGCCGGCTTGTTCTCCAGTGTCAGGACCTGGCTTCACGAAAACGATTCGGGCGAACTTCGCGGCGCCGTAAGACTCGCCGAATCGGGGGAGGCTCCCTGGCCGGCGATCGAGGTGGACGTGGAGGCTTTCCACGAGTGGGACGCCATGACGTTTGGCTCCGTCCGGCGGGGCACGGTGGCCCCGGGGGAAAACAGTCTGGCTTTTTATGCGCATGGCGATGGCCAGACCTCGCGACTGTTCATCGAGTGCCGGGAGCGGGACGGATCGATGTGGGGCCGGTCCGTTGAAGTCGGCCCGGACTGGGCTCCCCATATCGTGCCCCAGGCCTCGTTCCGTCATTTGGGCGGCAGCGCCCAACGGGGCGGAACCGGCGACGGATTCCGCCTGGAGCAACTGCGCTGGATACGCATCGGGCTGGCGATGGCGGGCGCGCCGCAGTCGCCGGGCGCGCATCTGTTCGGATTAAGCGAGGTGCGGCTGGTGGCCGATCCGCGCCTGCCGGAAGAGGCCATCGGCTGGCCGGATATTCCGCTGGTCTCACCGCCCTGCCGCCGCTATCGCACCACGGCCTCCGCGCTCCGCGACCTGGAGCGCGGCGCCACGGTCAAGATGGCCGTGGCGCCCGTCGGGAGCCCGTTCGCTTTGCCGCGCGGAACGCTCGATTCCGGGACGCCCGTCGGGCGATGGATTCCCCTGTCCGGCGCGGAAGACGAGAGGGGCGAACTGCTGGGCTGGCCGGTTTCACTGTTTCTCGCGGGCTCGTCCGGGGGCGCCTGGTGGCGCTGGGGCTGGGTGGCCCTGGACCCGGTCGGGTCCATGCGCCCGGTGGCGGAGCGGGTGGTCGCCGCCGCTGTCCGCCGTTTGTCCGGCGGACTTTTTTTCCGGTACGCCGGTTGCCCGCGATGGATATACAAGTCCCATGAGGAGATCCGGGTCTTGGCTTGCTGGGAGGGACGACACGAGTCATCCGGAATTCGCGTGGCCGCTGAACTGAAAAGGGAAAGCGACGGCCGAATCATGCGGCGCGCTGTCCTCTCCGCCGTGACGCCCGGCCGCCCCTTCGAAATAAGTCTGGGACTCGTGTCCGAGTCCGAGACGGTCGCGGAGGACTACCGCGTGGTGTTGACCCTGGAAGATTTGCGTATTCCCGGCCTGCTCTATGATCGTGTGGAACAGGGGATCAAAATTCTATCGGACAAGCCGCCTTTCGTGCCGCGCCTGACCGCCGCTGGCGGCCGATTCCTGCTTCGCGGCACACCCTTCTTTATAGCCGGGGTCCATTACGCCCCCCTCGTAGAGGTCGCCGGCGCCGACCGGCGGGGCCATTGGCTGGATCCCCTGTTTTTCGATGCGGACAACGTCCGTCGCGACATGCGCCGCATGAAAATGGCCGGGCACAACGGCATTTTCATCGAATACGGGGAAGAGGGCCAGGCGGCGCCACTGCGCTACGTTGTTGAAGAGGCCAGGCGGCAGGAGTTTTTGGTGGTGGTTTCCGTGGCCGGATTGGATCCCCTGGCCCCGGACTGGGAGCGCGCCGCCCGTCTTTTACGGGCCGCGGACATCGCGGGCATGCCGCATATTATGGCGTTGAGCCTGGATACGGCCGAGGTTCTCTCGCGGGCCGGGGGCCTCCGCCGCCTGGATCCGGCCTGGCGCGCATGGCTGGTCGAGCAATACGGCTCCGTCGAGCAGGCGGAGCAATCCGCCGGCTTGGCGCTATGGCGTGAGAATGGCGAAGTCAGCGGGCCGCCGGATGAGGGCGGGGAGGAGCCCGCGGTGGCCTTGTATCGCCGGTTCCTGGATGATTATTTCAGCCGGCGCGTTGGCTGGCTGCGTCGGCATCTCGATGCGTTGGGCTGTCGCCAGATGCTCACCGCGCGTTTCCATGTCGGCCGCCGGCCCGCCGACCTGTTGTCCCCCGGTCCGGCGGCCGCCCACCTGGATTTCGTATCGCTATCCGTCGGCGGTCCGTCGCGGGTGGAGCCGAACTGGGACGAGGCGGCCCGGGCCGCCGCGACGGCGCGCCGGGCCGGCGGCCAGCCGGTGGTCTGGCATGGCGGCCAACTGGATATCGGTCCGGAGCCGCGGTCGCCGGATCTTGCCAACCAGGCGCGCTGGTTCGACCGTTTCTTTGATCTCGTGCTGCAGACTCAAGCGGCGGGTTGCTTCGCCTGGTCGTATCCCGGGGGCTGGTGCGCGTCGCGCGGAGAGGATGTGGGGCTGGCCGGCGAGGACGGGAGCTGGCGTCCCGCCGGGCAGGCCCTGCAGAACGCCATCCCTCGCTTTCGGCGGGCGCAGGCCGCGCCGGTCCAAGTAGTTCGGGATATGATACCGTCGGAAGATTTCCTGAAGGCGGAATGGGGGCGGATCCAGGTGGACGGCGTGGACCGGGAGCGATTGCCCGGCGAGCCTGTCCGGGTGCGTCCCGGGCAGATGCTGCGGGTCGATCTGATCAATACGGGCCCGGCGACGTGGGAGGCGGTGCCGGGGGAGACCCGGGCGAGGGTGCTCGTGCAACTCGCGGGCCAAGGGGCTTCGGATGTTTTTCCGGTTCGCCCGTTGCGATTCGGCGAACGGGACGGGGTCAGCTGGCGGGCCGGCGATCCCGGCGACTGGGCGCTCCGGGCCTGGGACGCGCAGCGGGGGCTGTTCGGGGAGCGGTTGATCGTCAAGGTGGAGGAGAAGGCCGTCGCCCTCCCGGAATGAGCTTGATTGGCGGCCGCGGCGGTGTTTTTTTCGCGATGATAGAGAGGTTTGAGTAAAGGAGCGCTGGTTATGAACGATGCCCCGACCCCTCGCGAACATTGGAGCGGCACGCTGGGGTTCATCCTTGCCGCGGCCGGCTCGGCCATCGGCCTGGGCAATATCTGGAAGTTCCCGTACATCACCGGCGAGAATGGCGGCGGGGCCTTTGTGCTGGTGTACCTGTTGTGCATCGCCGTCATCGGGGCGCCCGTGATGATCTGCGAGATCACGATGGGCCGCCACACCCAGCGCAATCCCGTCGGAGCGTTCAAGGCTTTGGCTCCCCGGTCCTCGACCCTTGCGCACCTGATCGGGCTGGGCGTTCTGTTGACCGGTTTTTTCCTGTTCGCCTTCCGCGACTGGGGGTGGGGCACCTTGATGGTGATCTTGGGCCTCTTGATTTTTCGCTACAGTTGGACCCTGGTCGGGGCCATGGGCGTGATCGCGGGTTTCACGATCCTCTCTTTCTACAGCGTCGTGGCCGGCTGGACCATCGGCTATATCTGGAAGGCCGTCTTCCGCCAACTCAACTTCGCGGACGTGGCGGTGGCCAAGGAGTATTTCGGGGCCTTCATCCAGAATCCCGCGTGGGCGATCGGGTGCCATTTTATTTTCATCTTGTTGTGCGTACTGATCGTCTACAAGGGCGTCAAGTCCGGCATTGAGCGCTGGTCCAAAATCCTGATGCCCCTGTTGTTCCTTCTGATCCTCGTTCTGATCATCCGCAGCATCACGCTGCCGGGCGCCGCCGCGGGCGTGCGTTTCTATCTGACGCCGGATTTCAGCAAAATTAACACAGGCAGTGTCCTGATCGCCCTGGGGCACGCGTTCTTTTCCTTGAGTCTCGGCATGGGGGCCATGATCACCTACGGCAGTTACATGGGCCGGGAGCAGAATATCTTTGTCTCCACCCTTTCCATTGTGTTTCTGGATACACTGATCGCGCTGATGGCCGGCCTGGCCATCTTCCCCGCGGTCTTTGCGCAGGGATTCGGGCCCGATGCCGGGCCCGGGTTGGTCTTCCAGGTGCTGCCGACCGTTTTTCACCAGATTCCGTTCGGCGCCTTCTGGGCCACGCTGTTCTTCCTGCTCCTTCTTGTCGCGGCGCTCACCTCCGGCATCAGCCTCCTCGAGGTGGTGACCGCCTACTTCGTGGACGAGCGCCGATGGTCTCGACACCGCGCCACCGTGGTCTTCGGCTTTGTCATTTTCCTGCTGGGCAGCCTGTGCGCGATCAGCGTGGCCAACTGGGACCGACTGGCGTGGATCCATGGCCTTCTCGTCAAAGTGTTCGGGAGCGTGAAGGGCTCGTTCTTCGACGTCATGGACCACATCTCTTCCAATTGGTTGCTGCCGCTGGGCGGCCTGTTCATATCGCTCTTCGTCGGCTGGATCTGGGGCACGAAGCACGCGGTGGACGAGATCCGGCACGGTTCGCACAATTTCGCGGATGTGCACCTGATCAGCCTGCTGGCCGGCTTGAAGGACGACCCCTCGCACAGCTCCGAGATCCACGTCATCACCCTGGCTTCGTTGTGGGGGATCTTCATCCGGTTCATCAGTCCCGTGGCCGTGTTGATCGCCTTCCTGCACACGATCGGCTGGCTGGATCTCCGGCCCTGACCCCCCCGCCGGTCTTCATGTCTGCCAAGGCCGGGAAACAAACAGGTGCCCCGGATCACACTTAATTAACTGTGATCAGCCTCCCCGGGCTTCCCGCGACAGGGCGGATGCCGTGGTCAGGGCATTAGGTCCGACTCCCACTTCTCCGTGGCGGGGGCCGGTTGGCCCTCGAGCAGCGCCACGAAGGTCAGCAGCGCCCGCCGCGCGTCGCCCACCGGCCCGCCGGCGACATCCCAGTTCTCGCTGTCCTCCCCGTCGTGGCTGGGAATGACGTGGTCGTAGTCGCAGGCTTCCTTCAACTCCCGGTAGGCGCTCCCGGCGCGCGTCTCGATGTCCTCCAGGTCCGGCGGCGCCGGCTCGCCCTGCTGCTTGCGCGTACGTCGCAGGAGTTTCCGGCGCATGACTTCGGCCACGAAATCCGGCAGCGAAACGCGCCGTGCCGGATCCTTCAGCTCGAGGATCTCCTCGCGCGAAAGCGGCGCGAGAAAGACGCTCAACCGCCGGACGCCCGCCAGCGAGGGATGTGTCCGCAGGAGCCGGGCCGCGAACGGGTTGCCCTCGAAAAACACATCGCCGTCCCGAAGTTGCTCCGCCAGCGCCTGCAGGTCCAGGGCCTGCACGTCGCCGCGCGCGTCGATCACCGCGAAGCGGGGATCCTCACGCAGGGCCTCGATCTGCTCCCGCGACCGGAAATGATAGTCCACCCCGTCCCGCTCCCCGGGCCGCGGCGCGCGGCTGTTGTACAGCACCAGTTTGTGCAGGCGGGCGTGGAGCTTTGGGTACAGGCGGGCCAGGGCCTTGTCCAGCGGGCTCTTGCCCGCGCAGGACGGGCCCGACAGGATCACCAGCCGGCCGTGTGCCGGTGCGTTCATCGTAAAGCCTCCGCCTCGGCGCCGCGGCCGGGCCGCGGCGCCTGATGACATTGTGCGCGTCCTGTGGTAAGAATCAACACATGACGAGGATTCTGACAGGCTGGCGCCGGAGGAGCCGGGCGTGGGTCATTGTGCTGGGCTTGGCCCTTTTGTCTCCGGGCGCCGCGGAGGCGGCGAAGAAGTGGCGCGTCATGGAGGAGTGCACGCTCATCGAGAACCCCGCCAACGACGGCGACAGCTTTCACGTGCGCTGGAAGAAGCGCCACTATATCTTCCGCCTGTACTTCGTGGACACCCCGGAGTCGGAAAGCAGCCTGGCCGATCGCGTCAAGGAGCAGGCCGAGTATTTCGGCATCGACGAGGCGTCGACCATCCAACTCGGCAAGCAGGCCGCGAAGTTCACGGAGAAATTTCTTGCCGACGGTTTTTCGATCCATACCCGCCGCGAGAACGCGCTCGGCCGCAGCGAGCGTCAGCGGTTCTACGGGATCGTTAAGAATGCCGCCGGCGAGGATCTCGCGGAAGCCCTGATCGCCAACGGCCTCGCCCGGATTTTCGGCGTGGACATGGACATCCCCGACGACGTGCGCTCGACCACTTTTGTCAACCGGCTCAAGGGGCTGGAATTGCAGGCGAAGAAGCAGAGGCTCGGCGCCTGGGCCACCCAGACCGATCGGGTCGAACAACGGATGGCCGCGCTGGCCGCTCCCGTGGCCGTCGTCGGGCAGACCCTGGCCGTGCCGCAGACCGTCGCCGTGTACACTTTGGAGGACGCCTCCCGTCAGCTCGGTTTCCTGCAGCGCGGCGCGGAGATCAAGGTGCTGGAGGCCCTGACGCCCGTCATGCTGAAGATCCAGATCACCACCGGCGACGGGCGCGTGATCGAGGGCCAGTGCCGCCGCAGCGACCTGGGGATTTGATCGGCGCGCGACGCACGCCGTCAACGTTCAACGTCCAGGGTCGGATATTGGACGTTGGACGTTCCTTCTTGCGATATTTACCGGCCGGGGCGTTTGCTGTAGCCCTGTCGTTATACGACGTGTGCGGCGAATAACGCCGCGACCACAGGAAAAAGGCTCGAATTTTTTCCAATGTCTGGAAAAATGGCTTGTGGAGTTTTCCAATGATTGGAAAATCCGGGCCGTTTTTTTCCAATGTTTGGAAAATTGGCAGCCATTTTTTCCAATCATTGGAAAACGTTGCGCGCGACGGCGCGGGAAACACAGGCAGGTAGGCCATGCGATTGCCGATCAGTTGGCTGAAAGAATACGTGGAGTTCGAGGACACGCCGCGCGGGTTGGCCGATAAGCTGACCTTCTCGGGCACCGAGGTCGAGGGCCTCGAGGTCTTCGGCTCGACGTACGAGGGGATCGTCGTGGGTGAAATCCTGCGCGTCGAGCCCCACCCGAACGCCGACAAGCTGACGCTCTGCACGGTGCAGACCGGCGCGGGCGAGCGGACGGTGGTCTGCGGCGCGCCCAACGCGCGGGCCGGGATGAAGGCGCCCTTCGCGCCCGCCGGCGTGACGCTGCCCAACGGCCTGAAACTGAAGGCGGCCAGGATCCGCGGCGTCGAGTCGTCCGGCATGCTCTGCGCGGAGGACGAACTGGGCCTCTCCGAGGATCACAGCGGGCTCATGGAGCTCGACGCGCGCTGGGCGCCGGGCACGCCGCTCTCCGAAGTGCTCGACCCGCCGGAGGCGGTGCTGGAACTCTCGGTGACGCCGAATCGCCCGGATTGCTTGAGCGTGATCGGCATGGCGCGCGAGGTGGCGGCGCTCTACGGAAGCCGCCTGAAATGGCCGGACGCGAGTTTCGCGGAATCCGACCCGCCCGTGCCGCAGCGCACCCGCGTGGAGGTTGAAGATGCCGAGGGGTGCCCGCGCTACACGGCCCGCGTGATGACCGGCGTGAAGATCGGTCCCTCGCCCGCCTGGATGCGCCGGCGCCTGGAGCTCTCCGGCGTGCGCGCGATCAGCAACGTGGTGGACATCACCAACTACGTGATGCTCGAGTGCGGCCAGCCGCTGCACGCGTTCGACCAGGAACTGTTGGAAGAGGGGCGGATCGTTGTGCGCCGCGTGCGGTCCGGCGAGAAGCTCGCGACGCTGGACGGCATGGAGCGGCCGGTGACGCCGGACATGCTGGCGATTTGCGACGCGCGACGGCCGGTGGCGCTGGCCGGCATCATGGGGGGAGCCGGCAGCGAAATCCGGGACGCCACGCATACCGTCCTGCTCGAGAGCGCGTGCTTCAGGCCGCAGGACATTCGCCGCACGTCGAAGCGGCTCGGTCTTTCCACGGAATCGTCCTATCGCTTCGAGCGCGGCGTGGACATCGGGCGCGTGGAGTGGGCCAGCCGCCGCGCGGCGCAGTGGATGGCGGAACTGGCCGGCGCCTCCGTCGCGCGCGGCGTGGTGGACGTGTTCTCGAAGCCGCCCGTCGCGCGCCGGATCGCCTGCCGCTATGATCGGATCAACGCGCTGCTGGGATTGAAGGAGAGCGGGGAGGGCATCCGCAAGATATTCGAGTCCCTGGAACTGCCCGTGGAACAGGCGGACGGACAGGGCTGCACCGTGCAGGTGCCAACCTTCCGGCCGGACCTGGAGGTCGAGGTGGACCTGGCGGAGGAATTTGCGCGAATCCACGGGCTGGACCGGATTCCGTCGCCCGCCCCGCATGCGCAACTTGTTCCGGGAACGGACGACACCTTGTGGAGGGCGGTGTCCGCCTGCCGGGCGCACCTGGCGGGCCTGGGCCTGCGCGAGATCATGAATTACAGCTTTGTCTCGGCCCGGTTCCTGGATCTCTTCGATCCGGGCGACGCCCCGCAGCGGCTGGTGATGCCCAACCCGGTCAGCCAGGATCAGGCCGTTATGCGCAACGTGCTGGCGCCGCAGATGGTAGATACGCTCGGGCGCAACCTGGCGCGGCAGGTCGAGGAGGCCGCCTTCTTCGAGATCGGGCGGATCTTCCGGCTTGGGGCGGACGGGCAACCGGTCGAGGAGGACCACCTGGCGATCGGCCTGATGGGTCCGGCGGGGCGGACCGGGCTGGACCGGCGCCGTCCGGTTGAGCCGCAGGAAATGTTCCTCTGGATGAAAGGGATCTGGGAGGAGCTGGCGCGCGCGCAGAACCTCGAGTGGCGGATGGCCAAGGATACCGGGTGCCCGTACCTCGAAACCGGGCGCGCGGCGACGCTACTCATGGGCGACGAGCCGATCGGACGGATGGGGCTGGTGGGGGCGAAGCAACGGGCGGAGTGGCGCATGACGCAGCCGGTCGCGGTGCTCGAGGTTCGGCTGGAGCCGCTGCTGGGCCGTGCCGGCGAGACGCGTTCCTGCTCGCCGGTGCCGGCGTATCCCTCCGTGCGCCGCGACGTGGCGCTGATCGTGGACCAGGCGATCCGGCACGAGGACGTGGTGCGGCTGATCCGCCGGGCGGCCCCGCCGGAACTGGAAAACATCGAAATATTTGATATATTTTCTGGAGGAAATATCGGCGCGGGCCGCCGAAGTCTCGCCTACGCATTGACTTACCGGTCCGCGGCAAGGACCTTGACGGACGAGGAAGCGAACGGGTACCATGAAAGTATAAAGCAAGCGCTGAAGCAAGAGCTCGGCGCGGAGATCCGGGAAGGCTGAAGAACCGGAAAAGCGATTTCGAACAAGGTAGAGCAGGATCCCATGATTCAATCATGGACTGAAATAAAGTGTACTATCGCAAGCGCGGGACAATGGGTTGCCGTGAATCCTTTGGACAGTTGGCAATCCTTTCCGGAAGTTGTGGACCCCGCGCTACCCGGGAGGGCTTCGGCGCCCGGGGTTCGGCCGAGAGCGGGGCCGCGTCCGCGGGGACCGGCGCCCGGGCCGTCCGCCGGATAGCCGGCGGGGCGTGTTCTTTTCCAGAGAGAGGGATTTGATTTTCCCCCGGACCGAGGGGCCTGGGGGTTAAGAAAATACCCTGCCTTGTTCGTGATCGGGCCGAATTCTCTGACCCAACATTAACCATCAGGGAGCTCGGAGTTCGGGCGGAGCCCACATGCCCCTTTCGGGGGGACTTGGAAACCGTTCGGCTGAGCACCCACCTCGTTAGCGAGGATCAGGGATGGCGCCCCAACGACTATGGCGGGGTATTTTTTTGCCCCCGGAGCGAGAGGGATGGACGAGTTATTCGAGCAGCAGGAGACACCGGAGCAGCCGGCGCGCCGGCCGCTCGCGGCGCGCATGCGCCCCCAGACCCTGGACGAGGTGGTCGGCCAGGAGCACCTCCTGGGGCCCGGCAAGCTGCTGCGGCGCGCGATCGAGGCGGACCGCCTCGGGAGCCTGATCCTCTACGGCCCGCCCGGTTGCGGCAAAACGACCCTGGCCGAGGTCATCGCCCGGGTCACGCGCCGGAAATTCGTGCGGACCAGCGGCGTGCTGGAAAACGTCGCCGGCTTGCGCGCGCACCTGGAATCCGCGCGGCAGCGTCGCCGGGACCGTGGGGTGGAAACGATCCTGTTCATTGACGAGATCCATCGCTTCAACAAGGCGCAGCAGGACGTGTTGCTGCCCTACGTCGAAGACGGCGCCGTGATCCTGGTCGGCGCCACGACGCACAATCCCTTTTTCTTTATCAACTCGCCGCTGACTTCGCGGTCGCAGATATTCCAGCTCGAGGCGATCGCGCCGGAGCAGGTGCGCCGCCTGCTCGATCGCGCGCTGGAAAGCGACGAGGCCCTGCGGGCGCTGCCCGCGCGCGCCGAACCGGAGGCGCTCGACCACCTGGCCCGCGTCTGCGAGGGCGATGCGCGCCGCGCGCTCAACGCCCTGGAGATCGCCGCCCTCACCACCCCGCGCGGCGCGGACGGAACGGTCCTGGTCACGCGCGAGGCCGCCGCGGACTCGATCCAGAAGAAGGCGGTGGTCTACGACCACGACGAGGACGGCCACTACGACACGATCTCCGCGTTCATCAAGAGCGTGCGCGGCTCGGACCCCAACGCGGCGCTGTACTGGCTGGCGAAGATGATCTACGCGGGCGAGGACCCGCGCTTCATTGCCCGGCGGCTGGTGATCCTGGCCTCGGAGGACATCGGCAACGCCGACCCGCGCGGGCTGACCGTGGCGACCTCCGCGCTGGAGGCGGCGGATTTCGTCGGCATGCCCGAGGCGCGGATCATCCTGGCGCAGGCGACGACCTACCTGGCCACCGCGCCCAAGAGCAACGCGTCGTACCTGGGAATCGAGCAGGCGCTGGACGACGTCAAGAACGACCGCGTCCTGCCCGTGCCGCGCCCGCTGCGCAGCACGGGCTCGAAGCGCGCCGCGAAGGAATTCGGCCATACCGGATACAAGTACGCGCACAGTTTCGACGGGCATTTCGTGGACCAGGAATACGTGCCCACGACGAAAATTTACTACGAGCCCACCGAACAAGGCTACGAGGAGACGATCAAGCGGAGGATCAACACTGGAACGAACTTCGAAAAAAGGCGCGCAGCCGGAAAAAAAGCGGCTGAAGTCGGCACTGCGTCGGCGTCTTCAGGCGCGGCGCGCGGCGTGGAGCGCGGCGTGGGTGCGCGAGCGCAGCGCGAAAGTGTGCCGGCGCCTGGCCGCGTGGAGGGTTTTCCGGGCGGCGCGGGTCATCGCCGCCTACCGGGCGCGGCCGGGCGAGGTGCGCCTGGAGCCGCTGCTGCGGGCGGCGAGATCGG
>JAHJJH010000211.1 GCA_018823105.1 Verrucomicrobiota bacterium | reverse complement strand
CAGCATCGATATCGCTGGCCACAATGCGCGGGCGCGTCGGGCTTGCGGCTTCGCGCAGTTCACCCCGCAATTCGCGCAGCGCCACCGCCTCCGCGTCGCCGAAGTCTGCCCAACGTTCGAAGCCGAACCGCGCGCGGAGCAACCCCGGGGCGATGTTCGACGCCCAAAGGGCCGCCTCGATCGCGATCGTGCCGGCGCCGCACATTGGATCCATCATCGGCGTGACACGGTCCCAGCCGGAGAGGCGGAGCAGGGCGGCGGCGAGGGTCTCGCGCAATGGCGCCGCGCCGCCCTCGCTGCGGTATCCGCGGCGGTGCAGGGACTCGCCGGACAAATCCACGTAGACCGATGCTTTGTCATTCCCCAGGTACACCTGAATTCGCACGTCGGGATCGTCGCGCGAGATCGAGGGACGGTCGCCGGTCCGGGCCCGGAGCTGGTCACAAATGGCATCCTTCACCTTGAGCGACACGAAGCCGCTGTGCTGCAGGGCGCTGCCGCGGCAGACGGCCGAGACGGAGAGCGTATGGCGCGGCGTGAGGAAGCGTCCCCAGTCCACCTCCTGCACGCCGGCATACAAGGCGTCCGCGTCCGGGGCGGGGAAGCGGTGGAGGAGGGCGAGGATGCGCTGGGCCATCCGGCTCTGCAGGCACGCGCGCCATCCGTCCCGCCACGGGCCGCGGAAGGGGATGCCGCCGCGGTTCAGTCGCACACTCTGAAATCCCAGTTCGCGCAGCTCGTCACAGAGCGCCTCCTCGGTGCCCGGGATGGTGGTGGCATGGAAATCCTGCACGTTACTAACTCGTTCATTATTGAATGAACATGCCTTTGGTAGGGCGGCTTGGCTCAAGCCGCCGCGGCGCGCCCCGCAGAGCGGGGCAAGCTGGGCCCCTGCCCCGCTTGGGCGGGGAGCGCGCCCTACCTTTTTCGATGTTCATTTAATCATGGACTGTTTCATGCATTTCGTTCTTTTCCCGCAACTTGCGCACGTCGTCGATCATCTCCACGGATCGGCCGCGTCCGGCCCGGCGGCGCAGGACGTCCTCCAGCCGGTCCCAATCCTTGGCCGTGGGCGGGCTGACGTAATCCCATCGTTCCTCGTCGGAGCGCTTGAACTGCCACTTCAGGTGCTGCCGCCTCACCGTGACGCGCACCTCGCGCTTGACGCCATCCGGCAGGCGCGCCGTCCATTGGATCAGGTTCTTCATGCCGCCGGGTCGTCTGCGGGGGCCAGGCGTTTGCGGAAGACGGCGGCGACGGAATCCGCGATGCTGTACATCGCCGGCACGAGAACCAGGGTGAGGCTGGTGGCGAGCGCCAGGCCGAAGATCACGGCCACCGCCATGGGGGCCCACCAAGCGCTGGATTCGGCGCCGGCAACGAGCCTCGGCGGCCAGTGATGAATTTCCAGGCTCCAGCCGACGGCCATCGGGATCAGGCCGAGGATGGTCGTCGTGGCGGTCAGCAAGACGGGTCGCAGGCGCAGACGGCCGGCGGTGACGATGGCTTCCGTGGTGCCCAGGCCCTCGGCGCGACGCTGGTCAATGCAGTCGATGAGCACAATGGAGTTGTTGACCACGATGCCGGCCAGGCTGATGACGCCGACGCCCGTCATGATCACCCCGAACCGCAGGCCGCAGAGCAGCAGACCCCACATGACCCCGATCATGGAAAGGATCACGGAGAAGAAGATGATCAGCGGCAGGACGGCGGAGTTGAACTGGATGACCAGGATGACCAGGATCAGCCCGGAGGCGATACCGAAGGCGCGCAACAGGAAGGCCCCGGATTCGCGCATCTCCTCCGTGTCGCCCGTGTAGTCCACCTTGTAGCCCCGCGGCAGGTGCAGTTCCTCGATCAGCGGCTGAATGTCCGCCAGGATCTTGTCCACGCCGCGCCCCGCGTTGTTGCCCGTGATGGTGACCACGCGCTTCTGGTGCTTGCGCTGGATCGCGCCGCGGCCGCCGGTGTACTCGAGCCGGCCCAGCGAGGAGAGGGGGACGCTCTGGCCGGCCGGCGTGGAGATGAAGACCTGGTCGAGCAGGTTCATCGTATTGCGCTGGCCCTCCGGCAGGCGCAGGGTGATGTCGTATTCGTCCTCGTCCGCCCGGAACCGGCTGCTCTCCAGGCCGTAAATGGCCATGCGCAGGAAGTTGCCGATGGTGCCGGTATCCAGGCCCAGCATCGCCGCGCGCGCGCGGTCCACGTGGAACTGGATCTCCGGCAGGGCCTTCTCCAGGTCGCTCTGCAGGTCCACGAGGCCGGGCACGGTCTCAATGGCCCGGATGATCTCGTTGGCGTAGGTCTCGAGCGTGTCGAAATCATCGCCTGAAATCTCGATGGAAATCGGCGCGCCGGTCGGCGGGCCCTCCTCCTCGCGCTCCACCTTGAGCTCGGCCCCCGGGATCACGCCGACGTCGGCCCGGATCGCGTCCACGAGGGCCAGGGAATTGGTCTTCCGCTCGCCGGCCTTGACGAACTCGACGTGGATGCTGCCCCGGTGGGTCTCGCCCGCCCCGCCGCCGAAGAACATGTCGCCGCTGCCGCCCACGGTCGTCAGGTAGAACTTGATGTCGGGATATTTGACCAGCTTCTGTTCGACGTCCCGCAGCACGGCGTCCGTCCGCTCGATGCTGGTGCCCTGCGGGAACTTGAGGTCCACCTTGCAGTTCCGCGGCTCGACGTCCGGGAACAGCTCAATCCCCCGGCCGAAACGGCCGTACACCTGGATGGACAGGACGAGGAACGCGAATCCGAGAAGCAGGACGGGGAACCGGTGGCGCAGCGCCGCGCGCAGCAGACGCTCGTAGCCTCGCACAAAGGGGTGAGGCTTTTCATGCCGGTCGCGGGGCCGGGCGCTGATGAAGACCGAGCAGACGGCCGGGTTGATGATCATGGCCACGAACAGGGAGGCGCTCAATACCACGATCAGGGTGCGCGGCAGGAACCCCATGAACTGGCCCATGATGTCGGGCCAGAACAGCAGCGGCCAGAACGCGACCAGCGTGGTCAGGGTAGAGGTGATCACCGGCCAGGCGACCTCGGCAGCCCCGTGGCGGGCGGCATCCTCCCGGGATTCGCCCAGCGTCCGGTGCCGGTAGGTGTTTTCCACGATGACGATGGCGTTATCCACCAGCATGCCGACGGCGAGCACGAGGCTGAAGAGCACGATCATGTTGATCGTCTGACCCCAAATGCTCATCAGGGTGAACGCGATGAGCATGGAGAAGGGGATGGCCAGGCCCACGAAGAGGGCGTTGCGCGTGCCCAGGAAGATCAGCAGCACCATCACGACGAGGATGAAACCGGAGACGACGTTGTTCTCCAGTTCCTTGATCATGGAGTCAATGTAGTCGGACATGTCCATGACTTCGGTCAGCGCGATGTCGGGCGGGAGCCGGTTTTTTCCAATGATCTGTTTCACCGTCCTGATCAGCGACACCGCGTTTTCGCCGGACCGTTTTTTCAGGCTCAGCGTGACGCACGGCTGGCCGTTGAGCCGGGAGATGGAGGCGACGTCCTTGTACGTGTCCGTCACCTCGGCGATGTCCGTCAGGTAAATGGGCCGCCCGTTCCGCTCGGTCAGCAGGATCCGGCGCAGTTCGGGGACCAGCTTGAACTCGCCCGGGATGCGCACCTGGAACTTGTCGCCGGCCATCTCGATGTTGCCCGCCGACACGGTCATGTTCTCCTGCGCGATGCGGCTCATGACCAGCCCGAGCGGGAGGTTGTAGGCGATCATCCGGGGCAGGTCGATCTCCACCCGGATCTCGCGCTCCCGCGTTCCGGAGAGCACCGCCTGCTTGATGCCGGGCAGTTGCTCGATCTGGTCCTGGAGATCCTCGGCCAGGCTCTTCAGCCGGTCCAGGTCCGTGGGGCCCGACAGGGTGAAGATGTATACCGGGAAATCGGAGCTGAAATTGAACGCGTCCACGATCGGTTCGTCCAGGTCCGCCGGCAGGTCGGGGTTGGCCAGGTCCACCTTGTCCTTCACCCTCTGCTTGGCCAGGTCGATGTTCCCGCCCGCGATGAACTCGATGGCGATGCTGCAGTAGTTTTCGCCCGAGGTGGACCGCAGCTCCTTGATGTTCTCCACGTCATTGAGCTTCTTTTCCAGCGGGATGGTGACCAGCTTCTCCATCTCCTCGGGCGCGGTGCCCTCGTAGAAGGCCGTGATAAAGACATAGGGGATGGTGATGTCCGGCGTGCCTTCGCGGGGCAGGCGCACGTAGCTCACCGAACCCGCAATGACCAACACGACGAGGAAGACGAAGACGGCGGTCCGGAACTTGATGGCGTAATTGGAAAGGATCATGGGCCTACGGCTCCCGCGGTTCGACCGGCCCGCTCGCCGCGTCCGCGTCCGGCGGGACCACCTCCACCCGAATGCCGTCCTGAAGACCCCGGTGCCCTTCGACGACCAGGCTGTCGCCCGCCGCCAACCCGCCGGACAGGACGGCCTGGCTGCCGACGAGCGCCTCGATGATCACTCGCCGCCGGACCGCCCGGTCGTTTTCCACGATGAAGACCATGTGCTCGCCTTTTCGCGGAACGACGGCGGCCAGCGGGACGACCACGACGTCCTTCCGGATGCGGCGAACCAGCGCGACCTGGGTGATCATGCCCGCCCTGAGGGCCCCGTCCGGGTTGTCGTTCTCGAGATCGACGTGGAACGAGTTGCTTTCCCGGGCCGCCCGGCCCGACACGAAGGTCACCTCGCCGGTGAAGACCCGATCCGGCAAGGCCGAAAGGGTATAGATCAGCGAATCCCCCGGCTTCACGGCGGTGATATCCTGTTCGGGGACGTCCAGGCCGACCTTGACGCGGTCGGTCTGGATCAGGCGGAGCAGGGCGCGGCCTTCGCCGGCATAATCGCCCACCTCGACCAGCCGCTCATTGACCGTTCCATCGAACGGGGCGCGCACCTCGCACTGCGACAGGAACACCTGCGCCTCGTCGCGCGTAATGTTCGCCATGTCCCGCCGCCGCTCGATGGCCTCGAAATCGCTGGCCGATACGGCCCCGGTTTTTTCCAGCTCTTTGTAGCGTTTCAGGTCGCGCTCGGCGTCCCGGCTCTCGACCTCCGCCCGCCGCAGTTGAGCTTCCCACGCGCGGCCGTCCAGCCGGAGCAACACCTCGCCCTTGGTTACGCGGGCGCCCTGGTCCACCTTCAACTCGACCACCCGTCCGGCCTTTTCAGCGGACAGTTCCGCTTCCTTGAGCGGCATGACCAGGCCGGGGAGGGGAATCTCGTCGGGGATCGTCCGCAACTCGACGACCTCCACGCGAACGGGGTAGGCCTTCTCGACTTCCTCGACTTTCTTCTCCGCCGGCTTGCCGAGTATCCCGAAAACGATAATCAACAGGACGATCAGCAGCAGGACGCCCCAGACCAGGAGGGAGCCTTTGCGGGATCGAAGGGCGGCGGTATTCATCGGCGATCCTCCTTCGGGTTCTCCATGGCGAGTCCGCACGCGCAGTACAGGCGGGCCATGGCATTCACGTGGTCGCGCAGCGCCGTCAGCCAGGTCAGCCGCGCCGTGCTCAAGGCCAGGTGGGCATCCGTATATTCCAGGTACGTGGACAGGCCGGTCTCGTACCGGGTGCGGGCGATCTCCAGGTTCTTTTCCGCCAGCGCCACGGTCTCCCGGCTCGCGATGACCGTCTCATCGGCCGTGACCAGTTCGAGGTACTGCTGCCGGATTTCCAGGTCCACCGCGCGTTTCAGAATGTCCAGGTCCTCCCGGCACTTGGCCAGTTCGATGTTTTTTTCCAGGATCACGCTGCGCCGCAATCCCCCGTCGAAAAGATCCCACTCCAGCGATACGCCGGCGTTCCAGCCCCAGTCCCACGCGTCCACGGCCGTGCCGCTTTCGGGATTGAGTCCCTCGTACGCCGCATGGGCGCGCACCTGGGGCCTCAATCCGCCGCGTTCGGCGCGGATATCCAGCCGGGAAAGCTCCAGCACGCGCCGCTGATACAGCAGCTCCGGCCGCCCCTGGCGGCCCTCGGCCTGCCAGGTATCGATCGGCCGCTTCTCCGGTTGGTATGCGAGCTCGCCGGAAAGCTCGAAATCCCCGTCGTCCAGCTGGATCAAGTTGCGGAAGGCCGCCTTGGCGAGCTCCACGTCCTTGCGGGCGCGGATCAGCGCCGGCATTTCGTTGGCCAGGCGCACCCGGGCGCTCAACAGATCGAACTCCGGCGCCGTCTCGCGTTTCACCCGCGCCTCGGCCTGCCGGACCAGGTCCTGGAGTTGGGCCACGGAGGCCTCCTGCACCTTCACGGCGGCTTCCGCCAGCAGGATGTCGTGAAACGCGGTGCGGATATCGCGGACCAGTTCGTTCGATACCCGCTGCCATTGAAGAGCGGCCATCTCGCGGTACACCCGGGCCGCTCTCAGCGCGGCCCGGATGGACCCGCCGGAATACAGCAATTGGCTGATCTCCGCCGCGGCCGAGTAATTGTCCAGCCGTCCCATCTCGACCCGTTCTTCCCCCAGGTCGAACGCGGACACTTCGTCCAAGCGGGTATAGCCACTGCGGGCGGAGAGGTGGGGCAGGACCTGCGCCCGGACCTGGCCGATGCGCGTCTCCGCGATCCGTTCGTCATCCCGGGCCTTGAGAATCGCCGACGACTGCCGCAGGCCGATCTGCAGGCATTCGTCGAGTGTGTAGGCTTTCGGGGGGGGCGGATTCGAATCGCCGGCGAGCCCCGTCAGAGCCGCGACAAGGAGCCCGGCGCCGCACACACAGGCATAAGGAATCATTCGTTTCATGAACTCCTTCGTGTCTTTTCAGCGCCCCGCGGACGGACGGACTCGGCCGACGTGGCCTCGTTCACCAGTTTTTCCAGGACGGCCAGGAAAGTATTACGCTCCCGCTCGGAGACGGCCGCGAAATAGCGTCGCGCCGATTTCCTCCGATCCGCATGAAACTCGGAAAGCAGGCGTCTTCCGCGCGGGGTCATTTCCAGCCGGATCACGCGGCGGTCGCCGGGAAGGGGACGCCGTTGCACCAGCCGCAAGGCGACCAGCCGGTCCACCAGGCTCGTGGCCGTCGGCGGCGTCAGGCGAAGCGCGCGCGCCATGGAGGTCATCGTGCACGCCCCCCCGGCATCCAGGTGCAGCAAGGCCCAGAGTTGCGGGACCGTGACGAGCCCGGCGGCCAGGAAATTGCGTTCCTCGCGCAGCACGATCTGCGTGAACCGGGGCATGGCGTCCGCCAGCCGGTCCGCAAACCGGTCCAGGGAATGACGGGACGGGGCTCGGGTCTTCATTATTCGGGTATCAAAATATTCGAAATCCGAAATAATGTCAAGCCGTCCCGGCAGGGCCGGCCCCGCCCGCCCGTTCGAAAAGGCTGGAAGCCGGGCGGCGCCTTGTGGTAGCGTCCAGCCGTCCGAAACATCAACTTCAAGGGCACACGTCATGGGCTACGACAGGATACGCCTTCCCGCGGCGGGCGAGCCGGTGCGGAAGGACGAGGCCGGCCGGCTCCGGGTGCCGGACCGGCCGATCCTCCCGTTCATCGAGGGCGACGGGACGGGGCCGGACATCACCCGCGCGGCGATGATCGTCTGGGACGCGGCGGTCGCGAAGGCGTATGGCCGGAAGCGCCGCGTGGAATGGATGGAGATCTACGCCGGCGAAAAGGCCAACGCGGTGTACGGGAAACCGATCTGGCTCCCGCCCGAGACGATTGAGGCCTGCCGCGAGTTCAAGGTCTCCATCAAGGGCCCCCTGACCACGCCCGTGGGCGGCGGCATCCGCAGCCTGAACGTCGCGCTGCGCCAGGAACTGGACCTCTACGTGTGCTTGCGGCCCGTGCGTTGGTTCGAGGGCGTGCCCTCGCCGGTGAAACATCCCGAGCGGACGGACATGGTCATCTTCCGCGAGAATTCCGAGGACATTTACGCCGGCATCGAGTGGGCCGCCGGCACGCCCGAAGTAAAAAAAGTCGTCGAGTTCCTTCAGCGGGAGATGGGCGTGACGAAAATCCGCTTCCCCGGCAGCTCCGGGATCGGTATCAAGCCCGTCTCGCAGGAGGGCACCGCCCGGCTCGTGCGCGCGGCGATCCGCTACGCGATCGAGTCCGGCCGCCCGTCCGTGACGCTCGTCCATAAAGGCAACATCATGAAGTTCACGGAAGGGGCCTTCCGGGACTGGGGCTACCAGGTCGCCCGCGAGGAGTTCGGCGCCGAATCGCTCGACGGCGGGCCGTGGCACCGGATAAAGAATCCGAGGACGGACGGCGAGATCGTGATCAAGGATGTGATCGCCGACGCGTTTCTGCAGCAGATCCTGACGCGCCCGGCCGAGTATTCCGTCATTGCCACCCTTAACCTGAACGGCGATTACATCTCCGACGCCCTGGCCGCGTGCGTCGGCGGCATCGGGATCGCGCCCGGCGCCAACATCAACTACGACACCGGCGCGGCGGTCTTCGAGGCCACGCACGGCACGGCGCCGAAGTACGCGAACCAGGACAAGGTCAATCCCGGTTCGCTGATCCTCTCCGGCGAGATGATGTTCCGTTACCTCGGCTGGACCGAGGCCGCGGACCTGATCGTCCGGGGGATGGAGCGGACGATCCGCGAAAAGGTGGTCACGTACGATTTCGCCCGGTTGATGGACGGCGCGCGCGAGGTGAGTTGCAGCAAGTTCGGCCGGGCCGTGGCGGGGAACATGGGCTGAAATCTGAACACTGAACACCGGAACCTCATGCGCCAAGCGAAATCAAAAATCCTATCGCGCAAGGCCATGATGGCCACCCGGCGGCGTCTGCGCGCGGCGGGCAAGAAGCTGGTCTTCACCAACGGCGCGTTCGACCTGCTCCACGCGGGGCATGTGACCTACTTGGAGTTTGCCCGGCGGCAGGGCGACGCCCTCGTGGTCGGCCTGAACTCCGACGCTTCGGTCCGGCGCTACAAGGGCGACCGGCGGCCCGTGAATAGGCAGTCTGACCGCGCCCGGGTGCTGGCGGCGCTGGAATGCGTGGACTACGTGGTGATGTTCGGCGAAGACGAGCCGGCCAGGTTGATTGCCGAGTTAAAACCCGATGTCCTGGTGAAAGGTGCGGATTGGGCCCATTATGTCAGCGGGCGGGATCTCGTGGAAAAAGCCGGCGGGCGCGTGGTCCTGGCCCCTCTGGTTAAAGGGCGATCCACCAGCGGCATGATTGAGAAGATCATGAACTCTTGCAGGTCTCCTTCTCCTTCTCGTTCTCCCTCTCCCTCTCGTCCTCCCTCTCCTTCCGCAACAAAATCTCCATGAAACCTCAGCTGTCCCACGAAAAGCTCGATGTTTACCAGCTCGAATTAGAATTCATCCGCTGGTCAGCAGCATTGCTGAATGATGTGAAGGGCTGTGATGGCATACGCACGGCCGAAGTCCGAGATCAACTGGATCGTGCGAGCCTGTCCATGTTGCTGAACACGGCTGAAGGTAATGGCCGAAGACGGATGCATATGCGCTCCAAGTTTTTCGACGATGCGCGGGGTTCCGCTACCGAATGCGCTGCCTGTTTGGATGCACTGGTGGCGAAAAGTATTGTCCCCGAGAATCGCATAGTGGAAGGAAAAGCCCTTTTGGCGAGTATAGCGGCGATGCTGACAAAGCTCGTTGAGTACTTCTCGGCAACCCGGTTTGTTCGGGAAGCCGGAGCGGAATATGGACAAGGTCCATGTTTTGAGAGCGAGAAGGAGGGGGAGAAGGAGAGGGATAAAAAGGGGAAGAAGGGAGGCACTCCATGAGCACCAAATTCATCGTGACGGGTGGGGCGGGATTCATCGGCAGCAATCTCGTGGCGGCGTTGAACGAGCGCGGCGAAGACCACATCCTGGTCGTGGACGAGCTGGGCACGGACGAGAAATGGATGAACCTCGTGGGCCTGCGGTACGAGGATTACCTCGGGCGCGACGACTTCCGCGCGGCGATCCGTCACGACGCGCTGACTTCCGTGGACGCGGTCTTCCACCTGGGCGCGTGCAGCACGACCACGGAGAAGGACGCGAGCTTCCTGGCCGATAACAATTACCGCTTCACCCGCGAGCTGTGCGAGTGGTGCCTGCAGAACGGCGCGCGGTTCATTTACGCCTCCAGCGCGGCGACGTACGGCGACGGCGCCACCGGCTACTCCGACGACGACCGGCACACGCTGACCCTGAAGCCGTTGAACATGTACGGTTATTCCAAGCACATGTTCGACCTGTGGGCGCTGCGCCACGCCCTGCTGGACCGCATCGTGGGCCTGAAGTACTTCAACGTCTTCGGCCCGCGCGAGGACCATAAGGGCGACATGCGCTCGGTCATTCACAAGGCCTTCCACCAGATTCGCAAGGCGGGCGAGGTCCGGCTGTTCAAATCCTACAAACCGAAGTACCGGGACGGCGAACAGGAGCGGGATTTCATTTTCATCCGGGACGCCGTGGACGTGACGCTGTTCTTCCTGGATCATCCCGGCGTCTCGGGGCTCTTCAACTGCGGCGCCGGCCAGGCGCGCACGTGGAACGACCTGGCCAAGGCTGTGTTCGCGGCGATGAAGCTGGAGCCTCGCATCACCTACATCGAGATGCCCCCGGCCCTGCGCGAGAAGTACCAGTACCACACGCAGGCTGATGTCTCGAAGCTCCGCCGCGCCGGCTACGACAAGTCCTTCACCTCGCTCGAGGACGGCGTGCGCGAGTACGTCCAGGGATGGCTCGCCGTCGCGCGCTGAAACCGCGACTAGCGGGGTTCCCAATCATTGGAAAAGTCCGCATTCCTTTTTTCCAGGGGTTGGAAACTTCTCGGGGCGCGGGCCGCGTCCCCGCGGGCTGCCCGTCGCAGGGCTTTCATTGGCGAATCGCTATTTTTTTCACCTGTTCGCGGAAGATGAAAAGATGTATTTTATAAGAGCAACGGAGCAGCGGGTCCCGCGAGCGGAGGGCTGACGGAAGGAAAGTGTCATGCCGTATAAAAAAAGCAGCACGCCCCGGGTTCCCGGCGGGCCGGAGGCACGCGGGGAAGGCGGGAAGAAGTACCAGGCGCTTTTTGAGGCCGCGACGGATGCCATCTTCCTCGAAACGCTGGAGGGGCAGATCCTCGACTGCAATCCGGCGGCGGTCCGGATGTTCGGCTATACGCTCGAAGAGATGCTCCGTCTCAAGGTAACCGACCTGATGCCGGAGGAGGTGGCGCGCACGCTGCCGGCCCTGATTACCGAGGAACTGACCACCGGCGGTTTCTTTGTGGAAACGGTCAATCGTCGGAGAAACGGCGAGCTGTTTCCGGTAGAGGTCAGCACGAGGATGGTCCGCATCGGCGACGAGCCACAGGTGGTGGTATTCGTCCGCGACATTACCGAGCGAAAGCGGGCGGAAGCCGCGCTGGCGGCGGAGAAGGAGCGGCTGCTGGTTACGCTTCGCAGCATCGGCGATGGCGTGATCGCCACGGACGAAAGCGGGCGCATTCTGCTGGTCAACAAGGTGGCGGAGAGAATGACCGGTTGGCCCCAGGAGGAGGCCGCGGGTCGGTCGCTGGCCGAGGTCTTTCACATCGTGTATGAGAAGACGCGCGCGCGCTGCGAAAATCCCGCCGAGCGGGTCCTGCGGGGCGGCCGCATCTCGGTGTTGGCCGAACACACGATCCTCGTTGCCCGGGACGGCACCGAGCACGTCATTGCCGATAGCGCGGCACCGATCTGCGACCTGGAAAGCCACATCATCGGCGTCGTGGTGGCCTTCCGGGAAATCACCGAGCAGCGCCGCATGGAGGAGGAGCGTCTCCGCGCGCAGAAACTGGAATCGCTCGGGTTGCTCGCCGGCGGCATCGCTCACGATTTCAACAACATCCTCACGGGCATCCTGGGCAATATCTCGCTGGCCCGGGTGGCCCTGCAATCCGGCGGCGATCATCCCGCCCTCCTGCAGGAGGCCGAGAAGGCCTGCCTGCGGGCCAAGGATCTAAGCCAGCAGTTGCTCACGTTCGCGCGGGGCGGGGCGCCGATGCGACAAATGACCTCCATCGCGGGACTGGTGCGGGATACGGTGGAGTTCTGCCTGCGCGGGTCCAATGTCCGCGCCGACCTGCTCTCGGCCGAGGATCTCTGGGCGGCGGAGGTGGATCCGGGGCAGATCGCCCAGGTGGTCAATAACGTGATCATCAACAGCAAGCAGGCGATGCCCGGCGGCGGGGTGGTCGTGGTGCGCGCGGAGAACGCGGACCTGGAGAAGGGCGGGGCCCATCCTGTAGAACCGGGACGGTATATCCGGATCACGGTGAAGGACACGGGCGCCGGGGTTCCGAAAGAGTACATCCCGAAGGTGTTCGATCCTTTCTTCACGACCAAGCCGCAAAGCAGCGGGCTGGGCCTGACCACCTCCTACGCCATCGTGCGAAAACACGGGGGCCATCTTCTCCTGGAATCCGAACTGGGGGTCGGCACCGTCGTGCACATCTTGCTGCCCGCGTCCAAAATACCCCTGCCGAGCCCGCCGGAGGAAGAGCGCCCTGCGCCCCGCGGGACAGGACGCGTGCTGGTGATGGACGACGAAGAGGCCGTGCGCAAGGTGGCCGTTCGCGTGCTGGAATACCTGGGCTATGAACCGGCGGCGGTCAGCAACGGCACACAGGCCGTCAGCGAATATCGCCAGGCGATGGAAGCCGGTCGGCCGTTCGCGGCGGTGGTCCTGGATCTGACCGTGCCCGGCGACATGGGCGGGCGGGACACGCTGGAATGCTTGCGGAAGCTGGACCCGAAGGTGCGTGCCATCGTGGCCAGCGGCTATTCGAGCGACGCTTCCATGGCTGATTACCGGCGGTACGGTTTCGCGGGCGCGGTGGTCAAGCCGTTCACGGTGAACGAAGTGGGCCGCGTGATGCACAGCGTCCTACGCGGCTGACGCCGATGGTGGCCCGTGCGCTCCGCGCGCGGGCAATGGGCCGAAGCTACGGGTAGTCAAAAAAAGCCCCGGGGATATACATGAACTTCTGGGGCCGGGTAAGGTAGTCCGCATGACGGAACAGGAATTCAGAGATCGGGTCGTCGAACTGGTCAAGGATCAGCCCGTGAAAGTATGGCTGACGCTAGCGTCGGGGCATCGCTTGGAATTTCTCTGGTCGGTGGGGCCGTCCCGGCCGTCGCCCTCCGAAACACTGGCCCGGAACGGGCAGTACTACATCGTGGGGCAGGATGTACCGGAAACCCTCAAGCCCGTCCTGCTGGGCCTGTTTGACGAGTTCTGCCGTTCCGGCGAGGCGCGCCGGGCCGCGGCGTCCGTACGGCCCTTGCGCTTTATACGCGTGCGATAAAGTCGCGCCATCCGCAGTGGTTGGTTCATCCGTAAAGTTGGAAAGCGTCACTGTTATTCCCCGTTGTCCGTTTCGAGATCAACCAGGCGCCCCGCACCCGGCGGATCTATCCCGCCAGCCGTCCGCCGTAGCGCCATGACTGTGACCGCGCGCATGAGCGGCACCAAGGCGGGCTTCATTCAATCCCTCCTTTTTTCATGGAATCGAGGAGGACGCCTTCCTTTTTAGTAGAAAGAGGACTCACTCGAAGACAGAGAAAGGAGGCGTGAGGCAAGGGCCTGGCATCGTGTCCCGCAAGTGACTTTACACAAAAGATTGTCATCCCGAATCCCGATGCGAAGCGATCGGGATGAGGGATCTCCAACTCGTTCATCGCCATGGAAATCCCTCGCCAGGCTCGGGATGACGGGGAGGCCTTTTCTGTGCGTCATTAATTTCGGGGCAACACACTGGCCCGGACATTGCACGAGTTCCCGTGCAATGTCCGCCCTCCGGGCTTCGACGCGCCCCGACACGTCGGGGCTTGCTCAGGATTTGCCTTTCGGCGCGTCGAAGGGTTAACCTTAAGTAAACTGCGAAGTAGCGCGCCGAAACTTCGGCGGCACAATGAGCTGCCGCCGAAGCGCTTGTTGCATGAGTTGCAGTCAGCTCATGCAATAAGCGGGCTGGGAGATCGAAATAACTGATCAAGAAGAAACGACAATCTCGCCGTTCACGAGATGTTGGCGCGCGACTCGCCTGTGCCGGTTAGAAGACGTGCCATAGCTTCAGCCAGCGCGCGGCTTCCCGGAGGGCTTGAGTCGGAAGCCTTTCTGGCGGTCGGTTCCTATGGGACAGGGCGGGCAGATGCCCCATGTAGTGTACAGGGGTCTTGCCCAGGCGTCGGATCGTTTCCAGGTTGCTTTGTTCGATCCATCCCCGCCGGCCGGGCCGGGTGCACACCAGGATCACACCCAGGACGCGCAACCCCTGCCGCCGAAGCTCGCGGAGGGTGAGCAGGGTATGGTTCAGCGTCCCAAGCCCCGGCCGGGCGGCGACCACCACCGGCAGCGCCAGCGCTTTCATCAGGTCCAGCATCGTCTCCCGCCGGTTCAGGGGAACCAGGATCCCCCCCGCGCCCTCCACCAGCACGATCTCGTGCGCGGTCTTCAGGCGGTGGAAGGCCTTGAGGATCGCGGCGATCCGGATCACGCGGCCGGCCTGCGCGGCGGCCAGGTGCGGCGAACAGGCCGGCGCGAAAAGATAAGGGCACATCAAGCGGCGTTCCGAGGCGTCCGGCGACAACCCTGCGGCCGCCAGCGCCAGCGTCAGGTCGGGAGACGTCAATCCCTTGCGCCCGCGCCGGCCGCCGGTCTGCACGGGCTTCATCGGCACCGCGTCGCGCCCGGCGCGGCGCAACGCGCAAAGCAGCGCGCCGAGGACCGCGGTCTTGCCAACGCCCGTGTCCGTCCCCGTGATGAAGAGTCCCTGCATGGCTTCCATTCAGAACCGAATTGCGCGCAAAAAGCAAAGCCCGTTTTCAGTTCGATCACACGGCCTCCATGCCTTAGAATGATGACATGAGATCGTGGGCGGAAACTCCGTGGCGGTCGTCCAGTCGGTGGGGATTGACTCCGGCCGTCCGCGGGTTGCTGGTCCTCACGGTCGGGATCTCTCTTTTCCAGTGGCTGGCGGACGAATTCACCGGTGGCGCCTTCACCCGGGCCTTTGCCTTGAGTTGGCTTTCCCTGCGCCGCGGGCTGCTCTGGACGCCGCTCACGTACCTGTTTCTCCACGGGAGCGTCATGCACGTCCTGCTGAACATGCTGATTCTCTTTTTCCTCGGGCCCGAGACCGAGCGATTCCTGGGCGCCCGGAAGTTTGTTCTTCTGTACTTGGTCAGCGGGGTGCTCGGCGGAATAGGGTGGGTGCTCATCGAGCGATCACCCCTGGTGCCCTGCATCGGGGCTTCGGGCGCCGTGTTCGGCGTCCTCGGCGCGTTCGCCGCGCTTTTCCCGGAACAGCCGGTCACCGTGCTCGTTTTTTTCATTCTGCCCGTGACGCTCAAAGCCTGGCTGCTCGCCGTCATCCTCGGGGTGGTTGAACTGATGTACCTGATTTCACCCGGGACGGGCAACGTGGCCTATGCCGCGCACCTGGCGGGCGGCTTGGCCGGCTACTTCTATGCCTTGGGCCTGGTCCGGGGGACCCGGGAGACGGGCGGATGGATTCGGCGCCTGCGGCAACGGGTCACGGGTCCACGGGATAACGAGGCCGAGGACTCCGCCCGGATGGATCGGATTCTGGACAAAGTCGCGAACCAGGGTCTCGGCAGCCTCAACCGCCGTGAGCGCGCGTGGCTCGATCGCGCCAGCCGTGAGCGGCGCGAAGACAAGCGCTGAAATGTTTTAACAGGCCACAAGGTGGCCCGCCCACGGAGTGGCCGGGCCACCTTGTGAAGGGGTTCCCGGGCGCTTTGAAGATTGAAGTCACCCCGCTCGTGTTTTAAAATCCAAGCCATGCCACGTCTTCCGTCATGGATCAGGGCCGACCTGCGAACGGACGAGGACTACGGGCGTGTTGACGCCCTGCTCCGGCGCGAAAGCCTGCACACGGTCTGCGTCAGCGCCCGCTGCCCGAACCGGCCCGAATGCTGGAACCGCGGCACTGCCACGATGATGATCCTCGGGGAGGTCTGCACGCGCGGCTGCGGATTCTGCGCCGTCACGCCGGGGCGGCCCACGCCGCCGGAGGACGACGAGCCGGAGCGCGTGGCGCGCGCGGCGGCGGAGATGGGCCTGAAACACCTGGTGGTGACCAGCGTGACGCGGGACGACCTGGCCGACGGCGGCGCCGGCGCGTTCGCGCGCACCATCCAGGCTGTCCGAAATCTTTCCCCTCGGATGAAGATCGAGGTGCTGACGCCCGATTTCCTGGGCTCGGAAAAAGCGCTGGCCGCCGTTCTGGCCGCCCGGCCCGATGTCTTCGGCCATAACCTGGAAACCGTCCGGCGCCTGACGCCGGCGGTGCGCGCGGCGGCCTCCTACGATCGCTCCCTGGCGGTGCTGCGCTTCGCGGCGGCCTGGACCCCGCCCGTCGTGGTCAAGTCCGGCCTGATGCTGGGCCTGGGCGAGACCGCTGAAGAAGTCCTCGGGAGCCTGGACGACTTGTGGAAGGCCGGCTGCCGCTGGCTGACCCTGGGACAGTACCTGGCGCCCACGGCGCGGCATGTTCCGGTGGAGCGGTTCGTGACGCCGGAGGAGTTCGCGCAGTACGCCGACCGGGCGCGCCGGATGGGTTTCCTCCAGGTGGCGGCCGGGCCGTTGGTGCGGTCGTCCTACCGGGCGGCGGAGGGGCTGGCGGCGATGGAGAGGGAGACGGCGACATGTCCCGCGTGCTGATCTGTTACTTGGTCCGCAACAGCGGCCATCATTCCGCGGCGCGGAATATCGAGGTCGCCCTACACAAGCTGGATCCGACGATCGAGACCCTGTGCGTGGATCTGCTGGAGTACACGCATCCCCGATGGAGCGCGATCATCCAGAAAACGTACATGGTGACCATTCGCCGCACGCCGGAGGTTTGGGAGGCCCTCTACGACCGCATGTGGCTGGAGTACCTTACGCGACGGATCCGGCGACTCGTCCAGCGCGGCAACAGCAAGCCGCTGCTCCAGCTCATGGACCAGTTCCGCCCGGATGTCGCGGTCTGCACGCAGGCCCATCCGCTCGGCGTGTTGAGCGCCTACGCCCAGCGGCACCGTCCGGACCTGCCCCTCTGGGGGGTCGTGACCGATTACATCCCGCACCGCTTCTGGGTCGTGCCTGGTCCGGTTAATTACGTGGTGCCCAACGAAGCCGCGGGCGGTCGTCTGGCCCTGCACGGCGTCGAGCGGCAACGGCTGTACCCGCTGGGCATCCCCATTCACACCGGCTTTGTCACGGAACGGAAGACCCGCGTCTCCCGCGAGGATGGCCGGCGCGTGCTGGTGATGGGCGGAAGCCGCGGGCTCGGCGCGCGCTACCGGACGATCCGGTACCTCGACCGCAGCCCTGAAGATTTTACGATCGATGTGGTCACCGGCGCCAACCGCAGGCTCCGGGCCCGTTTGATCCGCCACCGCAAAGACTTCCGGCATCCCATCCGCATCCGGGGCTACGTCAAGGACGTGGTCGCTCTTATGCATCGCGCCAGCCTGCTGATCAGCAAGCCGGGCGGCCTGACCAGCGCCGAAGCCATGGCCGTCGGCCTCCCCATGGTCCTCGTCCGCCCCCTGCCGGGGCAGGAAAAGGGCAATACGGAAATGCTCGTCCGCCACGGCGCGGCCGTCCACCTACCGGAGGATCGCGACGTCGCCAGCGTGGTGACCTCCCTGCTCGCCAACCGGGAGCTGCTGCAGATGATGCGCGAGCGCGCGCTGGACATGGGCCGCCCCGGGGCCGCCCTCGACGTCGCGCGCCTTATCCTGGCCGATGGCGCCGGAAAAAAGGAGAAGGCGTGACCGGCTACTGGCCATACCGCATCGCGGCCTTCTTGAGCCGGGCGCTGCCCGAGCGGCTTGCTTACTGGGTCGGCTTGCGGTTTGCCGACCTGTTCTATCGTTTTGATGCCCACGGCCGAGCGGCCGTGAAGGCCAACCTGGGCCGGATTTTCAGCGCGCGCGGCGTGCGCCCGGCGGAGCAGGCGCTGGACGGCCTGGCCCGCAAGACGTTCCAGTACTTCGGCAAGTACCTCGTGGACTTCTTCCGCTTTTCGCGCCTGACGCCGGAGGATATCCGTGAACGGGTGAGCATCGAACACTGGGACTACATGGAACAGGCCCTGGCGATGCAGCGCGGCGTGGTGCTGGTGAGCGCGCATCTGGGCAACTGGGAACTCGGCGGCGCCGTGATCGCCGGACTGGGCTGCACCATAAACGCCGTCGTCCTGCCGCAGCGCCTGGAAAAACTCAACCAGCTGTTCCAGGGCCAGCGCGAACGCCGCGGCTTACGGGTCATCCCGATGGGCAGCTCCGTGTTCAACCTCATTCGGTGCCTGAAGAAAAAAGAATGCCTGGCCCTGGTCGCCGACCGTGATTACACCGGCACCAGCGACCCGGTCGAGTTCTTCGGGCGGCCCGCCCGCATGCCCGTCGGCCCGGCCTGGCTGTCCTGGCGGACCGGCGCGCCGGTCCTCGCCGGATTTCTCATCCGGGAGGTGGACGATACCTTCTTGCTGCGCTTTTATCCGCCGATCCTCCCGGCCCAAGAGGAATCCATGGAGGCCCTCCGCCGGCGGATCAACGTGATCCTCGAAAAGGAGATCGCGGAGCGCCCGTACCAGTGGTTCGTGTTCGAACCCTTCTGGGACCTCCAGCGCGCCGGCGGCGGGTCGGGGGAGCCGGCGGTCATTCCCGCGGCGGAGGCCGCAGGGAAGGACCACGATCTTCCGCGGCCGGAGAAGAACCCATGAGTGCCGAAGAACGACAACGCCAGAAAGTGGCCGTGGTCATCCCGGCCTACCGCGAGGAGAAACGCATCGGCGAGGTCGCCCGCGTCGTGCGCGCGGAAGGCTGGGACCTCATCGTGGTGGATGACGGCTCCGACGATCGCACGGCGGAGGTGGCCGGCCAGGGCGGGGCCATGGTCATCCGGCACGAGCGCAACCTCGGCAAGGGGATCGCGCTCAACGACGGCTTCGTTTATGCCCGCGAGCACGGCGTCGAGGTGGTCGTCACGCTCGATGCCGACGGCCAGCACCGGCCGGAGGAGATCCGTCGTTTCGTGGAGGCCTATGTGCGGACGGGCATCCCCGTTCTCATCGGCAATCGCATGGCGGACACCCGGGGGATGCCGCGGATCCGCCGCTGGACCAACCGGTTCATGAGTTGGTGGTTGAGCCGCCTCATGGGCCAGTACGTGCCCGACACCCAGTGCGGCTTCCGGCTTTATCGCAGCGATGTCATCCCGTACATTGAAGCCAGTTCGGAGCGGTTTGCCGCCGAGTCCGAGATCCTGCTACACGTCGCGCGCCGGGGCATTCGCATCGGGGCGGTGCCCATCTCCACGGTGTATGGAGACGAGCGCAGCAAGGTCAACCCGCTGGCTGATACCATTCGGTTTTTCCGGATGATCCGGCGCTACAGAAGCGAGAAGGCGACATGAAGAGAAAAACGGTGCGGAGGCTGATCCTGTGCGCGATCCTCCTGCTGGCCGCCGGTCCCGGCGGCGGGCCGATTTCGGTCGCGCGGGCCGACCTGGTGGAGCGACCGCCTCATGGGCCGGTCTCGGCCGGGCCGGGGCTGCACACCGGGGGGCGCATTGCCCGTTTTCTTGAACAGCGCGGGTGGCCGCCGGAACTGGTCGTGCTGGCCATTTCCACCCTGCCGATCGTCGAACTGCGCGGCGCCGTCCCGGTGGGCATTAACCTGCTGAAGATGAACTGGGCCTGGGTCTATTTCCTCGCCGTGGTCGGCAACATGATCCCCATCCCGTTTATTCTGCTTTTTCTAGGCCCGCTTTCCCGGTTTTGCATGAAGTGTCGTCCGGGACGGGTCTTTTTTGAATGGCTGTTCGCCCGAACGCGCCGCAAGAGCGCGAGCATCGAAAAATATGAAACGCTGGGACTGGCCATTTTTGTCGCCATCCCTCTGCCGGTCACGGGCGGTTGGACCGGCGCCATGGCCGCCTTCCTCATGGGCATCAAGTTTCATCACGCCATGCTCTCGATCCTGCTGGGGGTGGCGATCGCCGGCGTAATCATGACCGTCCTGTCCCTGATGGGCTGGATCGGGGCGGCCCTGGCGGGCGCGGCCCTGCTGGTCCTGGCCGTCAGCGCCCTGGCCGGTCTGTTGCGCCGGGAAGAGAGGAGCGCCGACCATGACGACTCAGCGCACGCGTGACATCCTGGAACGGGCCCGGGAGTTCCATGCCCAGTTGAGCCGCTTCTACGAGCGGATGGGCGAGAGCGTGGATCATGAAAAGATCCGGATGCTGCTGACCTACATGAGCCGGCACGAGACCAACCTTGCCGAGTGCCTGACCCGCTACAAACGGGAAGCCGCCGAGCGCGTTCTGGACACCTGGTTCAAATATGTCTCCGAGAAGGCCACGTGCAAAAGCTTCGAGGGCGTGGTCATCCGCCCGGACGCCACGGTCGAGGAGGTCGTCCAGATCGCTCTCCGGTTGGACCGTTGCCTCGTGGATCTGTACACCGAGATGGCGGAACGGGCCGTATCCCAGGAAGTGCGCGACCTGTTCATGAGCCTGCTGAAGACGGAGCAGAAGGAAGAGAACCAGATGGTCCGCAACGCCTTCACGCTGGACCGGGAAATATAGTTTTCTTTTAGGGATACGCAGGTAGATCGTGACCCCCCTTGGGGTTGTAACGGGGCGCATACTGGCGCAGGAGATGGCCGAGGTCAAGGGTCTGCCAGGAGACAATAGCCGGATGGATGTTGGGGTTCTTTTCAAGGAT
>JAHJJH010000210.1 GCA_018823105.1 Verrucomicrobiota bacterium | reverse complement strand
TTCACCATCTCTTTCACCCAGCTCGCGGCCTACCTGTTGATACTTTCCTTCGCGGCCACGGCGCTGCTGGCGCTTCTGGTCTGCGTGTCGCCCCGAAGGATCCGGACCGGCCTGCTGCTGGCCGTGTTGGCCCTCGGGTGCCTGGCCTGGCTGCAAAGCGTGCTGAACACCGGCAACCACGGGGTCCTGGACGGTTCGACCATCGAATGGGACAGCCCGGAAAACCGGAGGGCGTTCTACTTCGATACAAGCCTCTGGCTGGTCGGCCTGGGCCTGGTCCTCGGCCTGGGCGGGCGGGTCCTCAAGCACGCGGGCAAGATCAGCGCGGCGCTGCTGGTGGCCCAGGCGATCGGGCTGGCCCACCTGGCCGCCGCCAGGCTATCCGCCCCCGGCAGGCCCTGGTGGAGTCAATACTCCCTGGACCCGGCGAACAAGTTCACGTTCTCCGACCGCCGGAACGTCATCCTCCTGGTGGCGGACGGCTTCCAGTCCGACGTGTTCCAGCAACTGCGGGAGGAGCGGCCGGGGCTGTTCACCGGGCTGGACGGGTTCACGTACTACCCGGATACCGTGGGCGCCTTCCCGTTCACGCAGCTGTCCGTGCCCGTCATGCTCACCGGGACGTACTACGATAATTCAGTCCCGTTCGTGGACTTTATCAAGACGCAGTTCGACGGGCACGCCATCCCCACGATCCTGAAGCGGGAGGGATTCCACGCCGAAGTCTATCCCCTGGTGCCCATCACGGCGTACCTCACGCCCGACAGCGCGGACAACCTGAAGAAGGCCACGTTCCGGATCGACTGGCGCGAGGACGGCGAGAACCTGAACCAGCTGCTGGATATCGCCTGGTTCCTGGCCGCGCCCCAGCCGATCAAGAAGCGGCTCTACAACAACGACCGGTGGTTCCTGCAGAGTCTTTTTGCCCGGGACAAGCACGGCGGGGACGCGTCGAGATGGAACAAGGACGTGGCGTTCGTCGAGCAGATGGAAAACACGGCATCCGTCCGGCCGGGGCCGCCCGTGTTCAAGTTCTACCACCTGGTCGGCGTCCACTACCCCTGGCAACTCGACGAGAACCTGGAGGTGCAACCCCTGCCGAAGAATCGGGGCGGTTACAAGCGCCAGGCCATCGCGACGATGAAAATCGTCAACCGCTTCCTGGAAAAATTGAAAGCGCTCGGCGTGTACGATCAATCCCTGATCATCGTCTCGGCCGACCACGGGTGGGGGGAGATCGGGGTGCACGATCCCGCCGGGGGACGCCCCGTGTCCGACGAATTCTTCTACAGCGATCTCTTCATCCCGGGCAGGGCCCTGCCCTTGCTGTTGATCAAGCCCCTGGGGGGGCACGGTCCCTTGCGAACTTCCGAAGTGCAGGCCACGTTGGCGGATATCCCCAAGACCATCTGTTCCGAATTGAAACTGGAGAGCCCGTTCGAGGGCATTTCCATCACGGACGACCCGGTCCCCGACGCGCCGCGTCCGCGCCGCTGGCACAATTACATGGAGAGCTGGATCTCCGGCAACGAATTCGTGCCGCCGCTCCAGGAATATATCATCACGGGGCGCGGCTGGCGGGAGGAGTCGTGGAAACTGTCCCGCAGGATCCTCAATCCCGGCGAAGTCGTCGTCACAAGGCTCGACCCGCTCCCCTTCGGGTTGCGAATCACCCCCGAGGACAAGGATGCCTGGAAGTACCTGGCGTGGGGATGGGGCAAAGAGCGGCATGGGCTCGTTCCGTGCACGCGACCCTATGCCCGGCTCGGTTTTCCCATCCCGCCCACCCGCCACGACGTGGCGCTGATCCTGCGATGGAAGCCGTATTTCGCCCCCGCCGCGGGCGACGGGCAGAAGGTCGAAATCCAGGTCAACGACCGGCATCTCCGCACGGTCTTCCTGACGAACGCCGCGCTGGAGGAATGCCGGCTGGACATCCCGAACGAGCTTCTCCGGAACCATCACCTGGAGATAGCGTTCCGGATGCCCGGCGCGATAGACCTCGCCCCGGGCGGGACCGGGCCCGGGCACCGGACGCTGGGGATCGCCCTCCAAAGCCTCGTCCTGCTGGAGAACAAGCCGAAACCTGTTCCTTGACGGTCCGCCCGATTCCGGGCATCGTGGCGTCCGTGATTCGGTCGGCGGGGAGCGTCGGAGATGCCGCTTGATGGCCGGGGCGATCGTCGAAAACATCGCGCTCTGCGTGCGGGATACCCAGGGGAACCGCTGACGGCGGCGAGACGCTTCCGGCCGGTCTCCCCGTTCGCGCCTCGCAGAGGGTGAATGAACACACCGGGATTCAGACGACTGCTTCTGGGCCTGCTGGCGGGGGGCCTCGCGGTCCTCCTGCTTTTCATCGCCGGCGAAATCATCGTCCGGGTC
>JAHJJH010000209.1 GCA_018823105.1 Verrucomicrobiota bacterium | reverse complement strand
CGCGTTGCGCGCCATCCTTCATCTGCTTCTTCATCAAGTAACACTCCTTCCCGGTTCTTCACGAACCGTAGCTTTCGGAGTGTTACCCAGTTTCCGTTTTAATCTGGTCCCATCATCTGGTCGCTAGGACACTGTTGCGCGGCGCCTTCTTGGCCTCGTACATGGACGCCGACTCGGAGTGCGACGCCGGGAAGATCAACTGGAAAGAATGGCGCCTTGTTCCAAGCCTGCAATACATCATCAACCTGCTGCGCCGGGGATACCAGGACCCCTACGAGCCGGCCAGCATCACGCTCCGCGCGGGGCCGGTCTTTTCCTTTATCAAGGGCAGCCGCGACGATTTCGACGGTGAACGGGTGGTGGACGAGCACAACGATACGGGCGTTTGCGGAGGGATTGACTTGCTCCTGGCTTCGGGGTTGAATGCGAGCGCTGAAATCTCGTTTTTCGGAGACGATGACCGGTCGATCACGGTTAGCGTAGGTTACAAATTTTAAAAGCCATGGGAGGTGATCGCGACGATCCATGACAATCTGTTGAGGTTGGGGTCGGTTTTCCATGTAAGGAGAGAGAACCACAGAAGGAGAAGAATGATGAAGAACAGTAGGAAGAAGGGCGGGTTCATCATATCCGCCGAACTCATAATGATCGCGACGATCCTCGTGATCGGCCTGCTGATCGGCATGGTGACGCTGCGCAACCAGGTCCTCGCGGAGTTGAAGGACCTGGCCGAGGCGTTCGGCACGCTGGACCAGAGCTATGCCTTCACGGGGACACTGCAGATAACCGCGGATGGCGAGACGGCACAGACGTCGGGTTCCGAGTTTGAAGATGCGGTCGACGCGATCAACGGTGACCTGATTCCGCATACCGTGCTGATCCCGCCGGGGGATTATCCGGGCGGCGAAGCCGAGGTCATCGACATCCCGACCGGCCCATAAGCGCAAGAACGGACCGGATGTCCGCCCCTTGGCAGATATCCGATCAGGCAACAGAAAGAGGAGAGAAGCATGATGAAGAACAGGAAGAAGAAGGGCGGGTTCATTATATCCGCCGAGCTCATAATGATCGCGACGATCCTTGTGATCGGCCTGCTGATCGGCATGGTGACGCTGCGCAACCAGGTCCTCGCGGAGTTGAAGGACCTGGCCGAAGCGTTCGGCACGCTGGACCAGAGCTATGCCTTCACGGGGACACTGCAGGTAACCGCGGATGGCGAGACGGCACAGACGTCGGGTTCCGAGTTTGAAGATGCGGTCGACTCGATAAACGGCGACCTGATTCCGCACACCGTGCTGATCCCGCCGGGGGATTATCCGGGCGGCGAAGCCGAGACCATCGATATCCCGACCGGCCCATAAGCGCGAGAACGGACCGGACCGCGGGTGTGTCCGGTCTTCACAACCGGCCTGCGCAAAGCCGGCTTGGGCGGCTTTGCGCAGGATAACTCCTCGCCCTTAAGCGGCGATGGAGGGAAGGACGTGTCATGTTGACGGAGGCGCAGCGTCGCGCGCGGGCCGGCATCTTTACGATGGAGGCCGTGGTCGGCATGACGCTTTTGCTGCTCGTCTTCCTGGCTATTATGCAGATTGCCATGTCGCTGTTGCAACAGATTCAAGCCCAGGGCCAGGCTGACGAGGCCGGTCGCCGCGCGGCGGCGGCCCCGCAGCCGGCCGGCCGGTCCACGCTGGTGGCCACGACCGGCGACAAGAGCGTGACCGCTGTCACGTGGGGAAACGAACATATTTGGGTGAAGGTACAAAATAAAGACGGCAGTTCAGCCGTTCGCATGTTGCCAAAGGGGGCGCCATGATCCGAAAACCAAAATCCGGTCAGTTTAACCCGTTGATCCTGCTGATCATGATCCTGGCCGCGCTGGGCATTGCCGCCCAGCTCGCCTATCGCCAGTATCTCCGCATCGGCCACGCCAAGCGGGCCGTGGTGGTCGCGGCCACCCGGCTGATCCCCGGGATGGTGATCGCGCCCCAGCACATCCAGGTGGTCGAGGCGCAGGAGAAGAAGATCCCCCTCGGCGCCCTCGTCCGGGCCAAGGATGTCGTGGGCCGCCAGGTCACCAAGCCGATAGAGAAAGGCTCCGCGCTGCTCGGCGACGACGTCACGGCGTCCGGGATAGCCCAAGGGCTGGCCAGGGCCGTGCCCGAGGGCCGCGTGCTGACCTCGCTGACGCTTCTCAACGCGACGATTCCCCACCAGGATCTCCGGCAGGGGGACCGCGTGGACATCCTCGCGGCCGGCTACGGCAAGGATCAAACGCGCACCGCCTACGTGGTGGCACGGAATGTCATCGTCGTCGGGTATACGACGCCCCCCGTTCGCGACACGCCGAACAATTCCCTCTTCGGCGTGGACATGGGCATTACCGGCGAGGGCTCCCGCGAGGAGAACCGGCCCATCCTGCTCGTCGCGTTGAAGCCGCAGGATGTTCTCCCCGTCGCGCAGATCGACGGCATGCCGGATGTCCGGGTGTCACTGGTCCTGCACGGCACCGAGGAGGTCAAATCCGGTCAACTGCTTTCCGTTGAGCGCACTCCGCCGTTCTACACATCCGTCCAGGTGATCCTGGGCGCCCAATCGCACGAGGTAACGTTCCGATGAAACGGTCCCTGCCCCCCATCTGGTTGAAGCTGCTTCTGGTCACCTCGGTGTTTGCGGTGGCCGGCCGCGCGATGTCCGAGCCCGTGGCTACCGTGCCGGAAAAAGTGACGGCGGTGAAAGCGGTCGCGCCGCTCGACGTGCTGGTCGGCTCCGGCCTGGTCTTCGCGCCCCCGGCCGGCATCAAGCGCGTGGCGCTGGCTGACGAGGCCCTCGCCACGATGAAGGTGATCAGCCCGCGCGAGGTCCTGATCCATGGACTCCTGCCGGGCTCTTCCTCCATTTTCGTGTGGCTCGATGACGGACGGCGAGTCCGATATACCCTTCGTGTGCATCTCGATTACGGGCCGCTGGTGACGGCGATCCAGCCACTGGACAAGCGGCTGCGCGTCGAAGAGGCCTCCGACGGCCGATCACTCCTGTTGCAGGGTGAAGCGGACGACGCGGCGGTGGCGCAGGAGGCCCAGAACCGCGCCGACCGCTTCCTCCAGAGCGTGCCGGAGAAACACCGGCCGATCGTCATCAACCTCGTTACGTATCCCTCCATCGGCCAGCCGCTCAATTCCGATCTTCAACTGGCCGAGGCCCTGCGCGCCATCGATCCGCGCATTCGCTTGCGCCGCATCCAGGTCACCGGCCAGGCCCAGGCCCAGGCGGACTCCTTTGTGCTGGAAGGCCGGGTCAAAAACCTTCCCGCCCTGACCCGGGCCGTGGCGCTGGCGGAACGCCAGCTCGGTGGAACCGGCCTGGGACTCAAGGTGGCCGACAATTCGCGAGTCACGGCCGCCTCCTCCCGCTTTGGGACCATCGGCGGCGGGATCGGCGGCCAGGGGGGCGACATACTTTCCGGGGGAAGCGATGCGGCCGACCGCAGCGGGCTGGCCAATCATCTGGCCCGCCGGCTGGTGATCACCAGCGAGTCCGGCCGCGTGCTGTCCTTTCTGGAAGTTGACCGGATCGAACAGATTCTCGTCTCCATCCGGGTGTATGAGATCGACCGCGCCAAGGCCCGCCACATCGGCGTCAACTACCGCGTGGACGGCGAAGAGTTCTCCGTGGCCAACTACACGGCCTCCACCCTCAATCGGCTGCCCGTGGTCCGCGGCACGGCCGCCAGCGTTTCCGGGTTGTCCGACGGCAACCTGGTCGGGGCGTTTGTGGACGACTCCTGGGGCATCCTCGCGGCCATGAACCTGATGCTGGAGAAGAACGTGGCGCGTTCCGTGGCCGAGCCAAACGTGCTGACCCTGACCGGCGAAAAGGCCACCGTCGTCGTCGGCGGTGAGGTCCCGATACCCGTCACCTCGGTGGCGCAGGTCGCCGCGTTCCAGGGGTACGGTTTCCAGAGTTACGGCGTCCGCCTCGACATCCGGCCCACGGTGAACGAGGAGGGGATCGTCACGCTGGAGGTGGCCCCCAGCATTGTCCGTCCCGACCAGCGCGTGTCCGTGAGCGGGGTCCCCGGCTTTCATGTCGAAAGCGTCGAAACCACCGCGCGCGTCAAGGACGGCCAAAGCCTTATCCTGGGCGGACTCCTGTCCTACGAAGAAGGTTTCTCCGAAAACAAGATTCCGTTCCTGGGCAGCCTTCCGCTTATCGGCCACCTCTTCAAAGTGGAAAAGAAAATGCGCCAGGAGCGCGAACTCGTGTTCGTCATCACGCCCCGCGTCCTGAAAGACGCGGAAGACGGCTTGGGCGGCGACCTCTACCTGCCCTCCATGGAATCCCTGGATACCGGCCTGAACCGCGAGCGCACGCCGCAGATGCTGCGGGACGATGGCCGGCCCTCCTCGTGGCCCGCGCCTGTTCCGCCGAAGGCCGCGAAACAGCCGTCCAAGACGTCGCGCAGCAAGAAGTCCGAGCCCCTGCGCGAGGAAGAGGCGGCCGTCCAGCCAGTCGAGACCTGGCCGCGCTCCTCCCTGTTCGTGGTGAGGTCCGGTCAGCCGGATGAGCCGGTGGCCCCCGCGGAGGTCTCCGACCCCGCGGAGATCCCCGCCCCTACCGAAGCCTCCGCCGAGGCCACTGTGCCTGCCAAGTCGAAGAAGTCGAAGTCGAAAGCGGCGCCCTCGTCTTCCGCATCGGACCCGACGACCCAGGCGCCGTAGTTGGATAGAGCATGAAAAGGCCTCTTTCCACATCACGGGAAGGCTCCCTGACCCCGTTGGTGCTGGCCATGCTGACGATCATCGTCATTGTGGGCTTGTTCATTATCGACATGCTCCAGGTCTCGGTCCTGGAGAAACGGGCCGCCGCCGTGGCCAAAGCCGTGGCGCTGGAAGCGCTGTATCTCATGCAGACGCCGGAATATACCCCTCCGCCCGGCCGGGATACGGACACCCGGCGGCAACGCCTCGATGCCGTGGCCCGCGCGAACGGCTTTGATGCCCGGATATTTCAACCACTGGCCTCGGGCGATATGGCGGTCGGCCCCACGTGGGTGCGCGTGAAGATTCAGGCCCGGAACCACCGCGTCCCCTCCCAGGAAGCCATCGCCTATGGTTTGCCTGCCGGTCGTATTGCGGCAGGCGCTTCCCATCGTGACGCCAAGGGCGCCATGACCACCACCGGCTGCCTCCCCTTGGGCCTCTCCCGGGCCGCCGCGTGGCAGCAGACGCTGGACGTGAATCTGCGCGGCGAGAACGCGCAGGGCCGTTGTCTTCGTCTCCAAGCCACGGAGGATCCCGCCGACCATGTCCGGTTCCTCGGAAGCCATTCGGGCCGCGACGTGGAAGGGGTGCCGCCGCCCGCCGTGGAGGTGGGGCAGGCTCTCCAAGTGCAGGAAGCGGACGCCAAGTTTCTAACGGAGATGAAGGCCCGGCTCGAGGGGCGCATCGTCGTCGTGCCCGTGCTCCACGAAAATACGGTCGCGGGGTTCGGACGTATGCGCATCGTCGCCGTGAACGTGGACCAGGCCGTGGTGACCCTGGCCCCGGCCCCCTCCGCCGTTTCGTATGCCGCGTCGACCGGTCCGGCCGGCGGACCCCAGGAAGAAAACAGCCCGCGGTCGGTTTCCCCGTTCGGTCTGGTGCTGGTCGCGCACTTGAAAGGCAGGGTGTAGCGGTGCAATCCGGACGCGTCCTCATGGTTCATCCCGACGCGGCGACGCGTCAGGCCATCGAACAGACCCTGCGCGCCGTGCTGGATGGCGCGGTATACGTGGACCACGCGGATTCGCCCACCGAGGCCCTCGACCATGCCCGCCGGATGGATCCCCAGGTCATCCTGCTCAACCTGGACGACCAGCGCGCCCTCGCCCTGGACGCCGCCCGCACCCTGCGACAGCCCACCCGGCTCATCATCGGGCTTTACAATCCGCTCGTCCTGGACGGCAGCGAAAGCCAGATGCTGCGCGAATCGGCCCGGGCCGGCGTCAGCGACTTTGTGGCCCTGCCCGTTTCGGAGGCCGAACTGGCCGCCGCGCTGGATGGTCTGCGCCGACTGATGGACACCGGGCCGTCGCGCGAAGGGCAGTTGATGGCGTTCTTCAGCCACAAGGGAGGCGTGGGTACGACCACGCTGGCCGTGCATAACGCGCTCGCCCTGGCCATGTCCGGACAGGCTGGCGATACGGTCCTGTGCGACGCGCATGTTCCCTTCGGCGACGCCGCGGGCATGCTGGGCCTCGACCCTGACCGCGATTTGGCCGACCTGGTCGCCGATCTCGACCAGCAGGGCCCGATGGATTCCTACAGTATCCGGGACCCCCGCACCGGTCTGCACGTGATCGCCAGCCCCCGGGAGGCCGCGGCGGCCCTCCTCCTTACGCCGGAACACCTCGGGCGCGCCCTGATCGCCCTGCGCCGGCGGTTCTCCTCCGTCGTCGTGGATCTGCCCTCCAGCCTGGACCTCTTCACGATGGCCGCGATCGATCTGGCCGATGCGGTATGCGTGGTCACCGAGCCCGTGCCCGCCACAGTGCGGCGAACGGCCGAGCTGCTGAACGTCCTGGAACAGCAGGGCGTCGGGACAGACCGGGTGCGCGTCATTCTCAATAAAGCGGGATGGCACCAGAAGTGCCTCCCGGTAGCGCAGGTGGCGGCCCGGCTGGGCCGCGCGGTTTCCTTTACGCTCCCCTTTGACTCGGACGTGGTCGAGTGCTCGGCCGGGACGGAAACCATGTTTGTCAGCAATCCCAAATCCGAATTTGCGCGCGGGGTAACGGCGCTGGCCCAAGCACTGGTCCAGCGCGTACCCGCCAAGTGAAGATGCCATGGTGGGGCCGATAACAGAATGCCGCGAAGGGCTGCAGCGCCAGTGGACGGCTCGCCGCGGGCGGCTGGCCGAGCGTTTGACCAGCGGCCCGCGCCTTCCTCCGGCCGCGATCCGGGACGTCCGCCTCACCCCCGGTCAACGCCTGCGCCGGGATCTGTTCGAACGCGTCCTGCACGATGTGGAACGCGAGGGGTTTGCCGGACTGGCGCCCGCCACGGCCCGGGCCCGTTTGCGGCACCTGCTGGATGAATGGCTGGCCGACTCCGGCCTCGGCGGCATGTCCGCCTCTGAACGCGCGGAGATGGAGCTGGCCCTCCTGGCCGAGTTGACCGGCCTGGGGCCGCTCGACGCGCTCATGGCCGATCCGGCCGTGTCGGACATCCTCGTCAACAGCCCGCACGACGTGTGGGTGGACCGCTTCGGCAAGCTTCAGAAAACGTCCGCGCGTTTCGATGACGCGGCCCACATGATGCGTATCCTGGGCCGCATCGTGGCGGCGCAGGGCCGGCACCTGGAAGAGGCCACGCCCTACGTGGACACGCGCCTGCCCGACGGCAGCCGCCTGCATGCCATGTTGCCGCCGCTAAGCGCAAACGGCCCGGTCATCGCCATCCGTCGCGCCCGCTCCCTGCCCTTCCGGATCGACCAGCTGGTAACGTGCGGCACGATGAATGCCGCGATCAGCCGTTTCCTGGCCCTGGCCGTCCGCGGCGGACTGCACATCCTGATCTCGGGCGGCGCGGCGACCGGCAAGACCACCCTCCTGAACGTGCTCTCCCGCTTCATCCCGCCCGAAGAGCGCGTGGTCACCATCGAGGAAACCGCCGAACTGCGGCTGGATCACCCCCATGTGGTCACGCTGGAGGCCCGCATGGCCAACATCGAGGGCCGTGGCGAGGTGACCCTCCGCACGTTGGTGCGCAACGCCCTGCGCATGCGCGCCGACCGCATTATCGTCGGCGAGGTGCGCGGCGCGGAAGTATTTGATATGCTGCAAGCCATGAACCTCGGCCATCACGGCAGCCTGACCACGGTTCACGCCAACAGTTGCGAAGATGCGCTGCGCAGGCTCGAGACGCTGGTGCTCATGGGCGGCTTCGACATCCCCGGGCGCGCCTTGCGGGAACTTATCGGCTCGACGCTGCACCTGGTGGTGCATATGATCCGCCTGTCTGACGGATCCCGACGGATCGCCAGCGTGGGCGAGGTGGATCTCCAGGACGGGGAGATCGCCGTCCACGAGTTGTTCAAATTTTCGTGGGAACGCGACGCGGGCGGGCATATCGTAGGAAGGCACAGCGCGACCGGCCGGCGCCCGCGTTGTCTCGCCCTGTTGCGCGCGCTGGCGGCGGATGTGGATGGCTTGTTTGAACCTACGGGAGAATCGGGAGCCTGATGTTCGAAACCGCTGACATAGTGGGGTTGGCGCTGGTGCTGTTCGCCCTGATGGCGATCGTCGTGGCGTTTGTCTCGAACCGGCGGCACAAGCGGCAGCAGGAAATGGCCGTCCCGGAACCCGGCACGGCCGAAACGGGGGCGGAATCGGAGCCGGACGACGATCTCCTGCAGCGCCGCCTGCATGCCGCCGGCCTCCACATCAGTTCGTGGACGTTCATCGCGCTGATCTTCGCGGTCGCGCTGGCGGCCAGCCTGTTCGTGCTCAACCTTTTTGTCGGCCTGCTTCTGCCGGCGGTCATTACGTTCATCCTGGTGGCCTTCATCCTGTACAACGTCGTCTTCGAGACGGCCCTGCGCCGGGCGCTCCGCTTTGAACAGAAACTGGTGGACGCGATCGACCTGCTGATCGGAGCGTTGAGGAGCGGCGAGAACCCGGCCCAGGCCATTGCGGCGGCGGCCGAGGTGGCGGAACCGCCGGTCAAGGACGAGTTCCTGGAAGTGGCCAATCGCCTCCAGCTTGGTTTGACGATCCGCCGCGCGCAGGCCCGCTTGCTCGAGCGGTATGACTGCGAGGGCGTGCGGTTGTTTACCAGCGCCCTGGCCGCGAAGTGGGCGGCCGGGGGCGACCTGGCCCCCGTCCTGGGCGTGGTGAACCAGATCATCCGCGAAAGGTTGCGCTATCGCCTGCGCCTTCAAAGCCAGTTGGCCGGCGCCCGCATCGCCTCCGTCATTGTCGCCTTGAGCCCTTACCTGCTGCTGATGGCCTTTCAATGGCGCAACCCGGAATGGATCGAACGGCTGATTTCACATCCGGCGGGCCCGCCGCTGCTGTTCGGCGCCATCGGGCTCCAGGTGCTCGGCTTCCTGTGGTTGCGCCGCTTGATGAAGGTGCCGCTATGAGCCAACACCTGTGGCTGGACGCCATTCTGTTTGTTATCATGCTGCTCCTGTTGGTGATGGTCTACCGCGCGTCCACCCATCCGGCGCGCCTCCGCGCCGTGGTCGGAGCGGAGCCGGAAAGGCCGCCTCCCTCGACCTGGGTGGGCCGCCTGCGCCGGCGGCATCGCACCATGGTCCGCCAGGCCGGCATGGATCCGGACGACATGCGGCTTCCGCTCTGGATCATGCGCGTGCTCATGGCGGCGCTCCTGGCCTCGCTGGGCGTCTGGCTATGGGGTCCGGTTGGCGCGGTCCTGATGGGCATCGTCGGCCTGGTCCTGCCCGACCTCTGGATCCTGGGCGCGCGGCGGGCGCGCCGGCGGCGGATACGCGGCGCGCTCTCGTTTTTCCTCGACCTGGTCGTGTCCCTCCTCTACGCGGGTTTGTCGCCCGAACGGGCGTTCGTGCGTGCCGGCCGGGACGGATTTCGCGATCCCCATCCGCTGGCCGACGAAGTCATGCTGATGGGCCACGAACTGGAAATGGGTAAGGAGCGCGGCTTGGCCTTTTCCCACCTGGCCGAGCGCACGGGCGTCACGGAGCTGCGGGCCGTGTCGGCCGCCGTGCAGATGGGCCTGCGCTCCGGCATGTCCATCGTGGACACCTTCAAGGCCCAGGCCGACCTGCTCCGCGTGAAACTGGGCGAAGAGGCCCTGCGCAAGATCAACACGTCCACCGTCATCGCCATGGTCCCCGTGTTTTTGTGCGGCGTTCCCGTGTTTATCGTGGTCGTCTACTTCCCGGCTTTTCTCAAAATCCTCGACATGCTGAAACTGTTGCGCTTCCACTGACCGCCCGGCCCGCGAAGCGGGCCCCGCACGGGAACCCTCTCCTCCGAACCAGCCAGAAACGGGGACGAGTACAAGTTCCCGGCGGCTTTCCCTGCGTACTACAAATTTTTTCAGACGTAGAGGCGAAGCGTTCGAGGTGGCCCGTGCGCTCCCGCGTGCGCGTGAGCCCCGTTGGCAGGGCAACGCGCCGCCTCACGGGGAGGCCACGTGGCCGTGTCCAACGCGGCTCACGTGGCGCGCGCGGGCAGCCGTCGCGACGGCCCGGCTTCGCCGACGGGCTCCGCCGAGGCGAGAGCGCGACGGCCACCTGCATTGCTCTATGACGGTTATCAAATTCGTGTAACCCATCGGTCACTTCCGTGGTCCGACCCCGGAACCAAGCGGACAAGACAAAGAAACGCCGGAGGGGTATATCTGTAGGGAGATGGCCGTCTCTATTAACATTCGGGGATGGAAAGCCAGCGTGGTCCTCCTGGTCTTCGCCGCGGCGTGGGGGTTTATACGATGGCAGGCCTCGCGCACGTTGAACTCGGACGCGGTCGCCGCCCTCCGCCCCTGGTTGATTTCCGCCTTTGCCCGCGAGGCCTTGGAGGAGGTCGCAGGGAAGCCTTGGAGTCAACTGACGAAGGAAGAACTGCAGATCCTCTCCGATCGCCTCCTGGCCGCGGGCCGGGTACAGATCAAGTCCATCAGGGCGCGGGGTTCCGGCGAAGATATCGTATGCCGGCTGGAAGTCCTGGTGGACGGGCAGCCTCCCCCGGACGGAAAGACTGCTCGCTATTTCGACATGGGTTACTCCGTTCTTACCGGCTGGACGTGCCGGGGTGAAGCCACCGGACTTTCGTACTTTTTCGCATTGTTCTGAATTCACGGGCAGGAGGCCCGTGTCCGGTGGAGTAGACGACGAGGGTTCTTCATGTGGCGCGGCTGGCGTCCACATCCATCACGGCGCAAAGGCGCCCACTGTGTCATCCCGGGCGGGAAACGATTCTCGACCCCTCCGAAACGTGGGGCTAAGGGTCACACATGAAAGGTGAGGTCAAGACAGACTTCACCTGATGTGAAGCCAAGGAACTCTTGAACTCACAGGACGCTCCCTGCATAGGAACGTACGTTTGACGGCAAGTCGTTGGTTTTGGCATGGCGTTCGTCGAATGCGTCGGTTTCGCCGACGGGATTTCGAATCAACGTGACGGTGCGTCGTCGGTTTCTTCCCAGTCACACATAGGAGCCTGCCCGAACTCTCGGACGGCTATCGTCACCTGGGGCTTGAGAGCCGGGGTGCTATTCAGCCCTGGGGAGTCGTGCGCACAAGCGCCCGCTCCAGACCCCTGAAATGGAGCATCTCCCGGCAACCCGATCCGACGTCAACGTCCGGCGCATCCCGTCCGCCTGCCGTGTTGCCACGGCTATGCGTCGCCCGGGTCTAGAAATCGATTCGGGTCGAAAGCCTCCTTTCGTTTCCACATGGACCAAAGCGTCGCGACGATCTTGCGCTGCGTGTTGAGCCGGGCATGCACCTTGGCATGCGTACGCGCCAGAGAGCGCTGGTAGAACTGCTTGACCACGTTGTCGTCCTTGCTCCACAGCGCACCCTTCCAGGACCAATAGCTCATGGCCTTGAGCTCGCTGTTGCCGTTGCGGTCCAGCCGCCGAAACCCCAGCGGCTTGCCGTCGCTACTGCGATCCGTCACGGCCAGTTGGCAGTAACGCCAGACCTGCTGACGAGTGACGAACCGGTCGGGCGTCTGGATAAAGGCATCGAAGACGTGTGAACCTACAGGACCAACGCCCGGAACCTCCATGAACTGCTTGATCTCCGGATAACGCGCGCCCAGGCGGCTGACCTCGGCGAACGCCGCCTTCTCCTGCGCCAACGCCTCATCCAAGAGCGTGTACTGGCGATGCAACTGGGCGCGAACCGTGCGGTTGCTTACGAGATCCAACCACTCCGTGCGAGCCTTTTCGCCGTAGATGCGCGTGCCGTCCACCTCGATGACGCCCCAGCCGCGGAAGTGCGCTTTGATCTGCTGTTTGATCCGGGTCTGCAGACTGCGGAAGTCCAGGTATTGTTGCACCGCCGCCTTGAAGATCGCGCGATCATCGTCCATCGGATGGTACACGCGATGCAGTTGACCCATCCAGAGCAGGCGGGAGAGCTCCTCGGTGTCCCGGTGATCGTTTTTATTCGCCGCCTTGCGGATGCTGTCGTTACGGCGCGGATCGCATATCAACGTGTCGGACACCTCCGCCCGGACCGTGCGGGCAATCCACGCGGCCAGGGGGGATTCTTCCACGGTGAGCAGCCTCCGCCCGGTCGGCACGGCCCGTATATGTTTGACCAGTTCGTGCTCGCTGGTGGCGAAACGCACAGCGTTCTGATACTGGCCGTGCCCGTTACGCCATCCCAACACGCAAGAATGCGCGTGCGCGTCGATGGCCATATATGCTTTGCTCTCGGTCATGGCGGATGTCTCCTTCTGTGTGGTTGGTTGTTCCGGATTTCACCGTCAACCTACTCTACACGGAGCGTCCGCCTTTCATGTGACCAGCCCT
>JAHJJH010000208.1 GCA_018823105.1 Verrucomicrobiota bacterium | reverse complement strand
GCGGCGGCCGCAACTCTCGCTGGGCGGCGGCGCGGAACACGCCGAGCAGGACGGCCAGGGAACCGCCGGCGACGCTTCATTGAGCGCGTCGGTCAGTGCGGAACAGGCTCTCTACACCGGGGGACGCCTCGCGGCGTCCGTCGACTCGGCCAGGGCCGCCCTGGAGAGCGCGCAGGCCAACTACGACAGCGCGAACGCGGAGGTGACGTACAGCCTGCGCAGCGCTTTCGTCAACCTGCTCCATGCCCAGGAGCAGGTCGCCGTCCTTCGTCTCATCGAGCAGCGGCGGCGCGACAACCTGGAACTGGTCGGCCTCCGCTACGAAGGCGGGCGCGAACACAAGGGCTCGCTGGCGCTGATCGAGGCGTCGTTCTACGAGGCGCAGACCGAACTTCGACAGGCCGAGCGCCAGGTGGACTCGGCCCGGCGCGTCCTGGCGCGCACCATGGGACTGGCCGAGGATGGCCCGGCATCGACCGTCGCCGGCTCGCTGGAAAGCGGCGCCGCGCCGGAGTCCATGGACTGGACCGCGGCGGCGGAACAGACCCCGGCCTATGCCGGCGCGCAGGCCGCGATCCGGTCCGCCGAGGCGTCGGTCCGCAGCGCCCGCAGCGGCTACCGGCCGGACATCAGCCTGGCGAGTTCCGCCGGGCGTTCCGGAAATGAGGACGCCTTCGACACCGATCGGTGGTCGGTCGGCGTGCGCCTGTCCTTCCCCTTCTGGTCCGGCGGGCAGACGCGACAGGAGGTGGCCCAGGCCCGCGCGCAACTGGCCCGGGCGGAAGCGCAGGAGGCCGAGACGCTGAACGGCTTGGTGTCCGATTTGAGCGAGTCGCTGCTTTCGTTCCGTAACGCCACGGAAAACGTGCGGGTCCAGGCGCGCTACTTCGAAGCCGCCGACCTGCGCGCGGAAATTGCACGGGAACAGTATGGCGCGGGCCTGCTGACGTTCGAAAACTGGGATGTCATTGAGAACGAGCGTATTTCCTATCAGCGCCGCCTGCTGGAATCCCAGCGCGCCGCCCTCCTGGCCGAAGCGGCCTGGCGACGCGCCACGGGACGCGGCGCCTTCGTACTCGAAGAATGAGGTGACCTTATGAAAAAACTCGTGGTTCTGATCCTGGTGGCGGCCGCGGCGGCGGGCGGCTGGCTCGTGTTCCGCGAAAGGCGCGCCGACACGACCAAGCCCGCCGCCTATGTGCCGGTGGAGTTCACCCGCGAGCGCATCGAGGTGACCATTGAATCCACGGGCGTGGTCGAGCCGGGCAACCGCATCGAGATCAAGCCGCCCATCGGCGGGCGCGTGGAAGAGGTGCTGGTCGCCGAGGGACAGGCCGTGAAACAGGGCGCGGTGATCGCCCGGATGAGCTCCACGGACCGCGCCGCGCTGTTGGACGCGGCGCGCGCGCAGGGCAAGGACGTGCTGCGCAAGTGGGAAGAGGTGTATAAAGCCACCCCACTCATCGCGCCGCTCGACGGCACCGTCATCGCGCGCAAGGCCGAGCCCGGCCAAACCCTGACCGCCGCGGACGTGGCGCTGGTGCTCTCCGACCGGCTCATTATCCGCGCCCAGGTGGACGAGACGGACATCGGCCTGGTGCAGGTGGGGCAGCGCGCGGTGCTCACGCTCGACGCCTATGCCGACGAACGATTCCAGGGCACGGTGCGCCAGATCGCTTACGAGGCCGTCACGGTGAACAACGTCACCATCTACCAGGTGGAAGTTGAACCGAATGCCCCGCCGAAACGGATGAAAAGCGGAATGACGGCGACCGTGCGGTTCATCATCGACGCCGCGGAGGATGCCCTGACCCTTCCGCTGGATGCCCTCATCCGCGAGGACGGAAAAAGCTTTGTGCTGCTGGCGGCCGGACGGCCCGGCGCGGAGCCCGTATTCCAGGAAGTGAAAACCGGCCTGTCCGGCGGCGGTCGGGTTCAGATCCTGGAGGGGCTGGACGGCACTGAACGCGTGGTGCGTTCCACCTTTGATTTGCCGCGGCGGGCGGAATCCGGGACCAGCCCGTTCATGCCGCGGCCGCGGGGACATCGATGATTGATGTTCGCGACATCCACAAGACCTACCGCATGGGCACGGTGGACGTCCACGCCCTGCGCGGCGTGTCGCTGCAGATCCGGCCGGGCGAGTTCGTCGCCCTCATGGGCCCGTCCGGCTCCGGCAAGTCCACGCTCATGCATATCCTCGGCCTGCTGGACACGCCGGATCGCGGAACCTACCAGCTGAACGGGCAGGATGTATCGAGGCTGTCCGACCGCGAACTGGCCGCCGCCCGCGCGCGTTCGATCGGTTTTGTATTCCAGCAATACAACCTTCTCGCGCGCGTCTCGGCCAGGGAGAACGTGGCCCTGCCGCTGATCTACAGCGAGCATCCCGAGCCGGCCTCACCCAAGGAACTGCTGGAGCGCGTCGGGCTGGGTGACCGGATGGACCACGCGCCCAACAAGCTCTCGGGCGGCCAGCAGCAGCGCGTCGCCATTGCGCGCGCGCTCGTCAACCGCCCGCTGATCCTCATGGCGGACGAGCCGACCGGCAACCTCGACAGCCGCAGCGCGGTGGAAATCCTGGGTCTCCTGCGCGACCTGCACGCCTCCGGCCTGACCGTGCTGGTCGTTACGCACGATCCCGAAGTCGCCACGCGCGCGGAACGGATCATCACCATTCGCGACGGCCGGATTACCGGTGACGCCCCCGCGGCCGGACGGCCCCATCACAGCCACCCCATTGAAACGCCGCCGGCGGCCGAGATCCGGAAGAAAGCCTGGCCCCGGCGCGTACTCGAGGGCACGGCCATGGTCCGCCAGGCCTTCCGCGCCCTGGCCGCGAACAAGACCCGCACTTTTCTATCCATGCTGGGCGTATTGATCGGCACGGCCGCGGTGATCTCCGTCCTCGCGTTGGGCGCGGGGGCCAAGATGTCCGTGGTGGAACGAATCGGCGCCATGGGCGCCAACCTGCTCGTGTTGCGACCGGGCCGGGTCGAGGCCCGGGGCGTCGCTATGGAGTCCGGCGCCGCATCCCGGTTGAGCCTGGCCGACGTCGAGGCGGTGCGGGCGGAGGTGCCCGGCGTGAAAGACGCCGCGCCGACCGTCGGCGGCGGCGCCCAGGCGACGTTCGGCGGCCGCAACTGGCGAACGCAGATCGTGGGTACAAGCCCCGCCTATGCCCTCCTGCGCAACCTGAAGACCGCCGTCGGCCGGTTCATCGCAGACGAGGACGTTCGCACGCGGGCGCGCGTGGCGGTGATCGGGTCCACCGTGTCACGCGAGCTGTTCGGCGGAGTCAATCCCGTGGGTCAATCCATCCGGGTCAACCGGGTGGCGTTCGATGTGATCGGTGTGCTCACGGAGAGCGGCACGGGTTTTCGCTTCGATCCGAATGACCAGATTATCATTCCCGTCACCACGGCCATGCGACGCATGCTGGGCCGCGACTACGTGGACACGGTCGAAATCCAGGCCGAAAACGCGGACGTTCTGTCCCTGGTGCAGACCAATTCCGTGGAGCTGATGCGGCGGCGACACCGTATCGGCCCGGACGTGGAAGAACCCTTCCGCGTGTTCAATATGGCCGACATTCAGCAGACGATCCTGGACACGAGCCGGACCCTGTCCCTGCTGCTGGCCAGCATCGGCGCGATCTCCCTGCTCGTGGGCGGCATCGGGATCATGAATATCATGCTGGTCAGCGTGACGGAACGCACGCGCGAGATCGGCATCCGCAAGGCCATCGGGGCCAAGCGGTCGGACATCCTGATCCAGTTCCTCGTCGAGGCCATGGTGATCAGCATCCTGGGCGGCGGGCTGGGGATAGCGCTGGGTTGGGGCATTTCCGCGGCCATGAGCCGGTTTGCCGGTTGGGCGGTTTCCGTCACCGCGGCTACCGTCCTGCTGGCCTGCGCCTTCTCCGCCCTGGTCGGCATCGTCTTCGGCCTCTGGCCCGCGCAGAAGGCCGCCCGCCTCGCGCCCATCGAAGCCCTGCGCTACGAGTGACGGGTCATTCGACCCGCCTTCGACCGGCCTGCCATGAGCAAGGCCGACAGGCCGCGTCGAATGGCCTGCCATGCCTCGACAGGCTCGGCACAGGTGAGCGAGCCCCGATGTAGCGGGGCGAGTCGAATGGCGGAGGGAGTGAGATTCCGCGTGACTTCGTACGCGGCGAACGAACTCACGGTGGACTTGCGCCCGCTCCGGTTTTCCCCGTGATGGGGCCGCTCTGCGGCCCCAAACGGGGCCACGTTGGCCCGCTCTGCGGGCCTCACGTGGCAAGACCGGCGCGCTTCAACCATCGGTGCCCCCACCCGCTCTTCAGATACCGTTCCCGTTTCTCCGCCATCACCCGATCCGGGTGTTCTTCCAACAACACGCGCACCCAGGGCCGATAGGCCTTGGTGGAACGCACGCGCCCCGCGTTATGCGCGGCCAGCCGTTCATCTGGCGAAGCGCTACTCCCAATGTACAGGTGAGGCCCTACAGTACTTTGAAGAACGTAAACAAAGTACATCAGTGAGTTGTCTTGGCGGAGGGAGTGAGATTCGAACTCACGGTGGACTTGCGCCCACTCCGGTTTTCAAGACCGGTGCATTAAACCGCTCTGCCATCCCTCCGTTCAATAACTCATCTTACGCCGACCGAGAGCGGAACGCCAACTCTACTCGCCGCTGGCAGCCGCGACGGATGGATCGTCGGGAGCGTTCAGGAAGAGCACACGCCACGTCGCCCAGTCCAGCGGAAGTTCGTGAAGACACGTGCGCGCACCGGTAAACACGCGATCCGGATTGCCAAGAAGCTCGAGCGGCATGCGAATGCTGATGTCCGATCCGGAGCGCCTGACGGAGACAAGGCCGGGCGGCCAGGCGCGCGACTGGTCGAACACCTCGTGCGAGAAAGCGGTCAGGTTTACATGGACCTTTGGCATCTGCTCAAAGGGCTTGTCCGCACGGAAACCCAGGACACAGATGGACGCGCTGGCTTCGCGCTCCAGGGGACGGGTGAGCCGGACTTCCAGCCGCAACTCCTGCTTCTCCAGTCCGACGGTCCGGCTCTCGATCCCGACGAAGCGTTCCTTCTCCGCAGGATTCAGTCCCTCCGGCGGCTCGCGCCGGCTTGTCCCCGAAGTCGGCGGATCGAGGGCCACCATGGCCTTGTCCAGGACAAGGTCCGGAAAGTCGCCGAAGAGTTCGTTGTCCCTGACGAAACGGTCCAGGTACGCCGCGTTGCGCTGATAGTCGGTCCGGTGGATCTCCAGCGCCTTTTGCTTGAGGCGCCGGGCTTTTTTCCCCACCGCGATCGACCGCCAGGAGATCGGCGAGGCCAGCGTCGGGGGCGGAGCCAGATCCCGCCGGCGGCCGGGCCCGGTTCGCGGCGGCCATTGCGGATGATGGATCAGGTACGGCCAAAGCTCCGGCGCCGGGTCGCTCGACAACGTCCATAAGGCCACGCGCGAGAACAGGTACAGGGCCTGGTGATCCGGGTGATGGTCGGCGGGATGCGAGACCAGGATGCGCGTGGGCCGGAATTCCCGGAAAATCTCCTTGAGGTCCTCCAAGATGAATTCCCCCTTGTACGGCGCGCCGGGATGCCGCGCATCGGCGCACGACACCTGGCGGGTGCGCGTGAGCATGCAGCGGAACGGCATCTGCTCCGCCCAGTGGGCGCACCAGATGTTCAACGTGCCCAGGTCCGGGTAGCCCAGGAAAATCACGTCCCGGGCGTGGAGGCCCAGCCGTTGAGCCGCCTTGCGCGACTCTTCCATGCGCACGACCCCCTCGCGGCTCACGGCATCCGGCATCGCGACCAACCGCTCGCGGTACAATTTCAGCGACCACTGGTTGTGATCGCCGCAGGTCAGGAATACCACGCGTACCGGCACCCCCGCCGCGATCGCGCTGCGCAGGACCCCGCCGCCACCCAGCACCTCGTCGCCCGGGTGCGGGGCCAGCACCAGGACGCGGTCATCCGCGCGCCATTCCAGGGGCGCGGCCGGAGCGCAAGGCGCGTCGCGCTCCCCCCGGCACAGGCCGGCCGCGAGGAATACAGCAAAGCCCGCGACTAGGCGGGCCGCACGCGCCTGACGGTAAACGGCTTCCCCTTCCACCAGAATATCACTCCTTCGAGCGCCCATTGTGTCCCGAGCCCTGCGCCAGTGCAATAAGGGAAAAGCGGGACGCGGCGATCGAAAAAAAGGGCATCCCGATGGGATGCCCTTTTCATCATTTTCAATGACTCAAGCGATTACCGCCGTCGGTCGCCACCCCTCCATTCGCGGCCGCCACCACCACCGAAGTCACCACGAGGGCGCTCTTCGCGCGGACGCGCTTCGTTTACCGTCAGGGCCCGACCATCCACGTCCTTGCCGTTCAACGTTGCAATGGCCTTGTTGGCCTCATCCTGTGTGGCCATTTCGACGAACGCAAACCCTCTGGACTTGTTGGTGAACTTGTCCATGATGATATTGCAGCTCGTCACCTTGCCCGCCTGTTCAAACAACCGCTGGAGTTCCCCTTCGGTCGTATTGAACGAAAGGTTGCCCACGTATAACCTTGTACCCATCTGTTTGCTTTCCTTTTGTCGTTCGGAGGGAGTATCCGACAGCAGTACCCTACACGTTCGGGCTTTCCATATGCTGCCGAAAAGAAGGTTTTCTGACCATCCGGCTACTTTCTGCCTGCTCTCCTGCCTGCGATGGTACTGTAACGGCTCCCGGGGTAAACTCAACTGTTTTTTTCGCTTTTTTCATCAGGCCCTTGGCAGGCGCGCCAAGCAGCCTTGCGCCGGCCCGCCAACCCGCTATGCTTCGGCACAGGAAAACCGTCACCCCGGAGAGGATCATGCTGGCGCTCGGCATACTGGGATCGGGAAAAGGAAGCAACGCGCGAAGCCTCCTGGAGGCCATTCGGGCCGGCCGTCTCGACGCCCGTGTCGTATGCGTCATCTCGGACGTGGCCGGGGCGGGTATCCTGGACCTGGCCCGGACCCGCAACGTGCCGGCCATTCACGTGGACGGCTCGCCCTTCCGGACGAAGCTGGATGGCGCCGCGCAGGACCACGTCATCCGCCTGCTGCGCGAGCACGGGGCGGACACGGTGGTCCTCGCCGGTTTCATGCGCATGATCAAGAGCGGGCTCCTGCGGGCCTTCCCCCGACGGATTCTGAACATCCACCCGGCCCTGCTTCCCGCGTTCCCCGGACTGGAGGCGTGGACACAAGCCCTCCGCGCCGGCGCCAAAGTATCCGGCTGCACCGTGCACTTCGTGGACGAAGGGATGGACACCGGACCGATCATCGTGCAGCGAACGGTCCCGGTGCTGGATGACGATACGCCCGAAAGCCTGCACGCCCGCATCCAGGAACAGGAACACCTCGCCTATCCGGAGGCCCTCGCCCTGCTGGCCGACGGCCGGCTGCGCATCGAGGGACGGAAGGTGATCCGGACATGACCCGTCGCGATGCCGATCTCGTGTACCGCCGGCTGGCCCGGGCCTACGGGCCCCTGCCCCCGCTCCGGCGCCTCCCGCCCCTTGACGCGCTGATCCAGACCATCCTTTCGCAGAATACGTCCGACACCAATTCCTGGCGGGCGTTCGCCAGCCTGAAGAAAACCTTCAGGAACTGGTCTCGCGTGGCCGAGGCCCCCGCGATCGCCATCGAGCGCTCCATTCGAAGCGGGGGGCTCGCGCATACCAAGGCGCCGCGCATCCGACAGGTCCTGCGGATTATCCGGCAGCGCGAGGGTCGCTTGAGTCTGGCCCGCCTGCGGAGGATGACTTCGCCCGAAGTGAGAGCCTGGCTCACCGGCTTGCCGGGGGTCGGGGCCAAGACCGCCGCCTGCGTATTGCTGTTCTCCATGCGCCGGCCAGTCATGCCGGTGGACACGCACGTCGAGCGGGTGACGAGGCGGCTGGGCTGGGTGGAGGCCCGTTTGCCCGTGGAACGGATCGGCCCGGTCCTGGAGCGGCATGTCCCCGCCCGGCGCATGCTGGCCATGCACCTGTACCTGGTTCAGCATGGCCGCCGGACCTGTCGCGCCCGGCGACCGTTATGCGCGGCCTGTGCGATCCGTTCCCGATGCCAATACGTCAACTAAAGACTGACGACTTTCTTCCCAACGAATCTTTACCTCCGCCGCGTGGGGGCACGCGGCCTACATAACGATATGTAGGCCCGGTGCCCTCACCGGGCGTTTTGCTGTTTTCGCTTTGTACAAACACCCGGCGTTCGGGTAGATAATACAGACATAGGAATCACCAGGGTGCGCATGTCTTCTTGGAACCGTCATGGGTGGCGGGCACTGTGCCTTCTCCTCGGCCTGCTCGCGGCGGCCGGTCTCCCGGTTCAAGCGGCGGAGGTCCTCCTCGAATCCGGCGCCGTGGATATCTACGAGACCCCCGTCATGCCCCCCTGCCCCGACGGGAGAGAAGCGGAGCTGGCCGCCGAAGCCGCCCGGAGGGAGGAGATCCCGCCGCGCACGCTTCCGGTCTCCATCCACCAGGCAGAGTTGGAGTACTACAAACAGTTTGACGCGGACACCGAGCGCGAATGGGACACCTTGAAGGCGGCCCGCCGGTTGGAGGAAGCGGTACCCGTACCGGCGGGGTTCGCCCCGCTCGGCGCCTCGAAGGCCGGCCCCTTCGTCCTGGAGAAGGAGGTGTTTGGCTGGATGCCGTACTGGGAGGGCTCCGCGTATACGAACTTCTCTTTCGATCTCCTTTCGACCGTGGCCTACTTTTCCTACGAGGTGAACTCGGGCACCGGCTATGCCACGGACATGCATAGTTGGTCCAACACGCCGCTGGTGGCATGGGCGCATTCCAACGGGGTGGACGTGGTCCTCTGCGCAACGCTGATGTCCGGCCACAGCACGTTCTTCGGCAGTTCCGCGGCGCAGAGCAACCTGATCAACGAACTGGTCCGCCTGGTTCAGTTGCGCGATGCGGACGGGGTGAACATTGATTTCGAGGCCATCCCCGGCGGCTACAAGGCATCGCTGACGGCGTTCATGAGCAACCTTACGGTCCGCATGCATGCAGACGTGCCCGGGTCGCAGGTTTCCATCTGCTTGCCCGCCGTGGACTGGAGCAGCAATTTCGACGTGGCCGCCTACGAGGGATTCCTGGACCAGTGCATCATGATGGGCTACGACTACTCGTGGAGCACCGATTCGCAGGCAGGCCCGGTCGCGCCGCTGAAAACCAGCACGATTTTCGGCTCCTTGAGTGTCGGGAAATCGGTAAGCAACTATCTCGCGGCGGGATTGTCTCCCGGGAAGCTACTGCTCGGGGTTCCCTATTACGGGTATGACTGGGCGACGGTATCTCATGCCCTGCATGCTGCTACAAATGGCCCCTGTACCTCGCGGACCTACCCGTCAGCCAAATCCTACGCTTCCACCTACGGGTATCTCTGGGACACCAATTCCCTGACGCCGTACGTGTTATACGGAAGCTACCAGCAACTCTGGTACGACGACACGAACAGCCTGGCGCTCAAGTACGATTTTGCCAATTCCAAGAGCCTCGCCGGCATCGGGATCTGGGCGCTCAACTACGACGAGGGCTCGCCGGACCTTTGGGACTTGCTGGCGGAGAAATTCGCGACGACCAGCCTGCCGTGGACGGTCCAGACGTCCGGCACCACCACCTCGCTCTACGGCGCGGCCTTCGGAAGCAATACATTCGTGGCCGTCGGGACGGCCGGGGCGATTCACTCGTCCACCAACATCACGACATGGGCCGCGCGCAACTCCGGCACCACGCGCCTGCTCCTGAACGCCACTTTCGGCCACGGCCAGTTCGTCGCCGTCGGCGACGGCGGTACCATCCAGACCTCGCCCGACGGCGTCACATGGACCACGCGCTCGCCGCCCGTGACGAACATGCTGCGCGGCGTCGCGTGGGGCAGCACGAACTTCGTGACCGTCGGCAACGAGGGCGCGCTGGCCACGTCCTCCGACGGCGCCACGTGGACGGCCCGCTCGTCGGGGACCAACGGCGGGCTGCAGGGCGTGGTGTACGGAACGGACAAATTCGTGGCGGCGGGCAATACCGGGCTGATCCTGACGTCGCCGGACGGCGTGACCTGGACGACGAGGGTATCCGGCGTGAGCAACTGGCTGCTGGACGTCTGCCACGGCAACAACCTGTTCGTGGCGGTCGGCACCGGCGGGCGAATCATCACCTCCGCCGACGGCATCACGTGGGCGACACAAACGTCGGGCACGTCGGATCAGCTTTACCGCGCGGCCTACGGGGACGGGACCTACATCGCGGTAGGCGTCAACGGGACCATTTTGCGGTCCAGCGACGGCGCGGACTGGAACGCGGACGCTTCGGGAGTGACCAACTCGCTGCGCGGGGTGACGTATGGCAACGGCGCGTTTCT
>JAHJJH010000207.1 GCA_018823105.1 Verrucomicrobiota bacterium | reverse complement strand
GAAGCCGTCCAGCTGCCCAGCCACTTGCCCAGCAGCAGTTCGCCGCGCGTCACCGGCTTGGCCAGGAGCGGGAAGATGGTGCCCCTCGATTCTTCCCGGGGCAATTGCCGGGCGGCCAGGCCCACCACCAGCACCAGCGAAAACAGCCACGCCAGCAGGAGCCCCACATCCAGGATGTAACGGATCACGGCCCCCAGCCCGAAAAGGTTCAAGGACATCAGGACGAACAGCAGGGTCAGCAGCAGGATCGCCATGACGTACAGATCCTTCCGCCGGAGCATGTCCAGCCAAACCACTCGCGCGATGATCAGCGCCCGCCTCATGCCGCGGCCCCTCCCTGGACCATGCGCAGGAAGTAGGCCTCCAGGCGCTCGCCCGGCGCGACCAGGTCGGCGGCGCGCCCCTCCGCCACGAGCCGGCCGCGCGCCAGGATGGCGATCCGGTCACAGACCAGTTCCACCTCGGACAGTTCATGCGAGGAAAAGAAAACGGTCTTCCCCTGCTCGCGCAGCCGGGCGATCAGGCCGCGCATCTCCAGCCGGCCGATCGGGTCCAGGCCGCCCGTGGGCTCATCGAGAATGACCAGGTCCGGTTCGTTGACCAGCGCCTGGGCCAGGCCGATGCGCTGCATCATCCCGCGCGAGTACGTGCCGATGCGCCGCCGGGCCTCCGGCTCGCCGATCCCCACCTGTTCGAGCAGACTGCCCACCCGCTCCCGCCGCGCCCGGCCCCGCAGGCCGAACAATCCGCCGGCCATCTCGAGCAACTCGCGCCCGGTCAGGAAGGGATAGAGCTGCGGGTGCTCCGGAAGATAGCCGAGGCGTTGATGCGCGATGGAACGGCGGACGTCCTCGCCGAAGAGGAAGGCCGAACCCGCCGTCGGTTCGACAAAGCCGAGCAGGACGTGCAGGGCCGTGGTCTTGCCCGCCCCGTTGGGCCCCAGGAACCCGACCACCGCCCCCTGCTCCACAGCCAGGTTCAGCCCGCGCAGCGCCTGCACACCGCCGCCGCGCGCGGGAAAATCCACCTGGAGGTCGCGTATTTCGATCGACAGCGCCATCGTGCTTTTTCCTTTTTTCATTATGGCTTAAGATATTCGCGGGAACAAGTCCGCCGAGAAAACCGGCCGGCCTTCATCGAATACCGTTATTTCTTTCCGCCCACACTTGCTTAATAAATCGGGTTGACGTCCGGGGCGGCACAGTTCAGGTTTTCCAGACCTGAGACCTTGGACGGGGGACGTTGGACTCTCAAATGCCGGCCAAACGCATCATACCGTGCCTGGACATCGCCGACGGGCGCGTGGTCAAGGGTGTCCGTTTCGTGGAACTCCGCGACGCGGGCGACCCGGTCCAGGTCGCGCGCGCCTACGAGGAACAGGGCGCGGACGAGCTGACCTTCCTCGACATCACCGCCTCGCACGAGGCGCGGGACACGATGGTCGAGGTGGTCCGCGCCGTCGCGCAGCAGGTGTTCATGCCGCTCACCGTGGGCGGCGGCGTGCGGACCTCCGCGGATATCCGCAAGATGCTCCAAGCCGGCGCGGACAAGGTCTCGCTGAACACCGCGGCGCTGTTGAATCCCGATATCATTGACGAGACGGCCAAGCAGTTCGGCAGCCAGTGCATCGTCCTGGCCATTGACGCGCGCCGGCGCACGGATGGACCGGGATGGACGGTATTCACGCACGGCGGGCGGGAGCCCACGGAGCGCGAGGCCGTCGCCTGGGCCCGGGAGGGCGTGGCGCGCGGCGCGGGGGAGATCCTGCTGACCAGCATGGACCGTGACGGCACGCAGGACGGTTACGACCTGGAACTGATCCGGGCAGTGGCCGAGGCCGTGCCGGTGCCCGTGATCGCCTCGGGCGGCGTGGGCACGCTGGCCCATTTCCGCGACGGGATCCTACAGGGCAAGGCCGACGCCGTGCTCGCCGCCTCGGTTTTCCACTTCGGTACGTTTACCATTCCGCAGGTGAAACAGTACTTGAAACGCGAGGGCGTGGAGGTGCGGCTGTGAACACAAAGGAAGAAGGGCTCGAACTGCAACTGGACTTCAACAAGCTGACGCAGGCCGTGTCGGCCAACCCGGGCATCCTCCCGGTCGCCGTCCAGCACGCCGACACGGGTGAGGTCCTCCTCGTGGCCTACACGAACGAGCAGGCCTTCCGGAAGGCGCTGGCCGAGCGGGCGCTGATCCTGTGGAGCACTTCGCGGAAGGAGTTGTGGAAAAAGGGCAAGACCTCCGGCGAGACCTTCGAACTGGTCGAGGTGCGGGTGAACTG
>JAHJJH010000206.1 GCA_018823105.1 Verrucomicrobiota bacterium | reverse complement strand
GGCAGCGCCCGGTTTAAGAAGCTGGCGGCTCAGGGCGCGCTTGTCCAGCGGCTGCTCTGGGCCAGCACGGGCACCAAGAACCCGGAGTACAGCGACGTGAAATACGTCGAGGCCCTCATCGGACCGGAGACGGTCAACACGGTCCCGGTTGAAACCCTCAACGCCTACCGCGATCACGGCGTTCCGAAAGCCAGCCTCGAAAAAGATGTCGCTGAAGCGGCGCGCGTATTGAAACGATTGCCGGAACTCGGGATCAGCATCGACAAGGTGACGCAGCAACTTGAGGACGAAGGCGTCACGAAATTCAACCAGCCGTTCGACAAGCTGATGGAGACCCTGGCGCAAAGGTCGCCGCGCATTTGACGAGAGAGGCGCGCATGTGAAGACCGTATGGCCTTGCGCCTCCCGGGCCCGGCGGCCCGGCTGGCGTGGTCGGCAGCATGGCCGTAGATTCGAAGCGGCCGCGGAATCGGTGCGAGACGCAGAAGGAGAAAGCGCTGGAGGCGCGGACGGATGTGAACTAAACTGGCGGTGAGTAAGCGGGCGCAGCCATGGGAAACAAAACCAGCGTATCGAATCTCGGCGTTGTCGCCTCCGTGCGCGGCAGCGTCGTAGATATCCGGTTCGATGAGCATTTGCCGCCGATCTACTCGGTGCTGCGCGCGGGGGCGGAGAAACAGATCGTCATCGAAGTGCTGGCGCAGCGTGATGCACGTCACGTGCGCGGGATTGCGCTGACGCCCACGCAAGGTCTCGCGCGCGGCATGGCGGTGGAGGACACGGGCGGGCCGCTGAAGGCGCCGGTGGGCAAAGGGATTCTCTCGCGGATGTTCGACGTGTTTGGCAACGCCATCGACCGCGAAGGGGAAGTGTTGAACGTGGAATGGCGCACCGTCCATCGCGCCCCGCCAGCGCTGGCGCGGCGTTCCACCAAATCCGACATCTTCGAGACGGGCATCAAGGTCATCGATGTGCTGGTGCCGCTGGAGCGCGGCGGCAAGGCGGGGCTTTTCGGCGGGGCGGGCGTGGGCAAGACGGTGTTGCTCACCGAAATGATCCACAACATGATCGGGCATCAGGAGGGCGTAAGCCTTTTCTGTGGCATCGGCGAACGTTGTCGCGAAGGCGAGGAGCTTTATCGCGAGATGAAGGAAGCCGGCGTGTTGCCGAACATGGTGATGGTCTTCGGGCAGATGAACGAGCCGCCGGGCAGCCGGTTCCGCGTGGGCCACGCCGCACTGACGATGGCCGAGTATTTCCGGGACGACGAGCACCGCGATGTATTGCTGCTCATCGACAATATCTTCCGGTTTATTCAAGCCGGCTCGGAGGTGTCCGGCTTGATGGGACAGATGCCGTCGCGTCTGGGCTATCAGCCCACGATGGGCACGGAGCTGTCGGGGTTGGAGGAGCGCATCGCCAACACCGATGCCGGCGCCATCACCTCGATCCAGGCGGTGTATGTGCCGGCGGACGATTTCACCGATCCGGCGGCGGTGCATACGTTCTCGCATCTCTCCGCCTCCATCGTGCTCTCGCGCAAGCGGGCCAGCGAAGGCCTTTATCCGGCCCTCGACCCCCTGCAATCCAGTTCCAAGATGGCCACGCCGGGCATCGTCGGCGAACGGCATTACGGCCTGGCGCAGGAAATCCGGCGGACGCTCGCGCAATACACGGAACTCAAGGACATCATTGCCATGCTCGGCCTGGAGCAGCTTTCGCCGGAGGACCGTAACGTGGTCGGCCGCGCCCGGCGGTTGGAGCGTTTTCTCACCCAGCCCTTTTTCACGACCGAGCCGTTCACCAGCCTCCAGGGCAAGCTCGTCAGCCTCCAGGACGCGCTGGACGGATGCGAGCGTATTCTGCACGATGAATTCAAGGACTACCCGGAGAGCGCGCTCTACATGATCGGGACGATTGACGAAGCGAAGGGAAAAGCGAACCCCGGCAAGCCCGGAGCCAAAGCCGAACCTGAGTCCAAACCCGAGGCCCAGAACGAGTCGCATCCGAGGCCCGGGGCGAAACTCCAACCGAAGGTCGAACATGCCGCCGGTACTCATGAATCTTAAGGTTCTCCTGCCCTTCCAAATCTTCGCCGAGAAAACCGGCGTGTCGCGCATCGTCGCGGAAACCCGGGAGGGTTCGTTCGGACTTTTGCCGCATCGGCTCGACTGCGTGGCCGCGCTTGCGCCCGGGATTCTGATCTACGAAACCGACGTGGAGGGCGAGGTCTACGTGGCCGTGGATGAAGGGGTGATGGTCAAGACCGGCCCGGACGTGCTCGTTTCCGTGCGCCGGGCGATGGGCGGAACGGACCTCGGCCAATTGCGCGATTTGGTGGAGCAGGAGTTTCTGACCCTGGACGAACACGAGCAAAGCGTGCGCTCGGTCATGGCGAGATTGGAAACCGGATTTATGCGTCGCTTCGCGACCTTTCAACATGAATGACAATCCGACCAGGAAAACCTTCAAAAAGGGCCCGACCCTGGCCGGGCAGGTCGGCGCGAAAGCGGCGCGCAAGCTCAGGGCGCGGCGCCATTCCGCGCAGGGCGTCTGGTTCGGCCTGGGCATGATGGGGTTGATCGGCTGGTCGGTGGCGATTCCGACGCTGCTCGGCGCCGCGCTTGGTCTCTGGTTGGACAGGCGCGATCCGGAAGGCCGCTCCTGGACGCTGGCGCTGTTGGTGGCCGGGCTCGCGATCGGCTGTTTGAATGCGTGGCATTGGGTTACCAGGGAAGACAAGGCGATGCGGGACGAACAGGACGATAACCATGAATGAAACGCTGTCATGGGTGATGGCGTGGGCGGCGGGTCTTTTGCTCGGTGCGATTTTCTTCGGCGGCCTTTGGTGGACCGTTCGCAAGGGCGTTTCGTCCAAGCAACCGGCGCTCTGGTTCTTCGGCAGCCTGCTGTTGCGGATGGGCATGGTCCTGGCCGGATTTTACTTTGTCTCGGGCGGTCACTGGGAGCGACTGCTGGCGTGTCTGCTCGGATTTGTCATCGCGCGCTTCATCGTCACCCGGCTTACCGGCCCGCCGGTCGCACACCCCAACGCCCCCGCGAAGGAGGCCGGTCATGCGCCTTAGTCCCGATCAGATGATCTTCTGGCAGCACGGGGTTTTCAAACTCAATGCCACCCTTGTATTCACGTGGGGACTGATGCTCGTGCTGGCCGTCGGTTCAAAACTCATCACGCGCAAATTTTCCACGGGTCTGAAACGTTCCCGCTGGCAGAACCTCCTCGAAATCATCGTCACGGCCATCGAGAAACAAATCGAAGAAGTGGGCCTCCGCCATCCGCGCAAGTATCTCGGCTTTCTGGGCACGCTCTTCCTGTTTGTCGCCCTCTCCGCCCTGTGCACCGTGATCCCCGGCTACGAGCCGCCGACGGGCTCGCTCTCAACCACGGCGGCACTCGCGCTGTGTGTGATGGTGGCCGTGCCGCTCTTCGGGATCGAAGAGCAGGGCGTGGGCGGCTACCTCAAGTCCTATGTGAAGCCGACGTTCATCATGCTGCCGTTTAATATCATCAGCGAACTTTCGCGCACGCTG
>JAHJJH010000205.1 GCA_018823105.1 Verrucomicrobiota bacterium | reverse complement strand
GGAGAAAAACTGTGGCCGATATTGAAATTCGATGCGCCCAGTGCGGAAAGGAGATCGTCGTCTCCGAGTTCGCGTCGGCCGAGTCCCTGACCTGCCCGGCGTGCGGTCAGCCGATGGTCCTGCCGGAGCGCCACGAGCCCGCCACGCTGACAATGCGTACGATGGATCGGAAGTCCAAAACGGGCCTGACCGGCGCGGAAATGGACATGGACGTCCTGGCCCGGGCCGTGGCCGCCAAGGAAACCGAGTCGGTGCTGGGCGAGGTGCACAAGGCGCGGACGGCGATCAAGAAGTCTACGACCCTCTGGCTGTTCATCGTCCTGCTGATCGTGGGCGGGGGGCTGGTGGGATGGCAGTATGCGGTCGCGAAACACCTCGGGCCCGGCGCGCTGGCCGAGTGGTACGTGATCGGGAGGTCTGCGGTGGTGGGCCTCTCGACGCTGCTGGTGCTGATCGTGGCCTTTTACGAGCATCCGTGGCAGGGCGTGTTCTGCTTGCTGCTGCCTTTTTACATCCTGTACTACGTGATCGTGCGGATGGAATACAATCTGCTGCGGGGCATGTACCTCGGCGTCTGCGTGGCCATCGCGGCGGAGGCCTACCTGGTGCCGGATCGGTCCCTCATGCTCCAGGCACAGGCGCGTTTCAACCAGTTCACGGAAAAAGGCAGCCGGCTCATCCAGCGGGCCGGCGAGCCGCCGGGCATGCCGCCGAGCCGGAGAAAAACCCGAAGCGGCAAAAAGCTCAAATTGGGCGCGCCGGCTACTCCATCATCGCCAGCGTGGCCGCGCCGATGACGCCGGCGTCGTTGCCCAGCTCCGCGGGCTTGATCACAATCCGCTCCGCGAACACGGGACTCAACCGCTCGGCCAGGTGCCGGCGCAACGGATCGAACAGGATCGCGCCGCTCTGTGCCACGCCCCCGCCTATGATGAAGGCCTGGGGCTGGATCAGGTAGGTGACCGAGGCAAACGCCGCGGCCAGGCAGTCGGCCACGAAATCGAAGATCTCCAGCGCCAGCGCGTCGCCCTGTTGTGCCGCCCGGGCGATGAGCTCAACTGTAGTGGCGTTCAAGTCCCCTTGCGCCAGTTCGAGGATCAGCGAGGGGCGTCCCTGCTGGAGCGCCTGGACGGCCCGCTCGACGATGCGCCGGTTCCCGACATACTGCTCCAGGCCCCCGCGGCCCTGGGGTGACTTGACGCCGTCCATCCGGATCGAAACATGCCCGATCTCGCCGGCCATCGAGTGGGCGCCGCGGAACAACTGGTTGTTGATCACGATCCCGCCGCCCACGCCCGTGCCCAGCGTGACGAACACGGCGTGCTGGTAGGCGCGGCCCGCCCCGTAGGTGCATTCGCCCAACACCATGACGTTGACGTCGTTGTCCACACGCACGTGCAGGCCGAACCGCTGCTCCAGGCGGGGGGCGAGGTGGACGTTCGTCCAGCCCGGCACGTTGGCCAGGTCGTAAATGAAGCCCCGCTCGAAATCCACGAAACCCGGCACGCCGACGCCCATCCCGGAAAGGGCTCCGCTCCCGGGCGTTTTCTTCTCCCGTAACTGCTCCAGGCCGCGCCCCACGGCGTCGAGCCAGGCCTCCTGGCCGGTGGCCTCCTTCGTGGGAATCTTGACCCGCGCCTTAACCTCACCCCGTTCATTCACGAGGGCCATCTTGATGAACGTGCCGCCGAAATCCACGCCGATGGCGTGGCGGATATGGTTCGCGTCTTTCATGGCATGTCTTTCCGGCTTCCGAGGAAAAGCGTCTCCGCGTTCGCCGTCGTACTATGCGCGATGCGTACGAGGGTGTCATCCCGAATTTTCGCCAGCGTCTCCGCCACCGGAACCACCCAGGCGGGTTCATTAGGCTTGCCCCGGTGCGGGACCGGGGCAAGAAAAGGCGTGTCGGTCTCGATCAGCAGCCGGTCCGCCGGCACGGCCCGGGCCACCTCGCGCAGCGGGTCCCGACGCCGCGTCGGGAAGGTCAGGATGCCGCTGAAGCTGATCATCAGCCCCAGGTCCAGCAGCCGCTTGGCGAATTCCGCGGTACCAGTGAAACAATGCAAAACGCCGATCCGCCGGGGATCGCCCCGCCAGGCGGAGACGTGCTCGCGCAGCAGGTCCAGCGTGTCCCGGTCCGCTTCGCGGCTGTGGACGACGACCGGGAGCCTCCGACGACGCGCCAGTTCGAGTTGAGACGCAAACAGGTCGCGCTGCGCCGGCACGGTGTCCGGATGGTAGTGATAGTCCAGGCCCATTTCGCCGAGCGCCACAACCCCGGGCCGCTCCAGCATGGCTTCGAGTTCCAACAGGGAGGGCGAAGACACGGCCAGGTCGCGGTCATACCCGGCGGCGGCGAAGACGCGGCCGGGCCATTCGGCGGCGGCCTTCAGCGCGGCTCGGTTGGACTCCGGCGAACCGCCGACGGCCAGGATACGTCGCACGCCGGCGGCCTCGGCGCGCTCCAACGCGGCCTGACATTCCGCTCGGTCCGCGAACGCGTCGAAGTGGGCGTGGGTGTCGAAAAGAATCATGGTTGATAAACAGGTAGGGCGGCTTGGCTCAAGCCGCCGCTGTCCGGCGCGTTGAGCCAACGCGCCCTACCTCATTTTTCTTCTATATCGGTTGTTTCCACGCGCCCGGTTTCCAGCCACGGGAGCACGGGCTGGTCCTTCCACTGTTCGCGCAAGGCCTGCTCCAACGTGGCGGCTTCGTCCGACTGGTTCAGCAGGCGCAGGATGCGCAGCGCGCGGGCGCCGGCCCGGACGGCGGATTCGGCGGTCGTCGCCTGCTCGGCCACGGCCCGGTATTCCGCGGCCGCTTCCCGGTAGAGCTCGTTGCGGGCGTACAGTTCGGCCAGCTTTTCGCGCAGCGCAAGGTCGCCGGTCTCCGCGATCCAGCGCCGGCAGAGGTCCAGCGCCACGTTGAACCGGCCGGCGCGGACGAGCCGGTTGACCACCCTCACGCGCGCCCAGCCGGCCCCGGCCGGATCCTCCACCTGCTCCGCCAGTTCCTCCGCCGAGCGGCGAAAGGGGCGGTATAGCGGATCGCCGACTATGGTCATCTGCCACGAGAGAGCCGGTTGCGCCATGTACGCGCTCTCGCCGAAAGTGAACCCCCGGCACAACCGATCCGTGAACACCAACAGAGAGGGCGTCAGGTTGAGCAACGGTTCGCCGACGCAGCCCATGGTGGCGGCGGCCCCGGAGGCCAGGAGAGGGCCGGCCCAGTATTCCGAATCCGTGCGCAGGGTGGCCGCGCTGGAAGAATGAATATGGTAGGCCACGGCGCCGGGCTGGAATCGGAAGCCCGGCCGCAAAAAGGGGCCGGTGACGTGTTCATTGTACCATCCGAAATAGAAGGCGGCGCGTTCCATGGGGAAGGCGATGCCCCAGACCGGTTCGGCCGCGTCCTCGATCACGTCGTATCCCTCGCGCGCCAGCCGCTCCGCCGCCTCGGCCATCCAGAAATCGCCCAGCGCGTAACCGCCCTGTTCGATGCCGCGCCGGTCAATGTACGCCCAGCCGCCCAGGCCATTCCGCTCGGCGGAGAGCGTGTCATCCATCATTCGCCGGACGGTCGCGGCGTCCGGCCCGTCCAGACGGGTGGCGATCAGGATATGGGCCGCGGACCGGGGGGCGTCGGCCTCGTTCATCTGGTTGAACAGCGGGTTGGAGTAGGGGCCGCGCAGGGGATAGGCGGAGACCAGCAGCAAGCTCAACTCCGAATCCACCGCCGCCGCGTCCTTGATGTCGTATCGCCGCATCCGGTTGGCGAGGAGTTCCCCGACGCGCCAGCGGGTGTCGGCGATGCGCACGGGCACCCCGTACATCGAGACCAGGTAGCGCACGGAGGAGGAGAGGGTCTGCCATTCGCTCTCGTGGCGGCGGACGGATTCCGCCGGGCGCCGGACCTGCTCGATCAGCTTGCGCTCCCGGAGAAAGCCCAGCAGGGGATCGCGCAGGCGCACCTCGTACACGCCCCGGGTGAGGGTCTCGCCCATCGGCAGATCCAGCGCGCACAGGCGGTCCTCCGGAATGCCGCGGCCCTGCATGTAGCGGCGCGCCAGTTCGAGCGATTCCGGAACGCGGCGGTTGGCGAGCACGATAATGCGTTGCGCGAGCGGGTCGGTTTCTCCGCCGGCCGTCCACGACAGGCCGGCGAGCAACCCGGCGCACAACCATCTGTTGATCCGTTCCATTTGTTCCTTCGGGCAATCAAAACAGAACAGGGGGAGGCGAGCCTCCCCCTGCCGGGTGACCAACCCTTGTCGGGCCCGCCTACTTGAGCAAGGGGACCACGTTTTTCAGGATCGGCGCGATTACCAGGGAGACCACGCTCATCAACTTCATCAAAATGTTCAGCGACGGGCCGGCGGTGTCCTTGAAGGGATCGCCCACCGTGTCGCCGACGACGGCCGCCTTGTGGGCGGGCGAGCCCTTGCCGCCGTGCGTGCCGCCCTCGATATGCTTCTTCGCGTTGTCCCAGGCGCCGCCGGCGTTGGACATGAACAGGGCCATCAGCACGCCGGAGGCGGTGACGCCGGCGAGCAGGCCGCCGAGCATTTCCTTGCCGAACACGAATCCGACCACGACCGGCGTCAGGATGCCGAGCAGCGCAGGCACGGTCATCTTCTTGATGGCCGCGGCCGTGGAGATGTCCACGCACCGGGCGTAGTCGGCCTTCACGCCTTCCTTGCCTTCCAGCAGGCCGGGGATCTCCTTGAACTGGCGCCGGACCTCCTCGACCATGGCGAACGCGGCCTTGCCGACCGCGGTCATGGCGAAGGAGGAGAACAGGAAGGGCATCATGGCGCCGACGAGCAGCCCCGCCATCACCGTGGGATCGGTGACGTCAATGATCGGCAGGTTCACCGTCTCGCGGAACGCGGCGAAAAGCGCCAGGGCGGTCAGCGCGGCCGAGCCGATGGCGAAGCCCTTGCCGATGGCGGCGGTCGTGTTGCCCACGGCGTCGAGTTTGTCCGTGCGCTGGCGGACTTCCTTCTCGAGGTTGGCCATTTGCGCCAGGCCGCCGGCGTTGTCGGCGATCGGGCCGTAGGCGTCCACGGCGAGTTGAATGCCCGTGGTGGCCAACATGCCGAGGCCGCCGATGGCGATGCCGTAAAGGCCGGCCATCTTGTAGGCCAGGATGATCGCCGCGCCGAGGACGAGGACCGGCAGGGCGGTGGAGAGCATGCCCACGCCCAGGCCGGCGATGATGTTCGTCGCCGCGCCGGTTTCCGCGGCATCGGCGATACTGTTGGAGGGACCCTTGTTTTCAGCCGTGTAGTACTCGGCCAGCAACCCGATGAGCACACCGGCCACCAGGCCGACAATCGTCGCCCAGTAGATGCCCGCGGCCGTGTAGCTTTCCTGGAATGTTTCCACCATGCCGCCCCGCAGGGTCATGGCCGTCAGTTCGAAGTTCGCCGGGGCCACGGCCTTGATGATCCAGTAGGAGACGAGGGCCATGATCAGCCCCGCGCCGATCGTGCCGGTGTTCAGCGCCTTCTGGGGATCGCCGCCCTCCCTTGTCCGGACGAAGAACGTGCCGATGGCGGAGAAGATGATCCCTGCGCCGGCGATGACCAGTGGAAGGAGAATGAGGTTCAGCACGGGCTTGTCGCCCACCGTGGGGACCAAGGCCGTGGCGCCCAGGACCATGGCGCTGACGATCGCCCCGACGTAGGACTCGAACAGGTCCGCGCCCATGCCCGCGACGTCGCCGACGTTGTCGCCGACGTTATCCGCGATGACCGCGGGGTTGCGGGGGTCGTCCTCCGGGATGCCCGCCTCGACCTTGCCGACCAGGTCCGCGCCCACGTCGGCCGCTTTCGTGTAGATGCCGCCGCCCACGCGGGCGAAAAGGGCGATGGAACTCGCGCCCATGGAAAAGCCCGTGATGATCGGCAGGACCGTCTCGCGCAGGACGGCGATATCCGAGTCCGCCGTCACGCCGAACTTCTTGAAGAAGACGAGCGTCAGGAGGGACAGCCCCGCCAGGCCCAGGCCCACCACGCACATGCCCATGACCGCACCGCCGGAGAAGGCGACCTGGAGGGCCGAGGCCAGCCCCGTGCGGGCGGCCTGGGTCGTGCGCATGTTGGAGGCCGTGGCCACGCGCATGCCGAAGAATCCGGCCACGCCGGAGCAGAGCGCGCCCACGACGAACGAAACGGCCACGAGTTTCACCGCGCCCTGATTCAGCCACGCCAGGAGGGCGGCCACGATGACCACCACGACGGCCAGGACCTTATACTCGCGGGAAAGGAAGGCCATGGCGCCCTCGCGCACGGCGGCGCCAATCTGCTGCATTTTCTCCGTGCCGGGGTCCTGCCGGTAAATCCATGTCGTCTTCCACCAGGCGAAAACCAGGGCCACGAGTCCCGCGCCCAGCGACAGGTAGAGGAAGTTCGTCTGCATGATGTGTCTCCTTTTTCCTGATGAAACAGGCCGTTCCCACGCCCGGCCCCAAGACCGGACGGGCGCACACTCTAGGGAACCGGCCCGGCGGTGTCAATCTTACAGGAGCCGGCGGCTGGAAAAAGGTTGCATCCGGCGGCGGAACCCGGGAAAAGGGAGGCACGCGGAGCGTACCCATGCTGAAACTCAAGCTCGACAAACCCCTGGCCGTTTTCGACATCGAGTCCACGGGCCTCAACCGGAAGACGGACCGGGTGATCGACCTGGCCATCATCAAGATCTGGCCCGATGGCCGGACCGAACCGTTCACCATCCGCGTGAACCCGGAGCGCCCCATCCCGTCCGAGTCCACCGAGGTTCACGGGATCACCGATGACATGGTCAAGAATTGCCCGGCGTTCCGGCAGGTGGCCCCGCGCGTACTGGAGATCCTGAAGGACTGCGACCTGGCGGGATATAATATCCTCGGGTTTGACATCCCGTTGCTGACCGAGGAATTCGCGCGGGCCGGGTTGGCGTTTGACATGCAGGGCCGCCGCGCGTTGGATGCCCAGAGGATTTTTCACAAGAAGGTGCCGCGCGACCTGCCGGCCGCGCTGGCGTACTACTGCGGGGAACTGCACCTGGACGCCCACGACGCCATGGCGGATGTCCAGGCCACGGTGCGCGTGCTGGAGGGGCAGTTCGAGCGCTATTCCGATTTGCCCAGGGACATGGAGGGCCTGGACGACTTCTGTAATCCGCGGCACCCGGACTGGGTGGATCGTACAGGCAAGTTCAAATGGGTCAACGGCGAGGCGGTGGTCAATTTCGGCAAGAAGCAGGGGACCTCGTTGATCGAGATCGCCCGGACGGATGCCGGCTTCCTGAAATGGATGGTCAAAGGCGATTTCCAGCCGGACGCGCTGGAGATCGCGAAAAACGCCCTCAACGGCCGCTTCCCGATCCCGCCGACCGCGTGAGGCTTTCTGTAGCCGGCTTCGTTGAAGCCGGCCCCCGGGACCACCGGTCCCGGCTACAAAGGGGGATGTGGCGGCGTCAATCCACCCGTTCCACGGACAGGTCCGGGCTGACGACTTCACGCAACTGGGCCTCGATGCCCTGGTGGAGGGTCATCAGGGCGCCGGGGCAACCGCGGCAGGCGCCCAGCAGTTTGAGTTTGACGACCGTCCCCTCCAGCGCAACGAATTCCACATCGCCGCCGTGCGACTGGATGTAGGGCCGGATTTGCTCAATGTAAGCCTTGACCTGTTCTTCCATGATCGGAGCCTTTCTCTTAGATGCTTCAGCGTCGCCCGGTACGCCGGGCCCGGGGTTGAAAGCGCATGGTGATGGGGGTGTTCAGCGGCGGCACCGCGCGGGTGTTCACGTACAGGATTTCATCGTCCATCCCGCAGGCGGTGCCGATATTGATGATGGCCCAGGGATCCCAGTAGGTGGCCACCAGGCTTTCCTCGGCCAGGGCCTTGAATTCGCCGTCCTCGATGAGGGAGCCGGTGAACAGCCACGGGACGGCGGGCAGCGGTTTTTTTGTCGCGACATTACGTACAAAGCGCTCGGCCGGCAGTGTGCGCGTTTTACCCTTCACTTCCCAATCCACCCGGATCTCCAGTTCGGGTCCGCCGGGCGATCCCTGTCCCAATCCGGTCGGCGGCGTGCCGGGTTCAAGGCCGAGCAGCAGCAGGCCCGTCTGCAGGTCGAGCGGGTTGATATCCAGGACGAACACGCTCTCGTGAGTCTTGCCACCCTTTCCGCAGGCCAGCAGTTCGATAGCGCCCGCGACCTGATTCACCCATCCGGTGGCCAGGACGGTTCGCGTCTTCGGATCCACGCGGACGGATCCGAGGATGGCCACTCCGTCCTTCCAGACCGGCGTGGACGCGACGGGGTCGCCCCGGGCGGCGGTCAGGCAGGGGCCGGCCAGGAGCACAGAAAGCAGGATGGAGCGGAGGGCGGGGCGCGGTTTCATTCGATGATGGACATGGCTTCGGCCGCCCGCCGGCATTTATTCGCCTGGCGGCGGTATTCCTCGATGTTTCGCTCGGTTCCCCTCTGCGTGGAGGCCAGGTCGAGCGCGATCTGCGCGGCCCGCTGGGCGCGGGCATACTGACCGAGGATGTAGTACGCCTCCGAGAGCGTGCTCCAGACGTGGAAGTCCGTCGGGGCCAGCAGCAGGGCGTCCTGCGCCAGTTCCAGGGCGCGCGCTCCGTTGCGAATGTGGTGGTCCCTGGCCGTGGCATAGAGCCAGGCGAGGTTGTTCTTGAGCGAGTAATCTTCGGGATAGTCGGCGACCAGCGCTTCAAAGATGGTGCGCGCCTCTTCGAACTGCTGGAGTTGGATCATCACGTTTCCGAGACCGAAACGAGCGCGGTGGCTGGCGGGATCGAACTTCAACACGCTGCGGAATTGCGAGAGGGCCTCCTGATAACGGCCGCGGCTCATGTTCCCGTAGCCCTGGTCC
>JAHJJH010000204.1 GCA_018823105.1 Verrucomicrobiota bacterium | reverse complement strand
CGTCTCCGGTCCGATGAGGGCCTCGACGTATTTCACGTCGCTGTACTCCGGGTTCTTGGTGCCCGTGCTGGCCCAGAGCAGCCGCTGGACAAGCGCGCCCTGAGCCGCCAGCTTCTTAAACCGGGCGCTGCCGAAGATCTCCTTGTAGATTTGATAGGCCCGCTTCGCGCTGGCGACCGCCACTTGTCCGCGCACTTCCTTCGCGAGGCCTGCCTCTTGGCCGCCTTGCGCGAGGACGGGTTCCAGCCGCGGATCCACCAGCGAATCAATACGGCTCACAAAGAAACTGGCCACCGAGGCCACGCGCTTCACGGCCTTCCCCCGGGCCGCACACGCTTCGATGCCGGCGATGTAAGCTTCCGCCACCTGCCGGTAACGAGGCAACCCAAAGAGCAATGTCACGTTGACGTTGATTCCTTCGCTGATGAGTTGCTGGATGGCGGGCAGCCCTTCCGCCGTGGCGGGAACCTTGATGAAGACGTTGGCCCGGTTCAGGGCTCCCCACAGCCGGCGAGCTTCCTGTATCGTTCCGTGGGTGTCGTGCGCCAGGTGGGGATTGACCTCCAGGCTGACATACCCGTCTTTGCCGTCCGTCCTTTCGTACACCGGCCGGAACTCGTCGGCGGCGCTTTGCACGTCGCGCTGGCTGAGAGCCTCATAGATGGCCTTGGCGTCTTTTCCCTCAAGGGCCATGGCGCGAATGTCGTCCTCGTAGTCGTGGCTGTCCACAATAGCCTTCTCGAAGATGGCCGGATTCGAGGTCATCCCTCGCAGCCCATCTTCCTCGATCAAACGCCGCAGTTCGCCGCTGGCGATCAGGTCGCGCCGGATGTAGTCCAGCCAGACGGACTGCCCGAGCGTTCGCAGTTGCTGCACAGGATTGTTTTTCATGATCTGTTGTGGCGGGAGATTCCCTCCCATTGGTTAGACATTTTTCGGCCCATGCTTCCTGGTTGCGCCATTGACCTTTCCTGCGTTGCCTTTCCGTTTCTCATGTTCTCATGGGAGGCAGGCTACGCCATGGGGCGAACCTTGGCTATGGGGCATAACCCTGCCGCGATTTCTGCGCGTATGTGGGGCCCATGTCACAGGATATCGCCCGCACTAACCTCGACATCCCCATCATAAGACGCCATGAAGGAAGGTCCATGAAATACAAATCGAAATCGGGAGTCGCGATGATCGTCCTTGGCGCGACGCCGTCTTGGATGACGGCAGGGTTACACCCCATGGAACAAGGATGGCTCGTGAACTAGCGTGTCATCTGCGGAGCAAAGCCCAAAGCGGGGGCAAGTCCGCCGAGGCCGAACAACAAAGGCGAGCGAAACAACGCATGGAAGCAAGTTGTGAAATCCGAAAGATCGCGTTTATTGGCGATTACCTGCCGCCTTAATGCGGCATCGCCACGTTCACGTCGGACGTGCCGGCGGAGGTCTGAAACACGCGACTATTATTTCCTCGTGCCGAATCCCCGGCAGTGTTATCTTTCATTTAACAAAAGCAACCCCGGCCGTATCCGTCTTATGCCTTCGATAAAGTCAGGGACCGGGCAAGGAAAGCCGGAGCCCTGATTCAGGATTGGCGATGGCAAGGGGAGCATCGTATATGAACGTCCTGTTGATCTATCCGGAATTCCCGGACACGTTCTGGAGCTTTAAACACGCACTGAAGTTCGTGGGGAAGCGGGCATCTCTGCCGCCGCTTGGGTTGCTGACCGTCGCGTCCATGCTGCCGCCGGAATGGGGAAAACGCCTCGTGGACACCAACGTGCGCGCCCTCTCGAAAAAGGACCTGGCATGGGCTGACTGCGTCTTTATCAGCGCCATGGTGGTCCAGCGCGAATCGGCGCGCGGGATTGTCGCCCAATGCAAGGCGGCCGGATTGCGGGTGGTGGCCGGGGGCCCCCTGTTTCACAGCGAACAAGAACAGATCGAGGGGGTCGATCATTTCATCCTGAACGAAGCGGAAATCACGTTGCCTCCTTTTCTCCGCGACCTGGCGGAGGGCCGGCCGAAGCGGGTCTACGCCACCGACCACTTCGCGGACATGAGGCAAACCCCCGCGCCGATGTGGGAGTTGCTGGATCTGAAACGGTACGCCAACATGAGCGTCCAGTTCTCCCGGGGCTGTCCGTTTAACTGCGATTTCTGCAATATCACCGCCCTGCTCGGCCACGGGGTGCGCGTGAAAACCTCGCAACAGATCGTCGCCGAGCTGGATGGCCTGTACGCCCTGGGGTGGCGCGGAGATGTGTTCTTTGTGGACGACAACTTCATAGGAAATAAACGCATCCTGAAAACCGATCTCCTGCCGGCCCTGATCGAATGGCGGAAGAATAAAAAGGGCTTCCTGTTCTTCACCGAGGCGTCCATCAATCTGGCGGAAGACAAACCGCTGATGGATCTGATGGTCGAAACCGGCTTCACCAGGGTCTTCGTCGGCATCGAGACCCCGGACGAGGATTGCCTGGTCGAGTGCAGCAAAGTCCAGAACAAGAACCGCAACCTGGTGGAAGACGTGAAGTGTCTCCAGCGCGCCGGGCTCCAGGTGCAGGGCGGGTTCATCGTCGGTTTCGACCATGATCAGCCCTCCATCTTTCAGCGGCAGATTGATTTTATCCAGAAGAGCGGCATCGTGACCGCCATGGTCGGCCTGCTCCAGGCGCCGCCCGGGACTCGGCTTTACGAGCGGATGAAAAAGGAAGGCCGACTTCGCGGGGAAGCCACCGGGGACAACGCGGACGGGACCACGAACATCATCCCGGCCATGAACCTGGCGACGCTCCGGGAAGGCTACCAGCGCATTCTGGCGCACATCTACTCCCCCAAGCTCTACTACCGGCGCATCCGGACACTCCTCCGCGAATACAAGCCTCCGAAGATACGAGGGGTGTTCCGGTTCTCCGACGCTCTGGCGTTTTTTCGCTCCTTCTATCGGCTCGGTATTCTCGGCCGGGAGCGTTTCCAGTACTGGAAACTCCTGCTTTGGGCTCAATTCCGATGTCCCCGGCTCATCCCCGATGCCATCACCCTAGCCATCTACGGCTACCATTTCCGGAAAACCTGCGAGAGGCAGGTGTCGTAAAGGGAGGCTCCGGGGCGGGTCTCCGGGGTCTGACGGCGTAGAGGCGCCATGAACCCGGGGCCGACTTGCCCGGTGGTGACGCGATCGCCAACGGCCTCGCGTCGACGCAAAAACGAACTATTCTCTTCCTCTCCGCTTGATCGCGGCGAGCCTGACTTCCGGGGAGAGTTGTTTGAGGATAACGGCGAATTCCTCGTCGCTGGCGTTGTCACCCAGGGCGATGGAAAGGAGATTCCCCGTCGATCTCGATAGGGACACGGCTTCCTTCTGATTCCCGTTCGCCCTATCCTTCTGAAACTTCGGCGACAACCAGTATAGAAGCGTCTTGTCCGGATCGTGGCCGAGATCCGCCATGGCCGCGCGAAGGCTGACCGATGCCGCCACGGTATAAGGCAGGCCGTTCTGTTGTTCCAGGAGTTGGCTCATGGCGCGACTGTTCGCTTCTTGAAACCGCTCCAGCGTTCTTTCATCCAGAGGCATGATTTCAACGCGCTGAACCAAGGGCGTGGCGAAAGACTCTTTCTCTCCGACCCGCGCCGGAAGAGCTGGAACCTGCGCCCCGGATTCCTCTTCCGGCCTTGCGGTGGGCTTGGCGCGCCCGCGAGAAACGAACAGGGCGATCAGCGCGATCAGGGCCACGCCAAGCAGTATAAAGATGACCGTGAGCATCCGCCGCTTCATTTTCCACACCCTAGGGCATGAACACACGCGTCCGGAAGAACAACTGCGAATTGACCGGGTTGGTTACGGTGAAGGTGAGCCCTCCGCCATCGTCGCGGCCAGGGACGTTAAGGCCGAACGACCACCACAACCCGTCCACCAAGTTGCTTCCATAGGACACATCGTAAAGGCGGCTGTTCGTTGTCGGGGGCGCCACCTCCACGGTGATCGCCATTCCGGCCACGCTATTCGAAGTGTGGATCCGGGATCCTCCGAACCAGGATTCAGCATTCGTCGGATTCGTATCCGCCCAATATTCCTGCAGATTGCTGAGTTCGTCGGCGTCGGCATGCTCGTCGTCGCCCGAGTTCGGGCCCGTGAGGTTGTAGCGGTCGCGCCACGCCTGCGGAATCAGACTGAAGGTTCCGGCGCGGACGATCTGCACCACGACGCTGGTGGACGGGCCGGGGCCGCCGGCCCCGCTGAGCGCGAGGTGGTTGAAGAAGTAGTCGTAATACGAGCCCACGCCCGCATTGTAATTCCACCCGCGGAAGACGGTGATGGCGGTGTCGGCCGCCGTGATCAGATCACCGGTGTTCGTCCGGGTGACCCCGCCCAGCGGGGTGACGCGGGCGCGGTAGGTCGTGGGACTGGTCAGCGTGAACTCGACATCCAGACCGCCGCTGGTCCAGCCCACGTCGGTTGTCGTTCCGCTCATGCTGTAAAACGTATCGCCACCGTTGAAGAAAAATTCCCAGAGCGTGGTGCCGGAGGCGTTCTGCATGGCCACGCCAACGCTTCCGGTGCTGATGAAACCATTATCCATGCGTACCGCCAAGGTCTGTCCCACCGCGAACGTGTTGGTCAAAAGCCGCTTCGCTTCGGAGAGATTGCCGTTGTTGGCATACAGGCCCCAAGCCGGTGTGCCGATATTCACGGAGGCGCTGTTGGCCATGAAGCGTCCGTTTTCACTCGGGTTCGCGGAGCTGGTGTAGAACTGCCAGCCGCCCCAGCCGTAGCCGCCATTATCGTTGGTGTCCCACCCATCGCTGTAGGCGGGGCTCGATCCGCTGTCAGAAGCGATGGGCCCGCCAATATTGGTGGCCGTGACCGTGATCAGGTTGGTGCCGATGCCGAGCCCCACTCCATCGATAGTCCACGCGAAGCCGATCGGCAACTGTCCGGAGCTTCCCGTCAGGCTGTTCGTCCACGTCAACCCCGACCAGTTGAACGCATTCGCAACGCCCTGGATGTTAAAGGTCGTCGTGGTCTCGCTGACGAGGATCGCCTCCGGAGGATTGGTGACCAGGAGGTCGGGGGGTACGGGTTCGTTGTCCGTGATGGTCACGGTGATCTGGGCGGGCGTTCCAAGGTCCGCGCCGGATGCCGCGCTGAGGCCGGCGGAGAAGGTCTCGCTGCCTTCGTAGGCCGTGTCGTCCGTGATCAGGACATCGAAGTACTTGTTCGTCAAATCGCCGGCCGGCCAGTTCAGCGTCCCATTGGTCGCGGTGAAGTCCGATCCGGAGGTGGCCGTACCGTTCGTCGTGGCGTAGCTGACGCTGACGGCTCCGGTAGCGGAACCGATGCGGCTCACGAAGAGACGCACGCTACCGCTATTCTCGGCCACGTTGGTGGCGGCGGTGGTGAACTGCAACGTATCGTTGACCTCGGCAAAACTTACCCGCAGCGCCGCGGCGGCGCCGGTATCGGGCAGCTTGATGCCGAGCCGCCCGTCGGTCACGAATTTCCAACCCTGCGTAACGACGTTCAAATCGGCCTCCTGGCTGAGCGGGGCGCCGTTGAGGGTTACCCCCTGCACGGCCGAGGTGCCCGGATTGAAACAGTATATGTAGAAGTCGCGCGTGCCGGTGTCATAGGTGCCCTGCTTGGCCTCGATGGTGAATTCCCAGGTGCTCGCCGTGCGACTGCTCACCAGGCGCCGCCGCGCATATTCCCCGCCCAGGTAATCCCACGTCTCGCCATCGTCTTCGTGCAGCGTGAACTCGCTGTCGCCCTGCGGCCAGCAGTTGATGTCCATCCAGCCGGCCTGGGTTTGGTTCGCGTACTGCATGGAAGGGCCCATGGGAAGGATCGCGCCCGACCGCACGAACATCGGCATCTTCCCCAGGGGGGCGCTGACCGTGACCTGCTGTCCGCCGCTATACTTGTCGCCGGACGGCGGGGAGGACGGTTGGCCGGACGGCCAGTAATACCACTCCACGCCGCTGGCATAGGGCAGATAGACCGTTCGCGTCGCGGCGCCTTCATCGTATACCGGGGCGGCGAGGATGAAGTCGCCGACGAGAAACTCGTAGTCGCTCAGACTATAGGTGTTGGCGTCGGCGAAGTAATCGAACACGGGCGGCACGTTCATCGGTTCGCCGTTTTGCGTGGAATCATAGGCCAGGGTGTACAGATAGGGCATGAGCTTATAGCGCAACTTGATGAGGTCGCGCATTTGGCTCTTATACGGTTCGCTGAAGCGCCAGGGCTCCCGGTCGGCCGCGGACTTGTCGGCGTGATTGCGGAAAAAGGGCGTCAGGCAGTTGAACTCGGTCGACCGCACCATCAGTTCGGCGGAGGGCGTGCCCGCAAATCCACCGACGTCATTGCCATACCACGCGGCGCCCGAGATCATGGCGCCCATGCCGAAACGGATCGTCGCGCGCTGGTAGAACCAGTTCGCGCGCGTGTCGCCGCTCCAGCTCACGCCGTAACGCTGGAGACCCGCGTTGCCGGACCGGCTCAGGACGAAAGGCCGCTTATTGGAGTCCTTGGCCAGCATCGTGTTGTAGCTCTGCCGGGCACAGCGGAGCCCGAAGTAGTTGCGTTCGTTGGACCAGAAGCGGCGCGAGTCGGTGTTCGACGACCCGAATCGGCCGTCGATCCACAGCAGTCCGTCATGCGGGATCTGGTCGCCGCCTTCGGGCTCGGTAAGGTCGTTCCAGATGCCGGAAAAGCCGACGTTGTTGAACCAGGTGACGATCCGGCTCTGCCACCACGTGTTCATCGGCGTGCTGCTGAAATCGAACCACGACACGTCGCCCACATAGATGCCGCGCGTGACGGTGTTGCCGCCGTTGTCCTTGATGAAATGAAAATTGCTGTTCGCTTCGCCGTACAGGGAATCGCCCGGCTCGAGCCACGGCTCAATGAGCGGTACGACCTTGACCCCGCGCGCGTTGCAGTAGCTGATCATCCCGGCAGGATCGGAGAACCTGGAGTTAATCGTGAGCTGGCGAAGCTGACCGTCGCCGATGTTGCCGTCGGCGTTCGCGTCCATGTAGTCGATGTCCAGGTAAACCGCGTCCAGCGGGACGTCCTGCGCCGTTGCCTCGTTGGCGATGTACTCGACCCACGCCTGGTTGTCGTAGCTGAATCGCGACAAATGATGGCCCAGGCTCCACTTGGGAAGCATGGTGGGGCGGCCGGTCAGTTCGGAATAGCGGTCAATGACTTTCGCCATGGTATGACCGGCCCCGCCGCCGATGAAGAAATAATCCATCCGTCCATCGCCGGCTTCAAACGAGTACTTGTCGCCCGCCTGCGTGCCGAACTTAAAGAGGGGGCGGCAGGGATTGTTTAAGAACAGGCCATAGACGAAGGCCGGATTGCCGCCGCCGGCGGGTTGGACGCCGTAAAAGAACGGGATGTTCAGGTAGGTCGGGTTCTGGTACTCGCCCCAGTTGTAGGTGCCGGAGTTCCAGCAATCGATCTCTCTGCCGCGACGATTCATCGGCCCGCCGTATTCGCCGAGGCCGAAATAGGCCTGATCCGCGGGCATCACCTTCTGACACTTCAGTTTCGAAGAACTTGTTCCGCGCTGGCCCGTATAATTGTACGCGGAGTCAAACTCCATGTGATCGTCCTGCAAAAGATAGAAACCATTCTTGTCCTTGAAATGCACTTTGCACGGTGACTTTACGATCTCTACATCCAACTGCGCGGTCTGAATCAGGTAAGTCGAACCCAGGTCGGCCAAGGTCGCCGCCACCGCGGGCCAGTTCGTGAAGGGCTTCGCGATCATCGGCTGATCTGTGTCGAACGCCCCGACCCAGTGAAAATCGACGCGGACCACATCGGGCGCAAAAGGCGTGACTGCAACGGACCCTCCCGTGCTTAGCGAAAAGGAGGCCGTTATGTTTCCCGTGGTCCCATTCGTACTGACCGTCACACCGGTGACGTCACCTACGGACACCACCGCCGACCAGGCAGGAAGGGCCCCAAGCGCCAGAAGTAAGTAAATAGTAATCAGCCATTTCCGCCAGTTGCGGTTTACATTGGGCATTGGATAGTTCTCCTGATATGCGGAAATGTACCCATAAAGCTCGTTGTTGTTAAAACGTTTTACTTGCCGCTACAGTTTTCCCACGAGCGGGGCGAATTCGGTGGCGAAAACAGCCACGCCGCCGGGTTCCAGGATCACGGATGTTTTTCCCTCGCGGACGGGCGCGAGAGCCGTTCCATCCAACACGTTCCGCCACGATCCGTCCGCGGGCAGCGGCACTTCGACCTGCCTCTTGCGCCGCCCGAAATTCGCGGCCACGACAACGACCGGGCCACTCTCGCCGCGCGTATACACCGCCACGCCCTCCGGAACGCCTTTTTCCTCCACCTTCACGGCCGCCGTGCGCAGCGCGGGATGCGTGGTCCGCAGCTTCACCAGCGCGCGCGCGGAATCCCGCAGGCGCCGGGCGCGCCGGCCAAACCAGCCCTCCGCGCGCTTCCAGTTGATCGGATTGGAACCGACGACTTTCGGCGTGTCCTCGCCGAACTCCTGCCCCGCGTAGATCATCGCCGGTCCCGGCGCCGTCAGCGTCAGCGCCAGCGCCAGCACCGCGCGCCGATCCGCCTCGTCGGCCGAAAAGCCCTTTCGCCGCAACTCGCGCATCACGCGCTCCTCGTCGTGGCTCTCGGTATACGCGATGCGCTGGCAAGCGTTGCTGAACCCCATCTGCGTCGGATCGAGGAGCCGCGCCAGCTCCCCGCGGTCCAGCCGGGCTTCCTCGACCTTCCCGCGGATGGCCCAGCGGAAGGTCGCATGCCACGTGGTGTCCATCTCCGTCCGGTTGATCAGCTCGGGGTCGGAGGGAATGTGCTCGGCGATCATGTAACTGCCCGGGTCCGCCTGCCGGCCCGCCCACGCCAGCCAGCCCGCGCCCCAGTCGTTGTAGCCCGCCCACTCGACAAAACGCGTAGCGTCGAACCGGATGCCATCGATTCGATACTCGGTCAGCCAGTATTGGATCGCGTCCGCGCCGTAGCGCTTGAACGCACGGGATTGCTGGTCCAGGTCCGGGAAGCCCCAGTTCTCCCCCCGGAACAGCCGGAAGTACGGGCTCGCTTCGAAGTCGCTGCCGTAAAGCTGGTACAGCGCGGAGTTGCGGTCCATGTGGTTGAACACGCCGTCCATGATCACGGCGATTCCGCGACGGTGCGCCGCGTCGACCAGCCGCTTCAGGTCGTCAGGGGTCCCGTAGGCCGACTCGGGGGCGAAGTGGAACGCGGGATTGTAGCCCCAGCTTCGGTCCACCGTGAACTCCATCCACGGCAGCGGTTCAATCGCGTTGAAGCCCATCCCCTGGATGTAGTCCAGCTTCGCGATCACCCCGGTGAATCCGCCTCCCGGCGCCAGGTCGTCCAGGTGAAATTCGTAGATGACCAGTTGGTCCAGGGCGGGCCGCACGTAGTTGGTCGCGGTCCACGCGAACGGCGGCTGCCCGACCCGCAGCACGGCGCGCGCCTGCCAGGGCTCGTGCCCCTCGCGCCCCTGCTCGTCCTTCCACTCGATATCGCGCGCGTACGGGTCCGCGAGGAACCGTCGGCCCTCAATGCAGAACTGATACTGGCAGGTCCCGTTCGACACCGGCCGCGTCAGCCACCATGTGCCGTCCGGCGAGGCGATCATCATGTCCGCGAACGGGTCCCACCCGTTGAAGTCGCCCACCAGCGAAACGAAACGCTTGCCCGGGGCGTGCAGCGTGAACGTCACCGTGCCGTCGCCGTTTTCCGTTGGCCCCCAAGGGGTGCCCTGCGGCAGGTTCTCCATGCGGTGCGGCGGCAGCTTCCAGAAGAATATTTCCTGCATGCCGACCAGGCCGTCGCGCTCCGCGCGAGCGGTGAGCTGGTGACGCCCGTATTTCAGCTGCCGGAAGGGGATCTTGAGCTCGAAGGGCGTCGCGCTGACTGCCGCGATGGAGCGCCCGTTCAGCCACATCTCCGCCCGCTCCGCGCGCTCGGCCTGCAACTGCACCAGCGGGTTGTCGATGATAACCTCCTGGTCCTGCGGCGACAGCAGTCGCACCTCGGGCGCGTCGTCGCCGGTCTGCAGCG
>JAHJJH010000203.1 GCA_018823105.1 Verrucomicrobiota bacterium | reverse complement strand
CGTTACCGGCTCGAGGGCCACGGCCTTGTAGGTCGGAAGCATCCGGTAATACACCTGCAGCGAAAGGGCCGCCAGCGTGGTGCTGTAGACAGGACCCAGATGCGTCTCTTTTCCGGCGCCCCCACGCTGTCCGCCCGGGGAGGTCCAACTCCCGTCCTCGTTCTGATGGCGCACCAGTGTCCGGGAAAACTGCGCATTCCATCTCGACCATACCGATCCCCCATGATGAAAATGGGCCTGGGTCAGGTAATACCAGGCGTACATCGGCCATTCCACCGGCTGGTCCCAATCACACCCGGCGCCGCCCATCGCACGAAACGCGTACTGCACCTCGCGCGCGTCGCCCCGCCCCATCAACTGCAGGCAGAGCGCCGCGATGGCGGTGATCGAGTCGGTCTTGTGCGACGAGTTGTCCGTGTAAAAGAACCGGCCGGTTTCCGGATCCCGGGCGCCGAGAATATCTTCGGCCGCAAGATCAAAGGTCTCCCGCAGCCCGGGCGTTTCCGCGCCGGCGATCCGCGCCGCCTTGAGGGCCTGAATCTGCCAGCCGGCCACGGACGTGTCCCGCCGCCCGCCTTTGGCGTAGCGGTAATCCCAGCCGCCACCCGGCTGCTGGCCCGCCACAATCACCTGCACGGCCTTTTCCATCACCGGTCGTAGATCCGGAATACGCATCATACCGTATGCCTCGCTGACGGCGTACGTCGCGATCGCGTGAACGTAGGGACCCGCTTGTCCGTCGGTGCTGTGAAACTGCCCCCCGGCGTCCTGCTGCATGATCAGGAACCGGACGGCTTTCGCTACAGTCTGACCGTAGGCTTCGGAGGACAGCGTCTCGCCGTGCGCCAGGAACGTGAGCAAGCCCAGGCCGGTCATCGCCGCCTTGTTCGGCCCCCAGGAGCCGTCCGGCGCCTGATTTTTCTTCAGCCATTCCAGGGCCTTGACCACGGAGGTCTCCGCGTACCCGCCGCCGGCATAACTTCCCCTCCCGTTCACGCGGCCCTCCGCCGTGCGGGTTCCGTAAACGTCCGGAATAATCAGAACGCTCGGGATGTCGTTCAGCATGGCGATGTCAAAGGGCTCCTCCGGCCGCTTGGCCCAGTCATCCGGCTGCACATCGGGCGGCGGCTCCGCGGAAGGCAGATTGGGCTGAACGGGCGCCTCCACCGTAGCCGGAGAAAAATCCGCCGGCGGGAGATCCGGCGGCGGATAATCCAGACGCGGGGGGATGATCTCCACATACTTCACCTCATATTCCATCCTTTTCTCCGGCGGGCTGTAGGTGACCAGCTTGACCAGCAACAGGACCACGAGAATATGGAGAAGAACCGAACCGGTAGGCCCCCAGACATGGCTGATGATTGCGCGGACGATTCTTCGAGTTCGGATGTTCATACGGCCTCCCTCCCGATGGTGTCCGTCCATCAGCTTCTACGACAAAGGAGGGCCGGCGGTTGACAGAGGCGATTTTGTGTCTGCCCGCGAAGCCGGCTAACGAAGCCGTTGCTTGAGAAAGGCGCGGACGGCGGGCAGCTTGCTGTTGACGTAGTTCCGGATTTTTACCGACGGGCGGATGCGGTTGAAGGCGAAGAGGCACGAGGGCTGAAGCGCGACCGGGGGCAATTCCGATTCCGCGGCGGCCTGGCGGACCGCCTCTTCTTTCATTTCATACAGGGGATGCACGTAGCGCACCTTGAAGGACCGGGCCAGACGCCCCGCCGGCACCATGTACTCCGCGGTCTGTTCCGGATAATAATCCTGCTCGCGCCGGAATCCGTCGGCGAGTTCCCGGATGCCGTGCTCACGACAGAACAGGATGGCCTCGGCCAGCATGGCCAGCTTGCACCCGCAGCAAACCAGCGTGCCGTATTTTTTCACATCGGGTTCCAGCGTCCGGATGGCCAGGCAATGGAACAGGTCTTTGACATCCCGCTGCTCCCACCCGCACAGGTCGCCGAACCTTTCGCGAAGAAGACCGGCCCGGTACCGGGCCAGGTCCATCATGCTCTCCGCGCCGTTGTAGAAGGTCAGGAGGGCCACCGGGCGTTTCTTTTGAAGATAATGAAGCGCCGTGGCCGTGCTGTCCGCGCCGCCGGAAAACAGGATCGCCACCCGCTCCACTTTCTTCTTCATCCCGCCGTCTCCACGCCCTGGGCATACCCGAGCTTGCTGAAAACATGCATCATCATCGGGTACAGGACCAACCCGGCCAGGATGCCGTTGAGCGGCGGGATGCCGGGCGCCTTGAAAGAAATCACGCAGGCCAGCGCGTAGGTCGCGAGTCCGGCCCAGTTGAACGTCCGGAAACGCACGCGCGCCAGGCTCGGGAAGACACCCCGGTGCACGAGCCAGAAATCGGCCATCAGGATGCCGCCGACGGGAGGAACAATCGTGCCCAGGAGGATCAGCCACGGCACCAGCCAGTTGTACATGCCGAGGATGGCCAGGATCGTGCCCAGGATCGCGCCGCCGAAGGTGAGCGCCTGCCGCCGGCTGGTCCGGAACAGGTTGCAGCCCGCGACGGAGAAGTTGTAGATGGTGTTGTCCTGCGTGGTCCAGATGTTCAGGATCAGCATCAGGAGGCCCCAGCCCAGCAGGCCCTGCAGCCGGAGCACCTCGACGATATCCGGTTGCTG
>JAHJJH010000202.1 GCA_018823105.1 Verrucomicrobiota bacterium | reverse complement strand
GGCATGGGCAGCAAGGAGAACATGGCCGTGGCGCCGCTCCTGGCCATTTTCTATGACCGTCATTTCCTTTCCTCGTCGTGGAAAGAGGTCTTTCGCCGGCGGGGCTGGCTCTATATCGCCATGGCCGTCACCGTCGCCTGGCCCCTTTCGCGACAATGGATGTTCTCCCCCCACCTGCAGCCCGGCGTCGTGACGCCGGACGTAATGCGCCGATACTGGCTGACCCAGGCGTGGGGATTGACCCGCCTCTGGCGTCTTGTTGTCTGGCCGGCGCCGCTGGTTTTCGATTACGGCACCCTCCTGGCCTCGGGCCTGCGCGAGGTCCTGCCGCACCTCGTCGTGGTGCTCCTGGTCGTGGGCGCCACCTTCTGGGCCGGCGTCCGGCGGCCGCGCGCGGGCTTTGCGGGGCTCTGCTTCTTCGGCCTGCTGGCGCCCTCGCTGCTGCTTCCCATCACGGGCCAACCCATTGCCGAGCACCGGCTATACGCCCCCATGGCCGCGCTGATCGCCCTGTTCGTCGCCGGGTGTATTCAACTCGGACGCCGAGCGCACTGGGATTCACGCGTGGGGAGCGCGGCCCTGGCGCTCGCCACCCTTTTGCTGGGAGGCGCCAGTTTTCACCGGAACACGACCTATCGAAGCGGCATCGCCCTCATGGAGGATGTCATCGCCAAGCGTCCGGGAAACGGCCGTGCCTGGCAGAACTTGGGCGTGTTTCTGCAGGCGGCCGGACAGATGGATCAGGCCCTGGAGGCCTACTCCCGGGCGCTCCTTCTGAACCCTTCCGATAAGAGGGCCCTCTCCAATCGGGCCCTGCTCCGCTTTCAGCAAGGACAGTGGAACCCGGCGCTGGCGGATCTCAACCGCTGGCTCCAATTGGCGCCGGATTCCGCCGATGCCCTCATTCGCCGGGCCGTGGTCTGGACCCGGCTGGGTGACCCGGTCCGGGCGGAACAGGACTACGGCAGGGCGCTGGCCTCGGGCAACGCCACGGCCCCCCAGTTGAACAATCTGGCGTGGCTGCTGGCGACCACGGAGCGGATTCTCGATCCACCGCGCGCGATTGAACTGGCCCAAAGGGCCGTGGACATCAGCGGGCGGGACTATCGGACCCTGGACACCCTGGCTGTGGCGTACGCCGCCGCTGGAGAGTTTGAACAGGCCCGCGCGATCACGATCGAAGCCCGCGACAGGGCGCGGGCGCGGAAGGACGCCGCTTTCGCGGCGAAACTGGAAGGCCGACTGGAACGGTACCGGAAGAACCATCCGTGGCGGGAGGACTGACCCGGCGCGGCCGAAATGCGGATTCCTTCATGACGGCGCCCGACATACTTCATGGACAGGTTCCGACTCGCCCGCCCCCCGCGGGCGGGGCGGGAACACCGGAAGTCAGCCTCCTGGTATCCTGCCGCAACGAGGAGGCCAACATCGAGCGGTGCATCCGCGAGGTGGCGCGGGTGCTGCCCGCGGCGGAGATACTGATCATTGATGGCGGCACGGATCGGACGATCGAGATCGCCCGGACGCTGCAACAGGAATTTCCGGGCGTCGTCCCGATCAAGAACATCGGGGACCGCGGCAAGGGGCACGCCATCAAGACGGGCATCGCCCGGGCCTCCGCCCCGGTCATGGCCCAGTTCGACTGCGACCTTCAATTTTTCGCCGATGACCTGCCGGCCCTGCTCTCCCCCGTTGTGAGCGGCGCATACGACCTGGCGCTGGGCTCGCGCTTCCTGCAAGGCTCCGACCGGTCCGCCTACCGGTCCGTCTTCTTCCGCGACGCGGGAAACCGCCTGCTCTCGCTTTTCATCTCCCTGCTCATCGGGCGGCGGGTGACCGACGTCACCGCCGGAGTAAAGGCCTGGACGCGCGACGCGATCCGGCAGATTGATTTCCGCGACGACCGTTACAGCTACGAGGCCGAAATGGTGGTCCGGGCCGCCTCGTTACGTCTGCGTTTTTGCGAAATCCCCGTCCGCTACGCCGACCGCGCGGCGGGAGTTTCGATGCACCGGAACAGCGCGGCGGTGATCAAGGCCGGCGCCGTCATCATGGCCAAGGCCCTCCAGGCCCGCCTTCGATAGCGCCCCGCAATAAATCGTTCCAAAGGAACAGAAAATCCGCTATGAGTCTTGGAATGACGAAATGGGGTCGTGATTTTTTTTCCGCGCATTGGAGAAGCATCCTCGTGGCCCTGGGCCTCGTGGCCGCCACGGTCTGGCTCTTCTGGCCGGCGACGGGATACGATTTCCTCAATTTCGACGATGATCGCTACGTGTCGGGAAACCAGATCGTCCGGCAGGGGCTGACCCCGGAAAGCATCCGGTGGGCCTTCCGCTCGGTGTACGAGAGCTACTGGCTCCCCGTAATGTGGCTTTCCTACATGCTGGACTCTTCCCTCTTCGGTACGGAGCCCTTCGGTTATCACTTGACGAACATCCTGCTCCACGCCCTCAACGCGGCGCTACTTTTCCTCCTGCTCAATTCGTGGACCCGGAAGTTCTGGCCTTCCGTATTCGTGGCCGCGCTCTTTGCCTGGCATCCCTTGCGGGTTGAATCCGTGGCCTGGATTGCGGAACGCAAGGATGTTTTGAGCGGCTTCCTGGTCCTGCTTTGCCTGTTCTTCTACAAGCGGTTCAGCCGGAATCCGGTTCCGGGTCGAGAAGTCCCGGCCGCCTTCTGCATGGCCCTCGGGTTGATGACCAAGCCCATCCTCGTGACCCTGCCCTTCCTCCTGCTCCTGCTGGACTACTGGCCGCTGAAGCGCTGGAACTTCAGCCGGGAGGAGGTCCGGGCCGAGGGGTTGAAACTGGTCCGCGAAAAAGTGCTTTTCTGGGCCCTGACGGTCCTGTTCTGTTTCCTCACCTACTACACGCAAACGGTCGGCAAGGCCATCCACGGGACGGATGCGATCCCCTGGATGCGACGCCTGGCTTCCATCCCCGTCGCGTACGTGTTCTATCTGGGAAAGACCGTTCTGCCCGTCCGGTTGAGCATGATCTACGGCGATCTGGCCCTTGCGCCCTGGCGATCGCTGACCGCCGCCGGTTTCCTGCTGGGCCTCACCCTGGCGGCGCTCTGGGGCGGCCGGCGATGCCGCGCCCTGCCCGTGGGGTGGCTCTGGTTCCTGGGCCTGCTCGTGCCGGTGATCGGGATTGTACGGGTCGGCACCACTCACGTGGCGGACCGGTTCACCTACCTGCCCTCCATCGGCCTGGGGATTGCCGTGGCTTGGGGCGCAAGCTCCCTGCTCCCGTCCCGGCCCTGGCGGAGCGTCCTCTTCGCGTTGATGGGGAGCGCGATCCTCGTCGGGTGCGCCTGGCAAACCCGGCAGGCCCTGCCCTGCTGGCGGAATTCCCTCACGGCCTTCGAAAATGTCCTGAAGTATCTCCCGGAGAGCGCTCTGGCGCACAACAACTATGGCGAGGCGTTGCTGGGCGCCGGGCAAACCGAATCCGCGTTGCGGCATTTCGACAAGGCCATTTCCGTGGATCCGCGCACCACGCCTTTTATTGCCAATTCCGCCTTGGCGCTGCTACTTCTCAATCGCACAGACGAAGCTATTCCGCGTCTCGAAGGAGCGCTGCTTGCGATGAACCCCCGTTGTCCCTTCCTGAACTTTGTGCTCGGCCTGTCCTGGATGGAAAAGGGCATGCCCGAACGGGCGATCCCCTTCCTGAAAAGGGCCAACGAGGGCCCCATGATACGTCCCACGTGGCGCGTGGAGCTGGCGCGCGCCTACCTTGAGGCCGGACAGACGGCCGAGGCCTCCAACGAGTTTGCGCTGGTGGCCGGCCAGGGTTGGGCCCCGCTGGCCGATTTCGAAGGCATGTGCTCCTACTTCTCGGCGCTATGGGGGAAAGGACACGGCCGGCGCGCCTGGTCCTTTTTCGAGCGGACCCTGACGACGCATTCCAACAACATTGCCATTCTGAACAACGTGGCCTGGTTGCTGGCCACGGATCCGCCCGCCGGCGCGGACCCGGCGGAGGCCATCCGCCTCGCGCTTCGGGCGAAGGATCTGTGCACGGTCATCTACCCGGGCATCCTGGATACCCTGGCGGTGGCCTATGCCGCCCACGGCGAGTTTGAGCGAGCGGTGTACTGGTCCCGGCAGGCCCACGACCTGGCCGTGTCCAACGGCCTGGAAAGATTGGCCTCGAAAATCGGGGAGCGCACCCGCGTCTACCAAGAAGGAAAAGCCTGGGGCAAGACCGGCGCGGTGGAGCGGCTCCGGTAAGGCAAGTCCATCCGCGCAAAGCTCCGGCGCGGGCGACGCCCGCGCCCTACCCCGCGCGGGATCAGGCGAGTTTTTCCCGGCCTTCCAGGACCGCCTTCACAAACCGCGTCACCGTCTCACGGGTAGAGGTCACGGCGCAGTGCTTGTTGATCTTTTCGAGGCTGACTTCGTAGCGCTGCGGGGCGCCTACGGGAGGGCTGTCCAGCAGACGGCCCCCGGGAATCAGGTCCGCCACGTCGTGCACCGAAATCACCCCCTCGCCGGAGAGGTTGAAGGTCTCCCCCCAGAGGCCCCTTTCCGCCAGGTCCAGGATGACGCAGGCCGTCTCCCTCGTATGCAGAAACTGGTAGACGGAATCCGGATGCACCCGAAGTGGCTGTCCCCGCAGCAAATCGTAAACGGCATTTTTTCGCAGCCCCGGTCCCACCAACCCTCCCATGCGCATGACCATCCAGGACGAGGCATTGAAGCGGATCAGCTCCTCGGCCAGCCACTTGTGATGGCCGTACCGCGACAGCCGCGACGGGCGGATCGGTTCCGCCTCGGCGTTCCGCGCCGGGTTCCCCTTGTCGGCATAGACGTCCACGGTTGAGAGGTAAAGATAATGATCCGCCCGGAAGTCCTGCAGGGACGCGGCCACGCTGCGCACGGAAAGGTCGAAGTCCTCCAGGGGTTGCTGATCGGAGAGGTATTTCCTGGAATTGCCGTTGGCGTTGATGAGCCAGTCGGCTTCCACTCCCAGGTGTGTCCGATAGTTGTCGGGCTCGACCGGGAACACCCGGTAGTCGCGCGCCGTAGCCTCCGCGGTGATGGCCGACCCCAGGAATCCCCTGGCGCCAAGAATAAGAACCGTGGGCTTGGACTTCATTACAGCCGGACCTTGCCCTGCCGGCGGGCCGCCGTCAACCAGTCCAGCGTGCGGCGCAGACCCTCCTCCAGGGGGGTCGGGCACTGAAGCCCCAGCGAGCGCAGCTTCGTCACGTCAAAAATCTTGTCCATCTGCCCGTCCGGCTTGGAAGCGTCCCATACCAGCGCCCCTTGAAAACCGACAATTCTCGCAATCGTTTCCGCGAGTTCGCGGATGGAGCATCGCGTCCCCGAGGAAATGTTCACCGGCTCGCTGTGGTCGTAGTGCTTGAGGAACCAGGGGATCGTGGCCGCCACGTCGCCGGCATAGACGAAATCCCGCGTGGGGCGGCCGCTGCCGTACACGGCCACCTCCCGCGCCCCGCGTTCACGCGCATCGAGAAAGCGCCGCAGGAGCGCCGGAATGACATGCGCCTCCTCCATGCGGAAATTATCCCACTCGCCATAGACATTGCCGGGGATCAGCACCAGGGAATCAAAGCCGTGCTGCTGCCGATAGGCCCAGGACTGCACGAGCAGCATTCTTTTGGCGACGGAGTAGCCCGCGCTCTCAATCTGCGGGAAGCCGTTCCACATCCGGCCTTCATCAATCGGAGAGGCCGCGTCGGCCGGGTAGGAACAGCCGCCCATTAGGGTGAGGAATTTTTTGACCCCCGCCCGGAAACACTCGTGCACCATGTGCGTATTCATGGCGAGGTTTTCGTACAGATAGTCCGCCGGCCGTTTTTTATTGTCCAGGATCCCGCCGGATTTGGCCGCCAGGTGCACCACCGTGCGCGGGCGGAGTTCCTTCAGCATGCGCCGGACGCGATCCGGATCCAGCAGGTCATAGTCCCGGCGGCCCACTTCGAGGATTTCGCCGCCGAGTTCCCGCTTCAGCGCGGGCACGATGTGATGGCCCAGGAAGCCCTCGGCGCCGGTGACCAATATGCGTCCATCCTTCATTGACGGCATTGTGATGTAATCTTCCGCTCCGGCGGGTTCAGCGGCCCCGCCCTCCCCGCTCCGCACCCGGCGCATGGCTTTTTACCATGGGAGGCCCGCCAAGTCAATGGGCGCCTCCACGATGGCGACGGCCAGGGGCTCATGGTTCGCCCGCGTCGGCGCTGAACCGATCCTGACGAATGGTGAACATCAGGAGCGTGCCGAACACGGGTTCGCCGGCAAAACGATAGCCGGGTTGAAGGGCTCTCTCCAGGGCCATGTCTCTCCGGATCCAACGCGGCAGGGCCTCGGGACGGGCCAGCAGCCGCCCCGCCAGCGAGTCGCGCGCGCCCGCCTCGGAAAAATATCCGTTTTTAATGTAGTAAAACATGCGGGCGATATCGGCCGACGGCGGCAAAACCACATGCGTGATGCCTCGTTCCTCAACGACGCGCAGCGCGGCCTCGTCGTTCTCCGCGGCAAAAAAATCGGCGGCCGCCCGCAGGCCCTCGAGATTCTCCCAATAGTACGAGGCGACGCTCGGCACATGGCCGTAGTACTGCAGCCGGGCGGCCATGTGCGGCCCCCCCATCACGCGAAAGGCATGATTCGTATCCATCGCGCCCAGTTTTTCGGCGAATTGCCGCTGGAGCATGGGGCTGATCAATTCGCCGACCCGCACCCGGGAGATGTCGCGAACATGAATGTCCCGGAACTGCAGTCCCAGGAACCAGGCCGACTGCCCGACCAGCGCGGCGACCAATACGTAGAACCACGCGGTCACGCGGCCTTTCCGGATCTGATGCCGCCAAAGGATGGCCAGCGTAATGACGGCCAGCAACAGGCTGGATACCGCGAAGAAGTTCATCCAGCGCGCCTGCCACAGGGTAAGCGCCGCATAGACCAACGAGGCCAGGAAGGCCATCCAAAGCGCCGCCCACTCATGAAGCGTGCTCCGTTCTTCGCGGGCCAGCCAGGGGGCCGGCACGAGGAAAAGCGGAAGCAAGCCGAAATCCCTGAACGCATTCCTCCAACAGGCGCCCGGATACGCCGCGCGATAGGGGCGAAATTCGTCAATGAACCGATGAAGGCGCTGCATCAGCGGATCGCGCATGGCGTGCCACCCGGTCGGGCCGAAGGCCAAAAGGGCGGGGAGCAGCGCGGCGCCCAGACAGAACAATCCCGTCAGCAGAGGGTTCGACGGGCGCCCACGCGTCTTGCCCGCCGACAACCGGACCAGCGCCTCGCCTACGCAAAGCCAGGAGACCGCATGGAGCGGATGGTTCACCTCGAGCCTCATGCCGGGAAAGGCCGGCGCGTATTCGATCCAATAGAAAAGAAGAGCCGTGCCCGCCCCGGTGACCGCCCACCAGCGCCAAAGCGAAGGCTCATAGACCGGCCTCACCCCGGGCGATTCCGAAAAGCTCGAGGGCATGAAGAGCACCAGCAGAAGAGCGCCCGCCGCGGACAGGCCCACGCCAAACAACTGCACGCTCGCCCCCGTCCAGAGGCCCAACCCGCCCAGGACCCCCGAGGCGATGAAGAAACGCCGCGCGCGGCGTTTGTCGGGCAGATCGAGGGCGCGAAACCAGGACAACGCCGGCGCCTTGACGACGGACGGAGCGGCCGTCCAGCCCAGCCCCCCGAGAATCAGGCAAAGCAGGCTGGAGAGAAAAAACCCGAGCTGCAGCCCATGATGGTCCGGACGCATCGGGTGGAAAGACCAACCGACGGACAGGATCGTCGCCAGGTTGAGCATCCACACCAGGGCGGGCACGAGCCCCAATCGCCCGCAAAGCAAGAGTCCGGAGCCCACGATCAGGATAACGTACTGCAGGGGGCCGATCCAGATGGCCGCGTTTTCGACGGCGGCATGCAACGTCTCCCCCGTAACGATATGGCGGAGGGATCCCGTCAACAGCAGAAGCCAGGAGACCGACTGGCTCCAGTGCGCGGGGCGGCCATCGGGCGGATTGTCGAAATACGTGTGCCGGATGCGCCACTTTCCCGTCTTGGCCATTTCCCTCGCGTAGCCGACCCAGTAATAGGCGTCGTTGTCCAGGAAGATTCGGCCTTCGCTCTCGGAGGCCGCCTTTTCGGTTTCGCCGGCCGCCGCAAAGCGCAACTCGTAGGAACGGATCGCGCGGTCCCACCGATGGGCGAACGCGACCAGGCAAGCGGCCACGGCCAGCGAACAAGACCAGAAAATTATCCGTCTCTTGTCCATGGAGCAAGGCATTCAGCCAAAAAAAAAGGAGCGCCGCAAGGCGCTCCTTTCGCGAATCCCATGCTGTTCGATCAGGCTTTCCGGCGACGGGCAAAGCGCACGATCGCCAACCCGCCGATGGACAGAAGGGCCAGCACGCCGGGCTCCGGAATCACGCTAAGCGTTCCGTCCACATCGATCCCCGCCGAACTGAAGCCCCAGCCGCCCGTCGAGGTCTGGCCGGTGGCAAAGTAACGCAGATAGACATCCGTGCCCGCCCCGACATCCTGCAAAGCGGAGGTGCCCGAGAGGTCGAAGGCGCTCGTGCCGTTTCCGGTCCGGTTCACGGAGGTGTCGATCAGCGTGAAGTCACCGGCACCGCCCAACCTGTACCCCCACTGGTGATCCACGCCAGGAGAGGCCGAATACGTGGCCGTGCCGGCAAACGTCGCGTTAACCGTCGTCAGCGAGAGCAAGTAGGTAGGCGCCGCCGACAGGATGAACTCGAAATAATCAGTATTGCCTATGGCAATGCCGTCGTTCTGGAATCCTACCGTGCGGAACGAACTATTGGCCGCGCTGGTGCCCGCGCCCGCGCCGCGAGTCAGGTCGTTGTAGATGCCGCCCGAATCCAAGTTCGCGTGGATGAGCTCATCGGCGACTTGAGACTCGATGGGCGCCGTCCCCGTGAACGACCAGTTCAAGATCAACTCCGCATTCGACACCGATGCCAACCCGAGCACTATCAACACAATTAATAGTTTCTTCATTCGTTGCTTCCTCCACATGTTTCGATCATTACGGGACAGGAAATACCCCCTACCACTTGCCCGTAAAAGTACGAAACAGTTGCTGCCTTGTAAAGAGGTTTTTTAAAAAAGATTTGCGCTGAAAATGGATAAATATCACGACTCCTAACATCCTCTTGGACAAGACGTTCTGTTAACATGCCCGGGGCTCCATGCCTTGCACGGGTAAAATGGATATGGGAAGTGGTCGAAAGAAAAAAAGTGAACGCGCAGGAGCGACCCCTACCTTTCCTCTACCTGGAGCGAAGCCGGGGGTATGATTGAAACGAGGATCCAGTGAGCGCGATGACATCCAGCGGCCCTCCCGTGTTGAACCCGCGCGCCCCGCCGGAACGCGAGCGCAGGCGGCATCGCCGATTGCCCTTCGAGCGGCCGGTGGCCGTGCGAGTCGTTCACTGCGCGAGTAATCCTTCGCTGGTGAACACGCGCCTGGCGGGGGCGACACAGAACGTCTCGACCGCCGGCATGGAAATCCTCTGCGCCCGGCCGCTGCCCGAAGATGCGGTGATTCACTTGCGCCTCGCGAGGCCGGAGACCGGGGCCGTTTTCCGGCTGGCGGCCAAGGTCGTGCGCTGCACGCCGGGCAGGGCGGCGGGATCATTCGCCCTCGGCGTCGAGTTGCAGGAGCATTTCCGGCGACGCACGAATCAGTGGGCCCGCCTGGTGTTCGACGCCGTCCGCGAATTAAACGACCCGGCGTGAGGCGGGAGGCAAGCTGTACGATGCGGGTGGCAAGGGTCCATGGATGATGAGTACAGCGTCGCGGCCTGTCTGCGCCCATCGGCTTCCTCCGCGGACCGCCTCCTGGAATTCGAACAGGAGATCACGGAGGGAAGAGAGGATAAAGCAGACCTCCATGATCTCCTGTTCCCTCCTGGCGCCTTTTCCTCCTTCGACGGACAAGTGCGCTTTCTGTTCTGAACAGGAAGGGCCAAGCGGCAGAGCGGGAAGGCGCCGCCGCTCGACCTGCGATCGCACTTTTCATTGTCCGGGTAATTAAAAAACTTCTCTCGTCCTTCCCCGGGGCGGGTCGGCCGATTTTCTCCAGCCTGTTTGGATTGAGCGCCCACACGCCATGGCCCACTGGAGTGTCCACCCTCTTTCTACCCATTCCGCATTCTCTCCTTCTCGTGCTCACGGGCATCCGTCCTGCCGACGTCGTCTGTCCAGGCCACGCTCACTCTTCGCCAAGAGAAGGAGCTTCTCTATCGCCTCCCCGGGCACCTGCCTCCGCGTGTTCAGTAACCATTTACTTTCTGGTCATGGCGACAGCTCCGCGCCTATTCAACCAACCTTTGCGTTGAGCCGAAGGGGCAACGTGGCAGGGTGGCAGATATCAGTACCGCCGCCAGCCCGCCGCGGGCCGGATGGATCAAGTCTGAGACCTCGTTCTCCTTCTCGTCCTCGTCGTCGTCCTCTGTAGGGCCTGCGCTCTTGTCGCGCCGGAGCGCCTGGGCGAAGGCGGATGCGCAGGGCCGAAACGACGGCGCGCCGCACCCGCCTTCGCCAGGCCTTCGGCGAGGCAAGAGCGGCGGCCCTACATAAACAATTGCGCCGTCGTCCTCGTTCCGACAAATGTCTCAGACGAGGCTTCTGGTTCCGCAAGGGCCAGGCAGGATTCTCATTTCTT
>JAHJJH010000201.1 GCA_018823105.1 Verrucomicrobiota bacterium | reverse complement strand
GCTCCAGGCCCGGATGGATGAATTGCACGAAGCACAAACGGTCTTCCCGGGCGGGGGCCGTGAGGGCCGAAAACAAAAGCACTGCCGCAATTATCGCACGCGCGCCAAATCGCCCGGTGGGGGCACCGGGCCTACATCGCGCTTTTGTAGGCCGCGTGCCCTCACGCGGCGAAATATTCTCACCCTCTTGCTTACTCACGGGCTGGCCCGGAAATCCTGCAGGTTGAGTTGAAGTGTTTCGCGGCCCATCCAGGAATTGAGATCGAGCGTGAACGCAATATCGAGCGGCCCGTCCGGCAAAGGCTGCGCCGCCAGTCCGAAGCCGATGGCCTCCCGCTGCGCGCTGCCCGACACGACCCGCATTTTCAAATGCTTTTCCTTGAGGATTCGCGGTTGCCCCAGCACACGGACGCGCGACGATGCCCAGACCGGGCGCGGATTGCCGAATCCGAACGGGCGCAGCGATTCCAGCCCCTGATATAACCGCTCGTCCGCCTCGGCCAGTTCAATCCAGGCGCTGATTTTCTGGACCGGCTGTAACTGGTCGCGCGTCAGGATTCCGGCCACGCACCGGTTGAAGGCTTCCCGAAAAGCCGGCAGGGACTTTTCCTCCAGTTCCAATCCCGCGGCCATGGCGTGCCCGCCGAAACGAACCAGATGCTCCCGGCAGGCGGCCAGGTTCTCCACGAGGTTGAAGCCCTCTACGCTTCGACCCGAGCCGCGGCCCGAACCATTTTCATCCGGGGCCACCAGGATCACGGGCCGCCCGTATCGACCCACCAGCCTCGAGGCCACGATCCCGATCACGCCCGGATGCCAGCCGCGCCGCGCGAGGACCAGTCCGGAATGGCGGGCCAGATCGAGCGTATCGATTTCCTGAATGGCCTGCTCCAGGATATCGGCTTCGATTTGTTGCCGTTCGCGGTTCCCCCGGTCCAATTGCTGCGCCAGCGGAAGCACGGCCTCCGGGTCGTCGCTCAACAGCAACTCCAGCGCCGCCTGGGCATCGCCCAGGCGCCCGGCGGCGTTCAGCCGCGGCCCGATGACGAAGCCCAGATGGTACTCGCCGATCTCGCCGTGTACCCCGCCCACCTCGGCCAGGGCCCGCAATCCGGCCGGCGTATCGTGGTTCAACCGTTCAAGACCATATCGGACAAGGATTCGATTCTCACCCGTCAGGGGCACCACGTCCGCCACCGTCCCGGTCGCCACGAGGTCAAGGCATCGAAAGACGTGACGCAGGTCCGTCCCTGCGCGCACCGCCAGGGCCCAAGCCAGTTTGAAAGCCACGCCGACGCCGGCCAGGATTTTCGTTTCCTCACGGGAACCCAGCCTGGGATTGACCACCGCCGCGGCGGGCGCGACCTCGCCGGCCGGTTCATGGTGATCCGTCACGACCACGTCCACCCCCGCTTTCGCGGCCTCCCGGACGGCCGCGCCGGAGCAGGTGCCACAATCCACGGTGATTACGAGACCCGGGTGGTGGGCTTCCAGGCCACGCTGCAGGGCCTCCGTTCCCAGGCCGTATCCCTCCTCGAGACGAAGCGGCAGGAACGGCATGACCTCGGCGCCCAAGCCCCGGAGAAAACGGGTCAGCAGGGCGGTCGCCGTGACGCCGTCCGCATCGTAGTCGCCGAATACGACGATGCGCTCGCGGCCCTTCACGGCCTTGAGAATACGGTCCACGGCCCGGCTCATATCCGGCAGATCCGACGGATCCGACAGGTCCTCCATTCGGGGGTTCAAGAAGCGAAGCACCTGCTCGGGGGAGGTCAAGCCTCGAGCCGCCAGCACGCCGGCGAGGGACAAGGGGATGCCCAATGCCGCGGCGAGACGGCCGGCGGGCTCTTCGTCCCGCTCGATGATTTTCCACAGTTTAGGCATGTTTACAGACCGGTAGGGCGCGTTGGCTCAACGCGCCGATTCGCGGCGGCCTGAGCCCCGTGAGAGGGGCGTTGCCCCCAACGGGGGCTCACGCCCAGGCCGCCCTACCAACACGTCAACCGGCCTTTTGATCGGCGCGCGGCTTCTCGCGGTGCCACAGCAGGGCCACCGGGGTCGCGATGAAGATGGTCGAGTAGGTGCCCGCGATGATGCCGATGAACAGCACCAGGGCGAAGTCGTTGATCGCGCCGCCGCCGAAGAGCAGCAGGGCCAGCACGGTGATCAGCGTGGTGCCCGCCGTCAACACCGTGCGGCTCAAGGTCTGGTTGATGGCCATGTTCGCGACATCCGCGTATTTCATGCCGCGGTTCAACTTCAACTGTTCCCGGATCCGGTCGAAGATCACGATCGTGTCGTTGACCGAGTAGCCCACGATCGTCAGCAGGGCGGCCACGACCGGGAGGCTCAACTGGCGGCCCAGGAGGCTGTAGACCCCCACCGTGACCAGGACGTCGTGAAGCAACGCCACCAGCGCGCCGATGGCGAAGCCGAACTCAAACCGCCACGAGATGTAGATCACCATCCCGAGGAATGACCACAGGAGGGCCTTCAGCCCCTTGAGCTTGAGCTCCGCGCCGATCTGCGGGCCGATGCTGTCCTGTTGCAGGACCTTGAATTTGCTCTCGGCGAATTGCGCCGGGATCGCGGCGGCCGCCTTGTCGCCATCCTCGAAGGGCACCTTGATTTCCAGGTATTCCTTCTCTATCTCCCCGGTCTCGGCCGTCAGCAGCCGCTGGTACTGGATGAAAGCCTCGCGAACCCCGGCCGCTTCCAGCGCCTGCCGGAGCTCGGCCACGGGCTGCTTCTGCTCGAAGCTGAACGTGAGGGCGGATCCTCCGGTAAAGTCCACGCCAAAGTTGTCCTTCCCGCGCCGCACCAACATGACCCAGGTGGCCGCGATCACGGCCAGGGAGAGGAACCCCGCGACATAGCGCTTCGACAGGAAGTTGATCCGGGTCGCTTTGAAGAGCTGGAACATCTTGAGCACGCCGATATCGAACCGCTCCGCCAAGGCGGTGAAGATCATGCGGGTCACAACGACCGCCGTGTACATGCTGACCACGATGCCCGCGCTCAACGTGACCGCATAGCCGCGGACCGGCCCGGATCCCTGCCAGAAGAGGATGATGGCCACCAGCAGCGTGGTGATGTTGGCGTCCAGGATGGTGCTGAAGGCCTTGTCATAGCCGGCCGGGATGGCGCTGGCCAGCCGCTTGCCGGCGGCCTGTTCCTCGCGGATACGCTCGAAGATCAGCACGTTGGCGTCCACCGCCATGCCGGCGGTCAGCACGATGCCGGCGATACCGGGCAGCGTGAGGGTCGGCAGGCTGATCGCCCCGCCGCCGCCCAGTCCCCGGGTTTCGAGGATGCTGAAAAAGCCCGACACGAGCCACATGCCAAACGGAAGGAGCAGCAGGTCGAGCCCCAGCGCCAGGTTGGCCACCACACCGGCTCCAAGGTAATAGACCAGCATGAAGGCCACCACGGCCACGGCGCCGTAGATGGCGGCGCGTTTCCCGCTGTTGACGGAATCGCGCCCGAGCGTAGGATCCACGCGTCGCTCTTCCATAACCTTCACGGGCGCCGGCAACGCGCCCGCGCGCAGCACGATGGAAAGGTCCTGGGCTTCCTTGACAGAGAAGGCGCCCTCAATGATGGCCTCGCCGCCGTGGATGGCCGTCTTGATGAAGGGGGCGGAACGGAGTTGACCGTCGAAGACGATCGCCAGGTAGCGGCGGCTGTCCATGCCCGGATTCCGGGGGCCGCCGGGGGCGTAATCGGAGGTCAGGTTGGCGAACTTGCGCGCGCCCTTGGAATCGAACTTCAACGTGACGATGGGCTGGTTGAGCGGCGGGCGGAAATCCACCCCCGCGCGGGTGAGGTTTTCGCCGGTCAGTTCGACGCGGCGGCTGACGTAATAGGGTTGGAACAAATCCTGACCCTTGCGGACTTCTTTCATCAGCATGAAATCGTAGTTCGGCTGGGGCTTGAACAGCCGCAGGCGATTGCGCACGTCCTGCGCCGTGGTGCCCGGGGCATCGAGGGAGAGATCGCGCTTGTAGTAGCTGACGGGCTTCCACTGGCCGCTGGGCATCTGCTCGTCCAGCGTCACGATCTTGTAGCCGTCGGGGGCCAGCTTCTGATCAAAAAGATCCTCCACCAACTCGTCGTTTTTCGGATGGACCATCCGGAATTCCAGGAAGGCGGCGCTCTGGATGTTGCGGATGGCGCGGTCGCGGTCCTCGGGCCCGAGGCCCGGCATCTGGACCACGATGCGGTTGTTCCCGGGCTCGGGGTAGATGATCGGCTCCGCCACGCCCATAGCGTCCACGCGGCCGCGGATGACCTCGAGGGCGCGAGCCTGCGCATCGGCAATGGTGTCCGGCGCCAGGGTGGTCGTATCCACCTCCAGCACGAAACTCATGCCGCCGCGCAGGTCGAGGCCGAGTTTGACTTTTTTCTGGAGGGGCGTGACCAGCACCATTGACCAGGCCACTAACGCGATGAGCACCAACCATTTCCAGAGCGAATGCTTGTCCATTTTTCAGAATCCTCTTTCGCGGCAACAGGTTACAAATAACCTTTACTTGGATGCCGGGTTGTCTTCCGGTGCCTGCCCCTTGTCCAGCACCTGCGTCACGGCGCTGCGGACGACCTCGAGTTTCACACCCTCGTCCACCTTGATGGTGAAGGTCTTTTCCTTGGCGTTCGTCACGATACCGAGGAGTCCGCCGCAGAACACCACGCGGTCGCCGCTCTTGATTTGCGTCAGCAGGGCCCGGCGCTCTTTCTCGCGCCTTTGCTGGGGCCGGATGAGCATGAAGTAAAAAATCACCAGCATCAGGCCCAACCACCCGATCATGAACACGGGCGACTGCTGCTGCCCGCCCTCCCCGCCGGGGGCGGGTGCCATGGCCAACCAAGTCATCATGAAGTCCATTCTCTCTGCTCCTTACTCGTCCCGACCGTTTGCCGGCTCTCCCGCACGGCCGTTTCCGTATTCTACGACAAATCGCCTCGCGTACGTCCCGTAGTCGCCGGCCGCAATGGCCTCGCGCATTTCCTGCACGAACGCCCCGTACCGGTACAGGTTATGCATCGTCAACAGACGAATGCCCAGGATCTCATTCACATTCATCAGGTGCCGCACGTACGCCCGCGAAAAATGCCGGCAGGCGTAACACGGGCATCCTTCCTCAAGGGGCCGGGGATCCCGGCTATACAGGGCGGCCTTGACGGGATACTTCCCCGCCCGGGTGAACGCCGTGCCGTGCCGCGCCAGCCGCGTGGGCATGACGCAATCGAACATATCCACGCCGCGGGCTACAGCCTCTACCATGTGCGGATGGGAGCCCACGCCCATCAGGTAGCGGGGCCGGTCCGCCGGCAAATGCCGCACGCTTTCCTCGATCCCCTGCAGGATCAACGCATGGGGCTCCCCCACGCTCACGCCGCCAATCGCGTAGCCGTCGAAAGCCAGTTCCATCAGCCCGCGGGCGCACCGCTCGCGGAGGTCCGCATACACGCTGCCCTGCACAATGCCAAAGACCAATTGCCCGGCCGCCCGGGGCTGCCGCGCACATAAGGCCGCCCATGCTAGGGTCCGATCCACGGCTTGGCAAGCGTATTTCCTGTCGCACGGGTATGGCGTGCACTCATCGAAAACCATGGCGATATCCGAGCCCAGCCTGCGTTGGAGGGCCATGGCGGATTCCGGGCCCAGGACGTGCGTGGCGCCGTCCACGTGGGACTGGAAGGTGACCCCCTCGTCCGTGATCCGGTTCAACTTGGCAAGGCTGAAGACCTGGTATCCGCCGCTGTCGGTCAGGATCGCCCGCCCCCACCCCATGAACGAGTGCAGCCCGCCCATCTGCTCGATCACGTCCACCCCCGGCCGGATATTCAGGTGGTAGGTGTTGCCGAGGACGATCTGGAAGTCCAGGGCCTCGAGCTCGGCGGGCGTCATGGCCTTCACCGTCGCCTGGGTGCCCACGGGCATGAAGACCGGCGTGTCCACGGGCCCGTGCGCCGTCCACAGCCGACCCAGCCGCGCGCCGCCGCGGGGGTCCTGCTTGAGAATCTCGAAGGTGCCGGGAGTCATGGGGAGGTGTCAGGTGTCAGGTGTCAGGTGTCAGGAAGAGGTTTCAGTGTTCGGTGTTCAGGAGAATGATATATTCCGTTGCTTCCACTATTCACTATTCACCCTTCACTATTCACTTCTTAAACGGATCCGGCACGGCGGCCAGCAGGGTCCGGGTATACGGATGGGCTGGTCTTTCGTAAAGCTGATCCGTCGGGGCGGATTCCACCACGCGGCCGAGATACATCACCATTACCCGGTCGCTGATGCAGCGGACCACGGCCAGATCATGCGAGATAAACAGGTAAGCCAGGCCGAGTTTTTCCTTCAATTCAATCAGCAAACGGAGAATCTGCGCCTGCACGGAAACATCCAGGGCCGAGAGCGCCTCGTCGGCGACCAGGAACACCGGCTCCACCGCCAGGGCCCGGGCAATGGCCACCCGCTGCCGCTGACCGCCGCTGAATTCGTGCGGATAGCGGGTCGCGACGTTCTTCGGCAGGCCGACCAGATCCAGCAGTTCCGTAACGCGCGCCCGACGATCGCCTGGCCATCCGTGCACGACCAGCACTTCCTCGATGGCCCGGCCGACGGTCATGCGCGGATTGAGCGAGCCGTACGGGTCCTGGAAAAGAATTTGGGCCCGCTTGCGAAAAGCCTTCAGAGCTTTCCCGTTCAGGGCCGCGACATCCGCCCCCTCGAAGAGAACGCGCCCGGAATGGACCTTTTCCAAGCGCAGCACGGCGCGGCCCAGCGAACTCTTCCCGCATCCGCTTTCGCCCACCAGGCCCAACGTCTCGCCGCGCCCGATGGCGAAGCTGATGCCGTCCACGGCCCGGACCGTTTCGGCGCCGCGTCGGTAGTGCACGCGCAGGTCGCTGACCTCGCACAGAGCTTCACGCGTCATGCCGGCCTCCAGAAATGACAGGCCACCGCGTGCCCCTCCCCTGCACTTTCGTCCGCCGGCGTTTTCTCGCGGCAAACAGGCTGGGCCAGGGAGCACCGCGGATGGAATCGGCAGCCCGCGGGCCAGTCCGTCGAATCCGGAACCGCGCCCGGGATGCCCGACACCCGCGCGCGGGACCCAGTCAGCCGGGGCACGGCCTCCAGCAGCGCGCGGGTATAGGGATGGGCCGGGCGATCGAGCACCTCGCGCACCGGCCCGGACTCCACCAACCGCCCGGCGTACATGACGTGCACCCGGCCGGCGAGTTGGGCCACGAGCCCGAGGTTATGGGTGATCAAAAGAATGGCCATGCCCAATTCGGCCTGCAGCCGGGCGAGCAGGTCCATGATTTCCGCCTGGATGGTCACATCCAGCGCCGTGGTCGGCTCGTCCGCGACCAGGAGTTTCGGCCGGCACGCGAGGGCCATGGCGATCATCACGCGCTGCTGCATGCCACCACTCAATTGATGGGGATAGGTCTTCAACAAGGCCTGGGGATCGGGCAACCCGACCCGATCCAGGATGTCCATCGTCAGCGCCCGCGCGTCCGCGTCGTCACGGTGGAGCCGGATGGCCTCGGCGACCTGCGCGCCGATGGTGAACAGCGGGTTGAGCGCGTCCGCCGGCTCCTGAAACACATAGGCGATCTCGCCGCCCCGCAACCGTCGCAACGCACGCTGATCGTATTTCAGAATATCATGCCCGAGATACCGCACCTCACCGCCGGCGTACCAGCCCGGCGGCTCGGGCACCAGCCGCGCCAGCGACAAAGCCGTGACCGTCTTGCCGCAGCCGCTTTCCCCGACGAGCGCGATCGTTTCGCCGGCCCGGACATCGAAAGAGACCCCGTCCACCGCGCGCGCCGGGCGCGCCGCCGGTCCGAAGTACACGCGGAGATCACGCACCTCCAGCAATGTTTCTGAATGTGAGGCCATACCGGGTTCTCCGACAGGCGGCTAATCTAGGCTGTCTCGTTCAGCGCAACCAGTTTTTTCAGAAGCCCGCGGGCCACCCATCACACCGTTGACACGACAAGGTCGCTCCCTTATGAAAGATGCGTGTACATCATTTCCAGGGTTTGCGCGCACAGGTCCGGACCGGGCGCGGCAAGGCGCCGCTCATGACTGCCCCCGCCAAAACGGTATTTCTCTCCGGCGCCGGCGGCATGGGCAACCTTGGCGCCGAGGCCATCACGCTGGCGGTCATACCGTTTTTCCAGGATCGATGGGGAATGGATACCCGGTTCATCCTGGCGGCCTGGCATCCGGACCGGATGCGCGACCTGCTGAGCGGCCTGCCGGGACTATTCGAGGTCGTGAAGCAGACCGTGCCTTTTGACCGGCCCGGCCTGCTCCGGGGCTCGGACATCTTCGTGGTCTGCGGCGATGTGGCCCTGACGGAAACGGTTATTCCCATCCTGCCCTGCTACTGGGCCTTCAAATCCTTATGGGCCCGTCTTTTCGGAGCCCGGGTTCTGTTCCTGGGGGTGGATGCCGAACCCATGCGCCGGCGGCTGAACCGATGGGCCATCCGGCTCGTTCTGGACCGCGTCGTGGAGCACTACCTGGTGCGCAACGAGGAAGCCCGGCAACACCTCCAACACGTGTCGGGCCGTCCCGCACACATCCTGCTCGGGTGCGAGCCCGCTCTGCTGGTCGAGGACCGCCACCTGGAGCTTTTCCCGGCTTCGCCGCTCGATCGAAAAGGAGCGAAGCGGGCGATCGGACTGGGTATCCGGGATTTCTTTTCGGAGCCGCTGCGCCTGGATCCCCTGCGCCTGAAACTGGTCCGCCGCGACGCGCCGCCAGGCCAGCTCTCCGCCCGGATGCAGCAGACCGTGACCTTGTTAGCCCACATGGCCGACCGGTTGGCGGAAAAGCACGACGCGCGCCTCTTCGTGGTTCCGCACCACGCGCTCGAGGCCTCAAAGAAAGTCATCCTCTCTGATCGCGAGGTGGCCGATCACCTGCGACGCGCCATGAGACATCCCGACCGGCTCGAGGTGCTCCCCGAAAATCTGCACCCGTACACCGCCATGAACGTCCACCGCCAGTGTGACCTCGCGGTCTCGATGCGGCATCATACCAGCTCCTTCGCCTTCCGGTTCGGCGTACCGGTCATCGGGCTGGGCGTCAGCGAAAAAATCCGGGGGCACTTCCGTCTGGTGGACCAACCTGAAATGCTGATAGATCCGCTCGACCCCGATACCACGACCGCCAACCGCGTGGTGGACGAGGCGGTCTCCCGCCGCGAGGAACTCTCGGGGCGGCTTCGACAGCGCTTGAAGGCATTGCAGGACGAAATGAAACAAGCGCTCGACGTCGCCCTGCGATATGAGTGAGGCCGATAAAATCCTGGTCGCCCTTCGCAGCCTGGCCGCAATGGCCATGGCCGGCGCTTTCTCCGTCACCGCCTATGCCCTCGCCATCCGGCTCGCCGGACGGGGCTCCGCCCTGCGCCGGCTTTGCGCGGCCATCATGTCGGCCATGTGGCTGGCCACGGTGCTGTTTCACCTGCTGATATGGTTCGGGCAATTCAAGCTCGGGATGGCCGTGGCGGCGGCGGGCTGTCTGCTGGCGGCCACGCTTCAATGGATCACCCCGCTGGAAGAGATCCGACGGCAATGGGCGGCCGACGTGGCCCGGTTCCGCGAGGCGCGAAGACGGCTTCTATCCACCGGGTGGCGCCGGGCAGGCTTTGGTATCGTGCTTTTCTTCATACTGCTGGCCCTGATTCGCGCATTGCTGCTGCCACCGCTGGGTTGGGACACCCTGACCTATCATGGAGTCAAGGCCGCGCTGTGGGTCCAGCAGGGGCACCCCGATTTGTTCCCCGCGCCCGGCGGCTGGGGTACCAAGGTACTCCTGCCAGGCGGCAGCGAACTGTTCCACGCCTGGGCCCTGCTCCCCTTTCACAGCGATCTGCTGATGGGATTCGTGGACTTCGCGTTCTGGCTGGCGCTAGGCTTGATCATCATCCAGTTCTGCCGGGAACTGGGCTTCCCGTCCGCGGCCGCACTCGTCGGCGCCCTCTACGTGCTGTTCATTCCGTCCATGCGCATGTTGGTGGGCAGCGGCTACGGCGAACTGCCGCTGATGTGCGGGATCCTGGGCGGGCTGGCATTCACCATTCATTTCCTTCGCCATAGAGATCCGGGCTCGGTGATCCTGGGCCTCATGGCCTTCGGTGTGGCCGCGGGGATCAAAACTCACGTGTGGCCGGCACTGGCCTGGGCCGGCCTCGTGCTCGGGACCGTCGTCCTGTTTCAGCGTCGGGAGATCCGGCAGAATAGCCGTCCGGCCTTTCTGTTCGGCGTACTGTGCGCCGCCCTCGCGGTGCTGCCCTGGCTCGGATTGAATCTTCGCGCCGGTCACCCTCCCCTGTCTCCGTTCCCCCTCCGGATCGGCAGCCTGATCCTCGGCGAATCTACGCCCACCTTTGAGGTTTACCACCAGCGCCTCGATGTGGTGCCCGGCGATCCGGCGGTTGAACTGGCCGCCATCCAGGACATTTTCCAGCAGCCCTTCTCTTTCTGGCCGCATAACGGGTTGCTTACACTGTGCCTGGCCCTCACGGGATTGGTCTATGTCCTGCGGTTCCGGCGTTTCGGGGCCGCGACCGCGCTGCTGCTGGCCGGGTTTATCGGGGTCAATGCGCTCGTTTTCTGGGGCCCTTCTTTTACCGTAGTCCGGCAACTCTGGAGCCACGTGTCGGGGCGCTTCCTCCTCCCCGCGGTGATCCCGGCTTTCCTGCTGGGCCTGGGCTGGCTCTGGACCCGGCCGTCGGCGCGGCGGGTCACGATCGCCGTCCTGATGATCGTGGCCCTGATTCACGCGGGCTACTCGACTTTTTTCGGCTGGGCCGAATTCGCGCGCCGGGTCATTCCGGAATCGGCGGCCGTCCTGGCGATTCTTTCGGCCGCGCTATACGCCCTGCTCCGCTTCAACCGGCGGGCATGGCTCACCGCCCTCATCGTGATCGCTTCCCTTGCGGCGGCATTGACCGCACTCCAGAAGGAGCGCGACCATCTGCGGTACAAGGCCCTGAAGCAGAGCATGGTCCTGCACTGGATGGAGAACCACTGGGCCGACGGCGCCGAAGTGCTCGATGACCCGGCCACGCCCCGTCATCTCGCCGTTACCGCCGGCATTGATTTCAACGGAGACAATTGGTTCCTCTATTACTTCCTCGGCCGTCGGTTTCAGAACACGATGACGTACATCTCCCCCACCCGTTCGGGCCGGATCCTGGACGCCCGCTCATGGGAGGAACTGTATAGCGTAGCTGATCATCGCCTTTGGCAGAAACGGGTGGTCAATGCCGGGGTCTCGCATATCGTCTGCCTGCCGCCCTGGTCGCTGGAACTGGAAATTATCAAGCGACGCCCCGGACTCTTCCGGCAGGTCGCGGGCGATAGTGCGACGTGGGGCGTGTACACGATCCGGCCGCCCCGACCCAAGCGCTCGGAAGCCCGGCCGGGATCGCGTTGAAACTGCTTCGAATTCTACTTGCTACGTCCTTCGGCGCGGGGGTATCAACCTTTTTGGACACAAGCGAACAATTAAAAAGGAGATAGACAGATGAGCGAAAAATTCTCCCTGCCACCCCTGCCCTGGCCGGACAACGCCCTCGAGCCACACATCTCGGCGCGCACGATCGGATTCCACTACGGCAAGCACCACCAGGCCTACGTGGATAACCTGAACAAGTTGGTCGCCGGCACGCCCCTGGCCGGTCTTTCGCTCGAGGAAATCATCAAGCAGACCGCCGGCAAGCCGGACAAGGCGGGCCTCTTCAACAACGCAGCCCAAGTCTGGAACCATACGTTCTTCTGGAACAGCATGAAGCCGAACGGCGGCGGCGCGCCCGGCGGCAAGCTGGCCGAGGCGATCGACGAATCGTTCGGCAGCTTCGAGGCCTTCAAGACCGCCTTTACGGAAGCCGCGATGACCCAGTTCGGCAGCGGCTGGGCGTGGCTGGTCCTGGAGGGCGGCAAACTGAAGGTCGTCAAGACGCCGAATGCGGACACGCCCCTGGCCCACGGGCAGAAAGCGCTGCTGACCTGCGACGTCTGGGAGCACGCG
>JAHJJH010000200.1 GCA_018823105.1 Verrucomicrobiota bacterium | reverse complement strand
CGAATCGTTCAGATATCCGACCTGCATCTCACCGCCCACCGGGGCGCATCGTTGGTGCCGCGGGTTCTGGATGCCGTTCAATCACTGGCGCCCGACATCCTGGTGAGCACGGGCGACCTGGTGGACTCGCCGTTTGAGGCCGTGCGCGGCTACGCCGTCGCCTTGCGCGGCCTGTCCCCGCCCGGCGGTCGCTTCGCCGTGCTGGGCAACCACGAATATTACACGGGGCTGAAACAAGCCCTCGCTTTTCACGAAGCGGCGGGCTTTACCCTGTTGCGCGGGGACCTGATTGAGGCCGCGCCCGGATTGTGGCTGGCTGGCGTGGACGACCCCGCGGGTTCCTATACGCGGCAACCGCATTTCGAGGACGAGCGCGCCCTGGCGGCGGCGCGGCCGGCCGATGGCTTCGTCCTCCTGCTCAAGCATCAGCCCCTGGTCAGCCGGGAGGCCGGCGCGTGGTTCGATCTGCAACTCTCCGGCCACACGCACGGCGGACAGCTTTTCCCGTTCGGGTGGTTTCTCAAGCCGATCTACCCGTGGTGCCGCGGCCTGCACAAACTCGCGCCCGGCCGCTGGCTCTACGTCAATCGCGGCGCCGGAACCTGGGGCCCGCCGATGCGCCTGCTCGCACGGCCGGAGATCACGCTGATCATCTTGGAATCCAAAAGGGTTTTGTAGGGCCCTCGCTGGCCGAGGGCCGATGAGCGCGGCCGCCGACGAGCGGCGGCCCTACGACTCGTTCAACGCCGCAAGCGGCCCGGCGAAGCCGTCAAACCGTCGCTGGTGCGCCGAATGATGGCGGATTGCCCATCGCGCTCCTTCACGCTATAGCCGAACGAAGTCCGCCTCACCGTGCCCTGATAGCCCTGAAGCGTGGAGACCACGCTTCCCTCGGACGTCTTCGCCACCCGAAGTCCGTTCGTCAACAGGGTGCCGGGAGCGGCAGAAAAGCCGTCACGGGCGCGGTAGATTCTGGCGGATCGCCCGGCCCCGTCGGTCAACCTGAAACCGTCTCCCGTCCTCGTCAGCTTCATTGCCCGCGCGTCCTGCCCCCCCGGGCCGGGGTAAAAGACATAGCCGTCGCTCGTGGCCCTGACGCGCACGCCGTCCTTCAGCAGCCAGGCCACGAGGGCCTCCTCGTCCGCCCGGACAGCCGAACTGAAAGAACACCCGAGTACAACAAGCCAGACAAAACAACAACGCCTCATATTTTTATTATACACGACCTTGCGACGTGAATGTAGCGCAAACTTCGGCGCGCGGCCAGGTTTCGGTGTCGTGCCCGCTCCCCTCCTATTGCTGAATCGCTCTCTCGCCTTTTCCTGCACGCCCGCTATCATGGACGGCGTGGGTGCCGCCGGAGGCCGAAGTGAACATTGCCGAGTTCGTCGCCAAGTGGAGAAAGGCGGAGTTGAAGGAGCGGTCCGCCGCGCAGGAACATTTTCTCGATCTGTGCGAAGTGCTGGGCCATCCGAAACCCGCCGAGGCGGACCCGACGGGCGAGACGTACTGTTTCGAGCGGGGCGCGGCCAAGCACGGCCCTTCGACAAGCTCGGGGCAAGCGGCGCTCGGGTTCGCCGACGTGTGGAAGAAGGATTTCTTCGGCTGGGAATACAAGGGCAAACACAAGGACCTCTCCGCCGCCTACGACCAACTGCTGCTGTACCGCGACGCGCTGGATAATCCGCCGCTCCTGGTGGTCTGCGACATGGACCGCGTCGTCGTGCACACCAACTTCACCCGGACGGCGTCGGCGACGCACGAAATCGCCCTCGACAACCTGGGCGAGCCGCGCAGCCTGGAAATCCTCCGGGCCGTCTTCTTCGACCCCGAGAAACTGCGCCCCGGCAAGACCAGCGCGGCCATCACGCAGGAGGCCGCCCAACAGTTCGCCGGCATCGCGGAAACGATGCGGGCCCGCGGACTCGACTCGGGCCGGGTCGCGCATTTTCTGGACCGGGTCGTCTTCTGCCTCTTCGCCGAGGACATCGGACTCCTGCCGGACCGTATCTTCACGCGCATCACGGAAAAAGCGGGCGGCGACCCCGAAAAATTCGGCCGATTTCTCGCCCAGCTTTTCGAGGCCATGGCGCGCGGCGGGGAGTTCGGCCTGGAAAGCATCCGCCACTTCAACGGCAACCTGTTCGACGACGCCTCCGTCCTCGACCTGTCGGCGGAGGAAATCCGGTGGATCACCGAGGCCGCCCGGCTAGACTGGAGCGCGGTGGACCCCTCGATCTTCGGCACCCTCTTCGAGCGCGGCATGGACCCGGCCAAACGCTCCCAGCTCGGCGCGCACTTCACCGGCAAGGAGGACATCGAAACGCTGGTGGACGCCGTGGTCATGCAGCCCCTCCGCCGGGAATGGGCGGAGACGCAGCACATCATCGAAAACGTACTCACCACGGGCAAGAAAGGTAGGGCGCGACCGCCGGGCGCGCCGCAAGAGGACGGACGGTCCGGCGGCCCGTCCCTACCCAAGCCACTGACGACATCGGCGTTGAAGAAAGCCCGCGGCGAGGCCGAAAGCATCCTGCACCACTTTCTGGCGCGGCTCCAGACCGTCAAGGTGCTCGACCCCGCCTGCGGTTCGGGCAATTTCCTTTACGTCACGCTCCAGAAGCTCAAGGACCTCGAAAAAGAGGCCATCCTGCATTCCATGGAAAAGGGCCTCGGCTCGTTCCTGCCCATGGTCGGGCCGTGGCAGCTCTATGGCATCGAGATCAATCCCTACGCTTATGACCTCGCGCAAATGACCGTCTGGATCGGCTGGCTCCAGTGGATCAAGTTCAACGGCTTCGGCTCGCCCCAGGAGCCCATCCTGCGCCCCATGGAAGGCAACTTCCAATGCCGTGACTCAATCCTCGATCTTTCAGACCCGGCCAGCCCGAAGGAACCCGACTGGCCCAAGGTAGACTTCATCGTCGGCAATCCACCGTTTTTGGGCGGCAAAATGCTCCGGCGCGAATTGGGCGACGAGTACATGGACCGCCTCTTCGCCTTGTGGAAAGACCGCGTGCCGCGCGAAGCCGACCTGTGCTGCTACTGGTTCGAAAAAGCCCGCGCCCACATCGAAAAAGGCGGCGGCCAACGCGCCGGCCTGCTCGCCACCCAGGGCATCCGCGGCGGCGCCAACCGCGAAGTCCTCAAGCGCATCAAGGAATCCGGCGACATCTTCTGGGCCATCTCGGACCAAGACTGGATCCTCGACGGCGCCAACGTCCACGTCAGCTTGATCGCCTTCGACGGCGGCGCGGAGGAAACCCGGACGCTGGACGGGCAGCCCGGCGCCACGATCAACTCGAACCTGACCGGGGCGGCCGACATCACGCAGGCCAAAGTCCTCAAGGAAAATAAAGGTGTGGCCTTCATGGGCGACACCAAGGTCGGGCCCTTTGAGATTCCTGAAACCCTCGCTCGCGAATGGCTTGCCCTGCGCAACCCCAACGGAAAATCCAACGGCGAAGTGGTCCGACCGTGGGCGAACGGGCTGGAACTCACGCGAGCGCCGCAACACCTCTGGATCGTGGATTTCCCGCCCGGCACGAGCGAGGCAGACGCCGCGCAGTACGAAGCCCCGTTCGAGTACATCCGAGAGAAGGTCAAGCCGTTCCGGGCGGGCAACAAACGCGCGGTCTACGCGGAGCGCTGGTGGATTCACGGGGAGGCCCGGCCAGAAGTGCGCGCGTCATGTCTTACGCTGCCGCGTTACTTGGCAACGCCCACCGTGTCGAAGCACCGTCTTTTCGTCTGGTTGGAAGGCCGCGTCTTGCCCGATCATCAGTTGATCGTTTTCGCCCGTTCCGACGACTACTTCTTCGGCGTCCTGCACTCGCGATTGCACGAGGTCTGGGCGCTGGCCCAAGGCACACAGGTCCGGGAGAAGGAATCCGGCTTTCGTTACACCCCGACGACGTGTTTCGAGACCTTTCCGTTTCCGGAAGGTAGGGCGCTTTCGCCGAAAGCGCCGCAGTCCGGCGGCTTGAGCCAAGCCGCCCTACCGGAGCAACAAGCCTTCGCCGATGCCGCCCGAAAACTGGACGAAGCCCGGAGCAATTGGCTCGGTGATCGGAGCGATAAGACGCGAACACTGACGGCGCTGTACAACAAGAAGCCCACATGGCTCGTGGATGCTCATCGCGAACTCGACGCCGCCGTCTTCGCGGGTTACGGAT
>JAHJJH010000199.1 GCA_018823105.1 Verrucomicrobiota bacterium | reverse complement strand
TGGACGTCTTTGCGGATCTTGTCAACAGCTTGGTCGTCAATCCCGGGGAAACCAAGTATGCCCCGCGCACGGCGCGCGAAACGACAGCCCTGCCCCGCGGGGCGGCGGATTACGTGATCATCACCCGCGCCTCCCTGACCAACGCGTTCAAAACGCTGGCCAACCACCGGTCCTCGCGTTTCAGCACGGCCGTCCTGACGGTCGAGAGCATCACCAACACGTATGCCGGCTCCGACGCTCAAATGCGGATCCGCAATTGCATTTCGAATTACGTCGCCTCCTACGGCACACTCTATGTCGTCCTCGGCGGGGACAACACCATCGTCCCCGACCGAGATTGCTATGTCAGCGTGTACACGGACGTGGAGCCGGCCATGCCCACCGACCTGTATTATTCCGGCCTGGACGGCAACTGGAATAACGACGGCGACGCCAACTACGGCGAGGCGGACTACTCCGGCAGTTCCGACGAAGGCGACCTGGCCTGGGACGTGATCGTCGGCCGCATCCCCGTGCGCACCGCCAGCCAGGCGACCAATTACATCAACAAGCTGATCACCTGGGAGAACAATCCCAACACGAATTACTACCGCAAGGTCATCCTGGGCGGCATGGTGGCCTGGGACACCTATACCAGCGGCAACCGGCCGACCGACAACGTGACCAACTCGGACCATCACCTGCAATTCAACGTGCCCGCCCACCCGTCGGTGAGCGATTCCGAGATGTGGGACCGCCGCCTGTTCCGCGACCGCATGCGCTCCAACTGGGTCGCCGGCGCCCGCACCATCGGGATCTTCTGCGACACGCTGACCTCGTGGGACACCACCACCGGCGGCGACTACGCGCAGAACTACACCAACGTGCGCCTCAAGTTCAACCAGGGTTGGCATCACCTCTTCTTCTCCGGTCACGGCGCCGAGACCGCCTGGGGCCTGGAGACCGGCGATTTCGATACCACGGATGCGACCGCGTTGACCAATAAAACGCTGTTCGTCTATACCGACGCCTGCCTGACGGGGGCGTTTGACACCGATGAGCCATCCTTGAGCGAGGCGTTCCTGCGCAACGCCACGGGGGGTGCGCTGGCCTACATGGGCTGCAGCCGGTACGGGTGGGGCGAGCCGGACGCGGCGCCGGCCAGCAACACATCGGACGGCGGGCCGTCCACGGTGTATGCCTACAAGTTCTACAAGCGCCTGTACGAGAGCAACAACGTCACCGTGGGCCGGGCCTTTGCCATGCACAAGGCGGACATGGCCGGCCTTTGCGGCGTGAACGATTGCGAACGATGGATTCAATTCGGTCTGAACCTGCAGGGCGACCCGGCGATCCTGCCGGACGTCACCGGCGGCGCGGTCAGCAACGTCGCGCCGGTGCTGAACAGCATCGGCGGCAAGAACGTGACGGTCAGCAATCTGTTGAGTTTCGTCGTGACGGCCACCGAGGCGGAGGGCAATGCGACCCGGCTCTGGGCCACCAACCTGCCGGCCGGGGCCACCTTCCCGACCGTCACCAACACCTACACGATCACCAACACCTTCAACTGGACGCCGACCGTGACCGGCACCTGGCAGGTCGCATTCCTCGCCGGCGACAAGGACGGGACCAACAGCGAGCAGGTGGTCATCTCCGTGACGGTCGGAGGTACGGGCACCAGCACCAATCTGATTGACGAAAACTTCGACGCCTCGACCTCCGTCCCGGCGGGATGGACCGACGGCGGCACGGCCAACGACACCCTGGCCTCTCACTATTCCAGCGCGCCCAACTGCCGGGCTTTAGGGGCGGCGGACACGCTGCAGACACCCGCTGTAAACTATCCAACCCAGATCGTTTTTTACGTGGACTCCAGCAGTGGCGGCGAGGGACAGACCGCGTCCGTGGATTACAACATTAACGGCGGGAGCTGGGTGCAGATCGGAACCTTTGTGGTCAGCCAGACGGGCAACATTGAGACGTTTGCGCTGACCAGTTCGCCAAACCTGTCCGGCACGACCAACGTGGCCTTCCGCTTCAATTCCTCCTTCAGTACCTGGTACCTCGATAACGTGCTCGTGACCGGGTTGTCCGGCGGCGAACCGCCGCCGGCGGGCACGCCGCCCGAGTTGGCTCCGATCGGCAACAAGAGCATCACCGTCAGCAACCTCCTTTCGTTCGCGGTGTCGGCCACGCCGACCGAGGGCGACACGGTGACGCTGACGGTCTCGAACAAGCCGGCCAGCGCGGTCTTCAGCACGACCAATGAAAACGGCACCTTCACCTGGACCAGTCCCACACCGGTAGGCGTGTATACCTGCACCTTCTACGCGGCGGATAACGACGGCGCGGCGTCCGAGCAGATCACGATCACCGTATCCCCGGCGGCCGGGGGCACCACGGGGACCGTCTGGATCAACGAAATTCACTATGACAACGCGGGTACCGACACGAACGAAGGCGTCGAGGTGGCCGGGGCGGCAGGGACGGACCTAAGCTCCTACTCGCTGATCGGCTACAACGGAGGCGATACTCTGATGTATGTGTCGAACGGCCTCTCGGGGACCATTGATGACGAGGCTTGTGGCTATGGCGCGGCCTGGTTCAGCGTGGTCGGCCTGCAAAACGGGGCGCCGGACGGCATCGCCCTGGTCAAAAACGGTACGGTGGTCCAGTTCTTGAGCTACGAAGGAACCTTCGTTGCGGGCAACGGCCCCGCCAATGGCCTTTCGTCCACGGAGATCGGCGCCTCGGAGTCCATCGCTCCTGTTATCAATTACTCCGTGCAGCTGGGGGGCACGGGCACCAACTACGCGGACTTCTCCTGGACGGGACCGACCGACGCCTCCCGCGGAACGCTGAATGCGGCCCAAGCCATCACCGGGTGCGATTCCGATTCCGACGGCATGCTGGACAGTTGGGAGATCGACACCTTCGGCGACAAGGTGACGGCCGGAGCCGGCACGGACTGGGACGGCGATGGGCTTAGCGATTACGGCGAATACATGGCGGGGACCGGGGCGACGGATGGGGATTCCGCGCTGACCATGGCGGATCAAGTGATCCAGCCCGCCGGTTCCGCGAATCGGATTATCCGCTGGAGCAGCGTTTCGGGTCACACCTATGCCCTTCTCCGGTGGACCAACCTGCTGAACACGGCGACGACCATTGCCAGCGGGGTGTCGGCCACCCAGCCGATGAATACGTATACCGACGCGCCACCGGCCAATGTAGATCCGCTGTTCTACCGGGTGCGGGTCGACTAATTCCCGCCGGCGGCGGCAACGGAGGCGATCAGGCCGAGCAACTCTTCCAGTTGTTCGGAGGAACTCCGGGTTTTCAGCCGCGGGAACCGTCCGTTCGGCATGACGTAGTCCGCGCCGCGCATCATCATCACCTTGTTCTCGCGCATCTCGATGGAACGGAGGCCGCGTTCGGCCGCCACGATGCGGAGCCGCGCGACTTTCAGCAGCCGGTCGGCGGGCGCCGGCAGGGGGCCGAAGCGGTCGCGCAGTTCCACCGCCAGCGCGTCCACCTCGGCCTCGGTCCCCGCGGAGGCGAGCTTGCGGTACAGGCCCACGCGCAGGTTTTCGTCCTCGATATACAGCGAGGGCAGAACGGCGGACCTGTCTTCCCGCTCCGGGTTGAGGGACAGGTCCAGGAATTCAAGCTTGAGCATCACGTCAATGATCGGCGGCACCGGCTCGCCCTTCAGGCGGGCGACGGTCCGCTTGAGCAACTGGCAGTAGAGATCGAAGCCCACGGCGCTGATGTGGCCGCTCTGTTGGGCGCCCAGCAGGTTGCCCGCGCCGCGGATTTCCAGGTCGCGCAGGGCCAGCTTGAAGCCCGCCCCGAGACTGGAATAGCGCCGGATGGCGCCGATCCGGCGCCGGGCGCTGTCGAAGAGCCGCCCGTGCCGCGGCAGAAGAAAGTAGGCATACGCCTGGTGCTTGTAGCGGCCCACCCGGCCGCGCAACTGGTACAGGTCCGCCATGCCGAAACGATCGGCGCGGTCAATGAGGATCGTGTTCACGTTGGGGATGTCCACGCCGCTTTCGATGATGGTCGTGCAGAGCAGGACGTCGAACTCCCCGCGCACGAAGCGGAGCATGACCGCGGCGAGGTCCTTCTCGTGCATCTGGCCGTGGCCGACCTCGATGCGCGCCTCGGGCACCCGCTCCTGCAGGCGGCGGCGCACCAACTCGATGGTGGTGACGCGGTTATGGAGATAAAAGACCTGCCCCCCGCGGTTGAGTTCGCGCAGGATCGCGGCGCGCATGATCTCGTCGGAGTCCTGTGTCACGATGGTCTCGACGGGCAGCCGGTCCTGCGGGGGGGTCTGGATGGTGCTCATGTCGCGCGCGCCGGTCAGGCTCAAGTACAGGGTCCGGGGGATGGGCGTGGCGGTCAGGGTCAGCACGTCCACGAGTTCCCGCAGGTGCTTGAAATGCTCCTTGTGCGCGACGCCGAAACGCTGCTCCTCGTCGATGATCACCAGGCCCAGGTCCTTGAAGCGTACGTCCGGCTGGAGCAGCCGGTGCGTCCCGATCACCACGTCCACGCAGCCCTCGGCCAGCCGCCGGACGACCTCCTTCTGCGCCGCGCGGGTGCGGAAGCGGCTCAACATCTCGACCGCCACCGGGTAGGCCGCCATTCGCTCGCCGAAGGTATCGTAATGCTGTTGAGCGAGAATCGTGGTCGGCACGAGGACGGCCACCTGCCGGCCATCCTGCACGCACTTGAACGCCGCGCGCATGGCCACCTCGGTCTTGCCGTACCCCACGTCGCCGCACACGAGGCGATCCATCGGGCGGCGGCTCTCCATGTCGCCCTTGACGTCGAGGATCGCCCGGTGCTGATCCGGCGTCTCGCGGAACGGGAAGGCCGCCTCGAATTCGTGCTGCCAGGGGGTGTCGGGCGGGAAGACATGGCCGTCCAGCAGGTCGCGCCGCGCCTGGGTTTCAATCATGGCGGCGGCGAGATCGCGCACGCCCCGCTCCGCGTCCGTTTTCTCACGGGTCCAGCGTTTCCCTCCCAGGGCGTGGAGGTCGGGACGGCGCCGGCCGACGCCGACATAGCGGCTCAACAGGTGCGTCTGCGAGACGGGCACGTACAGCTTGGCCGACCCGGCGTATTCGATCGCCAGCACCTCCTGCTGCCGGCCGTCGAACTCGATCTCATATAATCCCAGGTATTTGCCGATGCCGTGGTCCAGGTGCACCACCAGCTCGCCGGGTTGGAGTTCCATCCATTCGGCCACGCGCGTCCCGGCATCGCCGCGCGCGCCGCGCCGCCGGCCATGCAACTCGTAGCGGCCGGGCCCATGCTTCCGAAAGCCGTAGAGATCGGACTCGGCCACGACGACGAGCCGGGCGGCGGGGACCTCAAATCCCTCGGACAAGGCCCCGAGGCGCACCTCGAAGCCGGCGGTCCGACCGTGCATCTCCAGGAAACGCTCCCGGGAACCTTCCGTGTCGAAGAAGAACACCACCGACTCGCCCCGGCGGGCCCGGCCCGCCAGTTCGTCCAGGAACCTTCGCCGCGCCTCGTCGAGCAGGTCCGGACGGAAAGCGCCTTCCCCTTCCAACCCCGGCAGGCCGGCGCAGGGCTTGAGCCCCAGGTCACGAGCCGGACCGGTCGAGCGATACTCCGGCCCGATGAAGAGTTGACCGCCCCTGAACTGATGCTCCACCCGGAGCCGGAAGCGCTCAAAATCCGCCGCGGCGCGCGCGGGGGAATCCTCGGGAAGAATCGCGCGGTACATCTCGGCATGGTGGAAAATGCTTTCCGGCTCACTCCACAGCCACAGCGCGCCGGGAGGCAGATACGCGAGAAGATCGGCGGCCGGGTTCTGCGGCCCGGCAAACTCCCCGGCGGGGACCAGATCCAGAACAGAGCGCTTCTCCAGGGAACGCTGGCCGGCCGGATCGTAGGTGCGGATGGACTCCAGCACATCGCCGAAAAATTCCAGGCGCAGCGGCCAGTCCTCGGTGGGAGGCCAGACGTCCAGGATTCCGCCCCGCCGGGCGGCCTGCCCTTTCAGCAACGCGACGGGCTCGAACTGATAACCCTGCTGCTCCAGGTAGGCGACAAGATCCGCCGGTTCAACCGACTCGCCCACGGCGAGCCGGCGGCTGGCGCGTTCCAGACCGGCCGGCGAAGGGGTTTCCTGGAAAAGGGCCTGGATGCAGGTGGCGATCAGCAAAGAACGATCCGGGTGGAGGCAACGCCGCAGGGTCTGCAGACGATCGCCCACCCGGTCAAGTTGAGGCGGCGTCCCGCCACCCTCCCCGCGGGCCGGAAAACAGGCCAGACCCTCCTCGCGGTCGTCGGAGAGGGCGAGCGCATCCTGATAGAAACAATCGAGGGAGCGCGCGCTGTCCGCCACCCAGACGACCGGGTGATAACCCTCCCGCTGAAGCCCCAGGGCCAGGAAGGCCTGCGCGGAAAACGGCAGGCTCTGGGCAAAGCACGGCCCGCCCGCGCGGAAAACTTCCGCCAGGTGTCGCCTGTCCTCGTCGCTCAAGGCGAACGACCCGAGCGCGTCTTTCATCCAGCCCCACGCTACCGCACACATCCCGCGCGGTCAACCGGCGCCATGGCGGTTCGCCGAGTCCGGCGGAGGGGGGCAATCCGAGAGGCCTGTTTCAGCGGAGGTCTTTCATTTAGGATTGCTTATCCATCGCATAAATGTGATAAACTGGTTGCGGAAGCGTGAATGGTTGAGTGGATGAGAAGGAGGTCTCATGCACAAGTCACTTAGCAGGCCGCGCTCTCACACCTCTGCACGAGGTGGCGGGTCTCGGTCCGGCATGAAACTGTCGGGGCCGGTATGGAAATGTGCGTGCCTCGGCTTGCTGCTGTGGGCGGCGCCCGCGCGCAGCGGAGCGCAACCCGTTTCTATTCTCGCCCTCGGCCACGGTGAAGACCTCCGTAATGCTCCCCTGCTGGAAAAGACCGCGGCCTACCTGTCGCAGCGGTTGCCGGGTTACGAGTTTAAAGTGACACGAGTCGCGAGCCGAAATTGGATGGCCCCGGTGGAGAAAGCGGGCGCGGGGCTCGTATTCATGGACCCGGCGCAGTTCATCCAACTGGAGGCCCGCCTACCTATCCGGCCGGTGGTGTCCGTCGAGCGTTTCGCGCAGGGGCGAAGGACGTGCCAAAGCGGCGGAGTTCTTTTCAGCCGAAAAGATACGGTGCTGGGTCGTCCCGAGGACTTGCAGGGGCGGACGCTGGCCGGCGTCCAGGGAGATCCGATGGCCTCCACGCTCGCCGTGCTTCGCGAGTTGGTGACCCGGAAGGTGGATCTGAACAAACTCAGCGGCAACCTTATCCTGGTGCCGAACGACCAGACCGTGGTGGAAGTTGTGCTGAAGAAGGCGGCCGATGCCGGCTTGGTGACGGCGGGCGTCCTGGAGCAGATGGCCGCGGTCGGCCGGCTGAATCTCGGGGATATCAGGATCCTTTCCCTGGCCGACACCTCGCCGAGCGAGGCCCGGGATTACCCCTTCCAGGTCAGTACCCAACTGTACCCGGAGCGGCTTCTGGCGGCCCTCCCCGGAACCGATCCCGAACTGGTGCGCCAGGTGGCGGCCCTGCTCCTGGCCGCGTCCCGCGCGGACCTGGACCCGGAAGGAAAGCTGGAGGCCGGCTGGACCCTGCCCGATTCCCGGGAAGGCACGCGCCAGGCCCTTCGAGACCTGCACCTGCCGCCCTACGAGCAGTACGGCAAGGTGGCCTTCAGCACGGTCCTGCGTCAATACATGTACTGGGTCATCGGCGCGGGAGCGTTGTTCGTGGTGCTCGGGCTTATCCTGTCCTACACCACGTCGCTCAACCGCACGCTAGGCGACGAAATTGAGGAGCGCAAGGACGCCCAGCGGTCGTTGCAGGAAAGCATCGAGCGGTTCGAGTATATTGCGACCTGCTCGGGCGACTGGATCTGGGAAACCGACAGCGAGGAGCGTTTCACGTACTCGAACGATGCCCTGCAGAAGTTGCTGGGCTGGCCTCGCAAGGAATTACTCGGGAAACCCTTCTTCGACATCTTGAGCAGCGCGGAAAAGGAAATGGTCGGCGACAGCCAAAAAATCCTGGGGGCGGACCCGTCGGCCATTTTTCACCGCCGGGTGAAGCTGCTCACGGCGGACGGCCGCGTGGCCGTGCACGATTGCACGGCGGGTCCGATTCGAAACAAGAAGGGCGAGATCACGGGATTCCGCGGCGTCAGCCGGGACGTGACGGCGGAAGAGCGCATGGTCAGCTTCCGGTAAGCCATCCGGCGTCCGAAGACAGGCCGCATGAGTCCGGAAAAAACAGAAGGGAAAAGCCGCCTGATCGTCGTCGAGGACGACGAAGCCCTCCGGCGTTACCTGTGCAGCCTTTTCTCCGCGAACGGATTCACGGTGGACAGCGCCCAGGACGGTCACGAGGCCCTCGGCCTGGTCGCGGAGCGGGAGTACGACGTGATGTTGCTGGACCAGAAGATGCCGGGCCTTTCCGGCACGGAGGTCCTGGCGCGGTTGCAGGCGGACGGCCCGCGGTTCCCGGTGATCATGCTCTCGGGGCACGGCAGCGAGGAACTGGCGGTCCAGGCCCTGCAGATGGGCGCCACGGATTACGTGACCAAGGCGGCCGACGCGATGTTCGGCGACACACTGGTGGAAAAAACGCGCAAGGCCATGGAGTGCTTTGCGCAGGAGGAAGAACAGCGGCAGAGCCTGAAGACGATGCGCCAGCAGATGTCGGAACTGGGCTGTCTGTATGCGCTGGAGAAATTGTTCGACAGCGTCGAGGGATCGCCCCGCGTGGCCTTGAGCGCGGCCGCCAATATCATTCTTCCCAGCGCCAGCGGAGCGGACCTCCGCTGCTGCGCGGTGATCCGGATCGGCAAGGAGGAATACAACTCGAACGATCTTTTTGAATCGGAAGTCCGTGAAACGTTCGATATCCGCGAACGCGGGAAGATCGTGGGTGCGCTGGAAATCCGCTTCCGGGACGGGACCGGCCATCCCGACGGCGCCCTTCTATCCGAGATGGAGCGAGACCTGATGATGGCCGTGGCCGACCGCATCGGCCACTTCATGGATTTCTGGCACACGGAGCAGCGGCTGCGCGAATCCAACGCGTCGCTGGAGGAATACGCCTACGTGGCCTCGCACGACCTGCAGGCCCCCCTCCAGAAAATCGAGAGTTTCGCCCAACTCCTCATCGAGGACTACGCCTCCCAGGTGGACGAATCGGGCCGGTACTACATTTCCGTGCTTTACAAATCGGCCCAGCAGATGCGGCGCCTGATCAAGGATGTGCTGACGCTGGCGCGGCTGGATTCCGACGGCCTGGCCCTGAAGCCCGTTGACCTGAAGGACATCCTGGACATCGTGAAAGACAACCTGTCCCATCGCCTCGTCGAACGGAACGCGGTGCTGACCATGGGCCCGCTGCCCGTGGTCCACGGTGACGAGACCCGTTTGATCCAGCTCTTTCAGAACCTCATCGGGAATGCCCTCAAGTTCAACGACAAGCCGGAGCCGCGCGCGGAAGTGGGCGCCGAAGAGGAGCCGGATGCGTGGAAGATCTGCGTCCGGGACAACGGGATCGGCATGAGCCGCGAGGACGCCCGCCGCATCTTCCTGCCCTTCAAGCGGCTGCATACCAGCGAGGAATACGAAGGCACCGGTATCGGCCTGGCGCTTTGCCGGAAGATCGTGCGCCAGCACGGCGGCACCATTGACGTGGACTCGGAAGCGGGGGTCGGCAGCACGTTCTGGATCCGGCTGCCCAAGGAACCCGCCGCCGAGGCATCCGGAGATCTGAACCCGTCGGAACAACTCAATTCAGGAGGCGGTTATGCCTAGCATCACGGTGCAAACCTCTCGGATCCTGCTGGTCGAGGACGACCACGACGACGCGCTGGTGGCCCAGCGCTCCTTCAGCAAAGCCAATGTCTGGAACCCCGTAGACATCGTCCGGTCCGGGCAGGAGGCCTGGGAATATCTGAACCACCAGGGCGCCTACACGGACCGCGAGAAGTGTCCCCCGCCGCTCTTCGTTCTGGTGGATCTGAATCTCCCCGGCATGGACGGCCGCGAACTGATCACCCGGATCCAGGCGGATGCCCGCCTGCGCGAAATCCCGCTGATCGTGATCAGTACGTCGGACTACGAGAAGGACATCGAGTTCGGGCGCCGCCAGGGCGTGCAGCACTACGTCATCAAGCCCCTGCAGCCCCAGAACATCCTGGCCATCATCGGCGCGCTGCCGGGATTCCGCATCATCCTGGGCAACGCGACCTGAAAAAAATGCCGCTCCCCCACGCCACCCCGTGGCGCACTACATGGTGAGCTGCACGGTGTGCGGCGAATCATGCCGGGACCAACGGGCCCGGCTACAGATGCTGTAGCCGGCTTCGTTGAAGCCGGCCATCACCCCGAGCGGCGCAGGTGCGAGGGCAGGATGCGCAGTTCGTCGCGGTACTTGGCGATGGTCCGGCGCGCCACCGTGACCCCCTGCTCCTTGAGCATGGCCACCATCGCCTGATCCGAAAGCGGCGCCGCCGGGTCCTCCCTGGCCACGAAGTGAGCGAGGGCATCCTTGATGGTCTTGTTCGAGATCTCTTTGCCGTCACGGGTGGTGAAGCCGGGCGTGAAAAAGTATTTCAGCTCGAACATGCCGCGCGGGGTCTGCATGTACTTGTTGGCAATGGCCCGGCTGACCGTGGTCTCGTGAATGCCCAGCTTCCCCGCGATTACCGCCATGGTCAGGGGTTTCAGGCGCGTGACCCCGCGCTCGAAAAATTCCCGCTGAACCTGCACGATCTCGAAGGCGATCCGATAGATGGTCTGCTGCCGCTGGTAAATGCTCTTGATCAGGAACGTGCCGGCGCGGATTTTGTCGCGGATGTACTCCTTGACGTCATCGGGCGTGTCCGGGTTCTCCATCAACTGCCGGTAGTGCTTGCTGATGAACAGGTGGGGGACGGAATCGCGGTCCAGCGCCACCGTATAGTCATCACCGACCTTCTGAACGGACACCTCGGGAAGCACGTAGTTCGCCGACTCGGCGCTGAACAGCCGGCCGGGCCGCGGCTCCAGGGTGGAAATAAAACGCGCCGCGTCCTGGATCGCTTCCGGCGGAAGGCTGAGCGCCCGGGCAATCTGCGCATAGCGCCGCGCGCCGAGATCGTCCAGGTGATCCCGCACCACCGACGCCGCCACGGAATCCCCCTTGCCCAGCCGGTGCAGCTGCAACAACAGGCACTCCCGAAGGTCCCCCGCCCCCACCCCGATCGGATCAAACTCCTGGATGACGTGCAACAGCTCCCGCAGCCGGCCCAGGGCGAATCCCGTGTTCTGAGCCAGGTCCTCGAGGGGCGTAATCAGGTAGCCGTCGTCACTGATGCTGCCCACCAGCATCTCGGCCACGCGCCGATTCTCGGCCGAAAGGTCGGTCATGGTCAACTGGTTGCGCAAGTGCTCCTGAAGCGACTCCGGCTGGGTCAGCGAGTCAAAAAAATGCTGGCGCCGCGCCGCGTCCTCGGCCGTGTAGGGATGCGCGGCCTGATCTTGCTGGAAATACTCCCGCCATTCGTCGTCCAGGCGGGCCAGGACCTCAAACTCCTCCTTGAAATCGAGTTCCTTGGGCTTCTCCGGCGCGGCCGCGGGCGGCTCGATCTCGACGGGGGTGGTGGCAACGGGCTCCTCCTCCAGCGTGGGATTCTGCTGCATCTCCTCCTGGACGAGCGTCCGCAATTCGAGGATCGGCACCTGGAGCAGCGCGAGGGACTGGCGCAACTGGGGCGCCAGCACCATTTGCAGCCTTTGCTGCTGTGTCTGCGACATGTATTGGCCGGGGCTCATAGAGGACCGTCTGCCCAAGGGATACGATACCGCCGGGGGGCAGGGCCGAACAAGGTCTTTTCCGGGCGGGCCCAATCTGCAGAGGTCTGATTCACGAAAGTCGTTGTTCTTCGGACTGTCCGGGAGTGGGTATGAAACAGGCCTCACAGGAGTAAAAAGCCCATTGGTGGACCGGGCGCTCCGCGCACGGTTTGCCGCGCGATGGAGCGCGCGGCCCACCTATGGTTTTTCAGGGAGAGGAGGCCTGCGGGCGTTACGGTTGAGAACGGGCGCGGGCGGCCTCCAGTTCGATCAGCGCGCTCCACAGTTGCGGGAGGGTCTGGGCATGGCGGCCGCGGACGTAGAAGCTCTCGCCGCCGTCGGCCACGGTGCGGATCAGCATGGTCTTCCAGGGGCGGTAATAATAGCCCGCGGTTTCGCGCGAGGCCTCCGCATGGAAATCGGGAGGCAGCTCGTGCAGGTCGCAGACCAGGGTCGTGAACCGCGCGATGCGACGCCCCTCCGGGCGGGCCGCGTTGCGCGCCATGGCCAGCGCCTTCAGGTACACCTCGGGCGCCATGACCGCGCTGCCGAAGTTCATCACCACGCCGCCCTCTAGCCCTTCGATCACTCTCGTGAAGCGGAGGAAATCCGTGTAGCTGACGGCGCCCCACGCGGCGCCGTCGCAGTTGGGGTGCTCATGGACGATGTCGTACCCGATGCCGACGTGGACCGTGACCGGGATGCCCAGGCGGTAGGCGGCGGCCAGCAGGCTCACGTCCTTGTGCGGGAAAGCGCCCTCCGCGATGGCCGCCCCCACGGCCTCGCCCAGGCCCAGCCCGTTGCGAGCGGCGGCGTTGACCAGGTCGTTGATGCGGCCCGTCTCCGTCCACAGGCCGAACTGGCCGTCGGCGATGTAACGCGCCACGCTCTCCGTGGTCTGACCCACCAGCGCCAGTTCGAAATCATGGATCAGCCCGGCCCCGTTCAGGGCGACGAGGGAGAGCATCCGTCGCTCCAGCAAGTCCAGCAGGTAGCGCTGCATCCCGTCCCGCAGGACGTGCGCACCCATCATCAGGACCACGGAAGCCCCGGCGGCCCGGGCCTCCAGGATGCGCCGGGCGGTCTCCCGGAGACCCTGCTCGATGCACAGCACGCGCTCCAGGGGCTTCACGACGTCCAGCCCAAGGTCGTGCTTTCGCTCGGCGAGCGGCTTCAGATGCAGCCGGCTGCGGTCAAACAGGTCCGGCGCAGGGCGACTCTGGTCCTCGGCGTGCATGGCTTACTTGAGCATGGAAACGATGGTTTTCTGTATCTTCAACTTGTCGATGGCCTTCTTGTTGCCGATGATCTCGACGGCCTGGGCGCCGGCCACGTTGCCGAGCAGGCCCAGCAGCTCCGACGGCGCCCCGATGCAAGCAGCCAGGGCCGCCACGGACAGGAAGGCATCCCCCGCACCCACCCGATCCACGACCTTCATGGCGAAGGCCGGCACGATCATGAATTCGCCGTCGGCGTTCCAGATCAGTGCGCCCTTCTTGCCGCGGGTCACGACGAAGACCTTGGCTTGGAGCCCGGGCGCCAGTTTCTCGATCATCGGGCGCAGCTCGCCCTGGGCATCGCGCATTTCCAGGCGCATCTCGTGCTCGGCGATGCAGCCGAAGTCCACGCGGGGATACCGCGTGATGGTATTGAAGCCACGGTTGCCGGCGTTGGCCTGTGTATTGACCGCGAGGAAACGGGCCTCCTCGCAGAGCAGGCGGCGGATCGGCTCGGCCATCATGCCGTGCCCGTAGTCCGCCACGACGACCATGTCGAATTCGCGCACCCGGCCCCGCAGCGCGGTCACGACTTCTCGCACGGTCTCCTCCGGGATCCCGGCCTCGTCCATGTAATAGACCTCCATCAGCTTCGTCAGCGAGTAGCCCTCCAGGAAGCGCTGCTTGACGATGGTCGGCGCGCCGGGATGCATGAAAAAGTGTGGCGTGACATTCGGGGCCAGGCTGGAAGTAACAAAATCCTGGCGGCTGTTTTCCGTCCCCAGCACGGAGAACAGCTCGACCCGGCCGGCGAAGTTGGCGACGTGGTTCGCCACCGCCAGCACCCCGCCGGCAAAGCTGTCCTCGGACTGGTGCCGCAGGGCCAGCACGGGGTCCTTGGACGACTTGCCGATCGCCTCGCAATAGACGTAGGTGTCAATGATCGTATCGCCGATGACCAGCACCTTGAGATCGCTCAACCGGTTGATGGCCTGCAGGACCTGGTCCAACGTGTAGCGGGACTTGAACAATTGCAGGTATTCCTTCACCTCGACGGGGAAGAGGGACATGTGGGTGTTGATGAGGTGGCTGGAGCTGAAAACGATGTCCTCCGTGAAGGCCAGCCGGGCGCCGATTTCATGGATGACCTTTTCCTCGCGGCCGATCTTGCCGGTCATGTCGCTGGCGGTGTCCTTGAACTCGGCGCCCTTCACGTAAATGTCGGGCCGCAGGAGCCGCAGCGTTTCCTCGGCCGTCGGCCACCGGTTCAACGCCACGTAGTCCACACAGGAGAGCGAGGCGATGGCTTCCGCGCGCAGTTCCTCGTTGAAGGCCGGCCGATGGGGGCCCTTGTCCACGTACCCGTCGGGGGTCAGCGTGACGATCAGCAGGTCGCCCATCTGCCGGGCCTGCTCGAAGTAGCGGATGTGGCCGATGTGAAGAAGGTCGAAGACGCCGTGGCAATGGACCACCACCTTGCCCTGCGCCCGGGCTTCCGTCACCACGGCCGCCAGTTTATCCAGATCCAGAATTTTGCTTTCCGCCATGCCCAACTCCTTTATCGGGACTCCTCCGCCGGGACCGCCCCCTCCGCCACCGGCACGACCTGGAACGAATACAGTAACAGCGCGGCCTCGCGGGCCGGCCAGAACTCGATCCGCACGTCCTGGTCGCCGGGCGGAAACAGGAACGGACCCAGTTCCTCCTTGAGGTGATTAGCGGGTTGGAGGGTTTTATTCAAGAGCTTCCCGTCCGGCCCGGTCACCCGGAGACTTCCCGTGGCCTGCACGACGCCCTCGAGCACCACCCGCGCGGCCTGTGCGTCGCGGGACAGATGGCGCACCCGCAGGACGGCGGAGGGATTGGGCGAGGCGAACAGGGCCCCATCACGAGACTGCGGATACTGCCAGCCCGGCCCCTCCGGATAGGCCAGGAAGGGCCGGCCGTCGGACCCCTGCCGCGCGGGCAGGTCCTCCGGCTTGTTGTAGTAGCACACGATATTAATGTTGGAAGGATAGACGCTCCCGGAATGACAGAATCCATAACGGTGGAGGCTTTCCAGGCTTTCGTTTCGAATCACCTCCCGGCGCGCGAAATCCGTTCCGATCCAAGCCCACGGACCGGATGCGGGCGGATCGGGAAAATCGGTGGCCAGGAAAGCCGCCAGCGGAAACCGCTGGAAAATGGAGCGGGCGAACGGGCCCCACTGTTCCGCGGCAGGGGAAGCCTTGATGGACCCCGAATGCATCGTCGCAAAAGCGGCGTGCCGGCCGCGCACGGGATAGCCCCCGGGGACATCCCGCAGGTTGAAACCCGATTGCCATACATACAGGCCGTTTTCCGGCAACGTGGTCTCCAGCCACGTGATTAATTGGGGGATGGGCATCAGCTTGGTGCGCAACTTGAAAATTTCGCCCAGCGGCCGAACCTGCCAGCCCACCACGAACAGGACCAGGAAGACGACCGGCGCCCACTGCAGGCGCTCGGGCAGACGGAGGAGCCGCCGGGCCTGCTCGACCGACCACGCCGCCCCGCGCCCGGCGACCCCCATGAGCGGCACAAAGCAAACCGTCATGTAGCGCGGGAACACCTGCGCATGCGGCGCCAGGAAAAGCAGGACCGCTGGGACCAGCAGGAGGGCCAGGTGCGCCGCCCCGCGGCCCCGCGACGCCCGGTCACGGAGCAGGGCCACCGCCCCGGACAGCAGGACCAGGCCGAATCCCAGAAGCCGGCCGCCGCTCAAGCCCCATCCGAAATGGGCCAGTTGGTAACGGAGAAAGGTGAACGAGAGGGTCGTGACCTCCACGTCCTCCTTGAGCCCCGACGGCTGGAAAACCGTTAGCGCGCGATAGACGACGATCAGGAACGGCAGGGCGCAGAGGACCAGCCACGCCGCCGGCTCGAAGCGGCCGCCGATCACCTCGGCGCGCCAGGATACCTTGTCCTGTGCCCGGAGCCGGATCACGATCGCGCGCCCCAGCAGGAGGAGTCCCTCGACCCCCAGGAAAAACCAGGCCGAGAGATGGGTCGCCAGCATCCCGAACGTTCCCGCGACAAAGGCGAAGCGATCCCTCTTCCGCACAACTTCCGACCGCACCCATCCCGCGAGGCCGTACAACTGCAGCGCCATGAAGAACATCAGCGGTCCGTAGCTGGTGGCATCCCGGCTTTGGTAGACATGGAAAAAGGAGAGGGCCGTCAGCAACAGGGTCCACACGGCCGTGTCCCGGCCATACCAGCGCCGGGCCGCGGGATAGAGCACGCAGAGGGACAGGAATCCCAGCAGGGCGAAGGGGAGCCGGACCAGGGCGCTGCCGGGCGGCCAACCGAGCGCCTGGTAGAGGCGGATGAAGCTGTTGAGCCAGAGGTACTGGAAAGGCATGTGTTCGCCCGTGCTCGACTGGAACACGTTGAAAATCGTGTCCCGCAGGATGTCCGAGAGGCCGCGCGGCAGGCTCGAGTTCCAGAACACGTTCAACTCGTCGATCCAGAGCAGGGTGAAGCCCAGCCGCACGGTGCGCAACAGCAACCCGACAACCAGGATGAGGCCGATCACCAACCCGACGGACGTGAATCGGCTTTTCACGGGCGTGTGAACGGTTTTTTGCTTGGAGGACATGGTGAAAGGATCGTCCACCTCTATCGTTTGCGGGACGGGGTGGCGGGCGGCGCGACCGGCCCGATCAGCCGTTCGCGCAGCAGGTCGGCCGTCAGGTGCAGCAGGATCGCATGAATGGCCTCGGTGCGGCACATGTGGGGATGCGGCACGTGGACGTTCAGGTCGGCCAGGCTTTTCATCTTTCCGCCGTCAAAGCCCGTGACGGCCACCACGATCATCCCGAGCGACCGGGCGTACTCGGCCGCGCGCACGACGTTGGGGCTGTTGCCGGAGCCGCTGATGACGACGAGCAGGTCTCCTTTCCGCGCGAACTGACGCAACTGCAGGTCGAAGATACGGTCGTATCCCTTATCGTTGGCCAGCGCCGTGATGAAGGACGTGTTGTCGGTCAGGCTCAACACCCGGAATCGCTTGCCTTCCAGGTCGGGCATCGCGCCCATGGAGAGATCCTCGGCGAAATGGGAGGCGTTGGCGGCGCTCCCGCCGTTGCCGATGACATACACCGCGCGGTCCTCCCGGTACGCGGCTTCCAGCAAGTCAATGAATCGCTCGACCGTCCGGAGGTCCACGCGTCTCGCCGCCTGCACGACGGTCTCCAAGTACTGTTCCAGCCGCTCCGTGGCCATATTCGCTCCCGTTGATTCGGCACTATAATCCGCGCCCGCACCGTCGGCAAGGGAGAAGCCTCGCTTCGGCATGAACTGCTGCATCTTTGGCGAACAGTGTAGGGCCTGCGCTCGCGCAAGGCCGAGAAATCGGCGCGCCGCAAGCGGCGGCCCTACAAACGCCCTCTCACCCAAGACCTTCGTTCTTCCTCTATCGCTAAAGACTCTAGTGAACCTTCCGACTACAGGTGGGCGGACAGGAAGCCCGGAAGCTCGTCCAGGCCGGCCAGGCGGAAATCGGCGGCGCTCTGTTGGCCCGCCGACCCGACCCGCACCGTGCGGCAGCCGGCCCGGCGGCCGGCTTCCACGTCGCGCTCGTTGTCTCCCACCATCCAGGAGCGCGCGAGGTCCAGATGATGCCGCCGTGCGGCGGCGAGGAGCATGCCGGGATTCGGCTTCCGGTCCGGGTGCGCGTCGTCATCCGCCGTGCAGAAGAAAATATCGCGCAACGCCAGGCCGCGCGACCGGAGTTGCTCCTTCAGAGTGCGGTGAATGTCGTCGAGGGTGGCCTCGGTGAGCCGGCCCAACGACACGCCGCGCTGGTTGGTGACGATGACGGCCTCGTAGCCGCGGGCCTGGACGACGCGCAGGGCTTCGACGAATTCCGGCAGCAGATGAAAGTCCTCCACGCGCTCCACGTAGCCGGCGCCGGGCGACCGGTTGACAATGCCGTCCCGGTCGAAAAAGACACAGGGGCGATCTTTTCCCGTTTCGGTCATGCGCTCCCCTCCTTCGGCGGGGGCGCCCGCC